>NZ_JAAGOV010000035.1:0-107341 GCF_010500785.1 Salipiger sp. PrR003
CCGTCACCGTCACCGTCACCGTCACCGTCACCGTCACCGTCACCGTCACCGTCACCGTCACCGTCACCGTCACCGTCGCCCCAGTCGACCCAATCTCGCCAGCTGCGCTAGCATTTTTGACCCTGAGTCTGCGGACCCTGTGCCGCCTGTGGAACCCGTCTGACCCATGCCTTGCCTCGCCGGCATCTGCTGCACGCCAAAGAACTGCCGCGCCCTGAGGGCTGCGTATTCCGCACCGCTTGCGCCTCCGATCAGGTAGCGGTTGTAGGCCTGCTGGCTGCCCATGGCGGCGCGGGCAAAATTGTATCCGCCGCCGAGGCCACCGGAGAGGGCGGGCATCATGATGTTGCCGGAAATCGCGCGGACGATGAAGGGTGTTGCGATTATGAACCCTTTGGCCATGAGCACCATCATAAAGAAGGGTATGAGCGCGCCGATGTTGGAAGCCCCTTCCGGATCACCCAACTCACCTATGAGAGCCGAGGCCACCCCGGTGATGGTCGCGAAGACCCCTGCGACCACGATAGGGTAGATCGCGAATGAGATAAGCGCGGATAACCAGCGCGCGAAATAATCCTTGGTCACCTCGAAGAGGGTCAGGAAAATCATCACCGGGGCGATCCCGATCAGAAGCGCGATCATCAGTCGGGAGGCCACGAGGATGAAGGCGGCCAGTCCGCCGAGGATCGAGAGCAGAAGCACACCGACGATGTCGAGCATGGCGCCAGCCATCCAGTTCAGCTCGGACCCGGCGGCATTCAGGTAATCGCCGAGCTCGGCGATCAGCCGGTCGAATTCTTCAGCGAAAGTTCCAGAAGGCCCCGGGCTGCCGCCGCCGACGGAGGCCACGAGCGCGCCCGCGATACTGTCGATCCCATAGAGAATGGCAGACGAGAAAGCGTTGAACTGCATCCAATTGGTCGCGAATATCCCGATGAGCCCGATCTTGACCGCGAGCCAGAAGGCTGTGTGCCCATCCATGGCCCGATATTGATAGATCATGTTGATGCTGACGAGGATCACCACCAGCGTTGTCCCCAAAACCAGGAGCGTGCCGACCGTTGCCGCAACCGCACCAAACTGGGTTTCGGCAGCGGTGTCGAGATAGGCTTGGGAGGTTTCAACGAAATAGGTGACGACGCTCATCGCGGGGCTTCCTTACCAATTGCCCGCGACGTCGCAGATGGCCTGGGCTTCCGGACGGGCGGCGTTGGCGCGGCGGTTGTAGGCGTCCGAGGCTTGCAGCATTTCCCATCGTTCGTCGCTCGCGTAGCTCTCATGAAACTCGGCCTCGGCTGCGTCCCAAGAGGGGAACCGGGTCGCGCAGTCGCAGTTGCCGATCTCGACGACCCGCTCGAGATTCTGGGCGCGATAGATGTCCTGAACCAGAACCCGCTGATAGGCTTGGCGCAGGGGGATCTCCTGCATCCAGACGGGTTCAGCGGGCCGGTTCGGACAGACGTCAAAGCTGCGATCGAGGGTTGGCACTAGGTTGCGCTCGGCAACGGCGAGGGTCGGCGTCAAGCTTAGGGCCAGCGCAGCCAAGGCGAGGCAACGCGCCCGCCTCATGTCGTGACTCCAGCGGGTGTGGTCTCACGCTTCAGGAAGACGGTGTGCCCGACATTGGCGAATTCCGAAGAGCTGATCGACACGACCTCCCAGCCTTCCGCACCTTTGGCATTCAGGCTGGCCTGCATGTCGGCGAGACTGGTCTTGCGGGTCATGGGGAAACTGAGGATTTCATATTCAAAGGTCTTCATTGGGAAGCTCCGATCTGATTTGCGCCGGGGAGGTAGAATTCCGTGATGCCGCGTTTGCCGTCATGGCGACCGGCCTGGATGATCACATCGATGGAATTTTCGATGTACTGGATCATGTCGGCATAGGTCATCGGGATTTCGGTCTTGAGTGCAGCGATCGCGAGCCGCTGTACGGCGAGTTGCGGGGTTTCGGCATGCAGCGTGGTCATCGAGCCGCCATGGCCGGTGTTGATGGCTTCCAGAAAGGTCATGGCCTCCTTGCCGCGCACCTCGCCGAGGATGATCCGGTCGGGGCGCATGCGCAGCGTGGCGGTGAGAAGCACATCGGCGGATTGGAATTCCGCGTCGCGATTGGCGATGAGGGTCACGGCATTCGGCTGGGTCGGAAGAAGCTCGGCGGCTTCTTCGATAGTGACGATGCGCTCCTCAGCAGGCACATGAGAGAGGATTTTCCGCGCTGCAACCGTCTTGCCGGTGGAGGTGCCGCCCGAGACGATCATGTTGAGCTTGTTCTCGACGCAGAAGGCAAGCGCGTCATCGATCACGCCCGCTGCCACGACGGCGCGCAAGGCGTGCTTCTTTTCGATGCGCAGGTCTTCGAGCTTGCGCTCCTGGCCGTAGAGAAAATCGAGCGCAATGCCGTCGAGTGGCAGGCTTGAGAAGAACCGCAGGCTAATCGACATGGCCGAGAGCACGGCAGGCGGGGTGATGACCTGTGCGCGGATCGGGCGACCCTTGTAGGTGATCGAGACCGAGACGATGGGGCGGTCCTTGCTCATCGTGGTGTTGGCAGAGGACGCGATCTGGTTGCCAAGGTCCCTGACCTGAACGCCCGTCAGCCTTTGATCCAGCGCGCGCATGAAGTGATCGCCCTGGAATTCGCCCCAGCAGGTTCCGTCTGGGTTGATGCAAATCTCGATGACATCGTCGCGAGCGGCGGCGTTGATCCGGTCCAGGGAGGTTTCGAGATAGCTCAGCGACATGGGCTCAGAATATCTCCAGATCGCGGTCGACCATGACCGTGACGCGGGCGCCCTGGTCGACATAGATGACGGGGCCGATGGAGAGGTAATCGCCAATGACGCTGTCCGTGGCATCTGCCAGATCATCGCCAACGTCTTCGAGAACGTCGGCGGCAGTCTCATCCTGGACCTCGGAGGCGGCGGCACTTGGCGCGGCGGAGATCAGCGAGATCAGGGCGGCCGACCCGAAACGCTCGGCGAAGCGTGTGTCCACGAAACCCGTGACGCCAGAACGGCCCAGTTCATCACCCCCGAATGAACTGATCTGGACGGTCTGGTTGTCGGGCAGGATAATCCGATCCCAGGCGATCGTGACGCGGCGCTGCGCGATATCGACGCCGGCGCGGTAGCGCCCGATGAGACGGGATCCGCGCGGGATCAGGAGGCGCGCGCCATCGACGCTGTAGACATCTTCGGAGACAACGGCACGGGTCTGGCCAGGCAGTGAGCTGTCGAGAGCGGTTTCCATGACGGCCTGGATCATGGTGCCCTGGATGATCGTGTTGGAGGGATTGGCGATCACCTCGGCTTGCGTCACGGTGGAAGGCAACGCACCGTTCAGCACGAAATCTGTCACCTCGCCAAAAGTGCGTTCGGTCAGAGCCGTTTCATTCGCTCCGGAGGCACCGCCAAAAGCGATGGTGGGCGAGGCGATGCGCCGCTCCTGAAAGGCGCGTTCCTCCCCTGCGCGGCGCTCCAGCTCGGCCATGCGCCGGGCTTCTTCCTCGCGGCGCAGTCGCTCTTGCTCGCGTGCGCGCAGCTCATCTTCCGTGGGGCCCGCTGGGGCGGGTTGCGGGCGATTGGCCTCGAGTTGGGCCAGTTCCAGATCCATGCGTAATTGCTCAAGGCTGCGATCCCGCGCCGTCAGTTCGTCCTGAAATCGTTGCTGTGCGGCTTCCGAGGCGGCTTGCAGCGCAGCGATCTGGGCGGTCAGCGCGTCGATCGCCTCTGCGGCGGCGGTGTCTTCCTCGACGACCGGTTCGGGGGCGTTGCGCAATTCCTCGATCTGAGCCTGCAGCGCGGTGATCTGCGCCAGAAGCTCCGCGTTGGGCGCGACTGGATCCGGTCCGACAAACACAACCTCGGGCTCGGGCGGGGGCAAGGTCTCGATAGCGCCAAAGCCGTCCCCCTCGTTTTGGAAGACGTCCGGGGTGGCCGTCGGCAAGGCTTCCTCTTCGTCGGGCTGTGAGAGGAGATAAAGCAGGGCACCACCCGCGACGATGACGAGGACCACGATCAGCGCGAGAAGGGGCGATCGTCGCTGCGCCGCCGAGGGGGTGCGCGCATTGCCTTTCTCAAGGGCGGCGAGGCGTTTTTCCAGCTCGGTGTTCTCGGTATCGCTCATGAGGCGGCCTCCGCGGGCGGGATTGCCTCGATGCAGACCACCTCTTCGCCCAGTCGCAGGACCCATTGGCGGTTTATGCCGCTGACGCGGATCACGCCGTCCTCAGGGGTTTGCGTGTTGACCGTGCGTTCACGGCCGCCCGCGTAGCGGAAGATCGCGGGCACAGGGGCGTTTCTTGGAAACGCGAAATAGGTGAACGTCCCGTCATCCCAGATGCGGGTGGGCGTGAACTCGGTCCGCGCGCTGGCACCGTAATTGTAGTTTGGGGCTTGGGCCGCGATGGCCCGGGTCGGGCGCGCATCGTCCTCCGGATAGCGGAACTGCACCACGTAGAAGGTTGGGCTGCGGACCTCCTGGACGTTGAAGTAGTAGCTCCGGCGGTTCGTATAGACTGTCACATTGGTATGCACCCCGCGCGCCACAGGCTTGATCGCGAAGGCCTGACCGCCCGGGACGCCGTCGATCTCGAAGCCCTCGGTGTCGCCCGCGATGATCGAGCGGATGCTTTCGCCCTCGCCGAACTCGACCGTCGTCACATGGGTGAGCGAGACGCTGATGCGGTAGACCTGGCCTTCCTGGTAGGTGGCCAGCCGCACACGACTGTCATTTGGACCACCGCGCGGGATCGCTTCGGCAAAGGCAAGGCCGGGCAGCAAAACAAATATGGCAGCAACAAAGAACTTATTGATCAAACTAATTCTCCAATCTGTCGGAGCGGATGGAATATTCGAGCACAGTGAACCCAAACGGGTTGGTCCAGACCTCATCGATGGAACGACGGGTTTCGGGACGGAACTCGAAGAGAAGGGTCGCGGTGAAGAGCCCGGTTTGGGTGCCGTTGATGGAGGTCAGACGCTTGCGCAGGCGCACCGTGGCGCGGTTGCTGCCGATCCGGTTGATGCTGAGAATTTCCACGTCGAGCCTGGCGTTGGGGCCATAGACGGTCGGCGGATAGGTCTCATTTGCGCTGTTCCAGATCTGGCGCAGCCCGCTTTCGGCGGCCCCGTCCGAGCGGCGCAGGACGCTGCGGATGCGCAGATCGTTGTCGAGCTGATTGTAGACCTCCCGGTCGGTCACATAGCGGAAGACCTCAGCCTCGATGATCGCCTGGTTGGCGGTGACGGATGTGGCCCCAACGGAGGCCTCGGGGAGTGCAAAGCCGGTGGCGGGATCATAGGGGACAACGACGGGGGGCGGATCGACATCGAGGATCGAGACAGCTGCCGCGCTCAGACAGCCGATGATGCCGAAGACAAGGCCTATCAGGCCAAGACGCTGCCAAAGCCGTTCACGGCGCAGGGCACCGTAGACCAGTTCTTCCTCGATGATCTCTTGTTCACTCGCCACCATTCATGCCCCCACGATCAGTCTGCCCGGAGGTCCGGTAACGTGAAATCCATGAAGCGCTGCTCTTCGGCGATGGTGGCGGCATCGATCACGCCGCCCGTGCCATCGCCCACGGTTTGAATCGCTTCCAGCTGCCACATTGCCACGAGGGCGATGGCCAATTCAGCTGTCACGCGCGTGTTGAGATCGACGCTTTGCTTGAGCTCTTCCATGTCGTCGATGAGCCCGACAAGGCGGTCTACCCGCTCGAGCGATTGGCCGGCATCCTCATAGCTGTTCTGGGCCGCCGCCGAGACGAGCGCACCGGTCGTGGCCTGCGTCGCCACGCGGTTGGCCCCGGGATTGCCGCTGGTGGCCATTTCCGAGAGGGTGTCTTCATCGAAGCCGAGATCGGCCAGCACCCGGTCCATCTGGGTTTCGATTTCGCCTGCGCCAGAACCGGACAGGCCCGAGAAATCCCCATTCTTGATCGCCTCAATCGTGGCGAGGATGTCCCCGAACTCTTGGTCGAGCAGACCGTTCAACTCGTCTTCCATTTCCGTCCGGATGATTTCGGGAAGCTCGGCAAGTCGGGTGAGCGCTTCATAGGTTCTTTGCAGCTCCGCGAGTTGATCCGTGAGTGTGGCAAGCTGTTCGCGGAGCTGCGTCAGCTGCTCGTTTTGCAGGATCTCGTCTTCGATCATCTGCCGGAGCTGCTGGATGTTTTGCGCGATGTTCTGGGTATCGACGACTGGCACGCCTTGTGCTGCGACAGGGGGTAGTGCGCTGAACTGCAAGCCAATGCCAAGCGTTGTGACCAAAGCTGTCCTCAAGAGCAGATGTCCCATCATTCAATCTCCCTGATCGTAAAATCCATGAACGCGCCTTCGGCCATGCGGGCGCTGGCCTGGGCCAGCTCTTCGGCGGAGAGTACGCGGGTGCGGGCGGCCTGAAGCCGGATGCGGGCGGCCACGAGACGCACGAGTTCGGCGCGGGCATAAGTGTTGAGCGCAACGCTCTCCTGCACATCCTCGGTCTCGGAAATCCGTTCGACGATATCCGCAATACGCAGGGCGGCTTGTCTGATCGCGGCGGGTGAGTTGTTGCCATAGAAGGCCGCGCCGTGCCCAGTGAGCGAGAGGTTGGCATTGGCCAGAAGCGCGGGGTCGATCGTGCCAAGCGCTTCGATCCCGCCGATACGGGTCAAATAGAGGTTATAGCGTTCGGGGATCACCTGGACGTAGTGCTGGGTCTCGCGGAAGGGTGGCACGCCGCCATACTCGAAAACCCGGCCGGGTCCGGCGTTATAGGCCGCGAGGGCGTTGATGATGTTGCCATCGAATGTGTTCAGTTGGGTTGCGAGATAGCGCGCGCCGCCATGCACCTGCAGATAGGGGCTGTCATAGTATTCTGGGTTGATGCCGAGATCGCTGGCCGTGCCAGGCATGATCTGGGTGAGACCATAGGCGCCAACGGGAGACCGTGCCCCAATCGTAAACCGGCTTTCCTGCCAGATCAGCGCTTGCAGCAACGCGCGCCATTGGACGGGGGAGAGCCCTGCGCGGCCAACACCCGCAAAGCCACTGGTTTCTTGAGCCACGCGGATGATGAGCTGCTCGATGGTCTCAGACGCATCCCCGAACATCTGTGCGCCGCCGGGATTGGGATCGATTTCTCCCGTGCCATAGACGGCTTCCACGGCGCGGTCGGGATCGCCGCTGCCGCTTTCCAGCCCCGAGACCATAGCCGGCAAGCCCTGACCGCCGAAGCTGGTCTGGGCATCGAGGATGCGTCGGAGGGTTTCCAGCTGCTCCCGTTCGATCTCGGCGATGAGTTCGCGCACGGCAAGCTTGTCGGCCTGAAGGGCCAAGTCTGCCTCGCGATCGCCGGTCTCGACGATATCACGCGCGGTCAGCCCACTGTCATTGGTAGGCACGCCTTGTGCGGCGACCAGACTGGGCAGCAGGCAAAGTGCCAGGATATGAGGCAGGCTAGACTTCAATGTCGCCCTCCGGCGCATCTAGAGGCGTGAAGGTGCAATCAGGCGCGACAGGGGCTGTCGAGGCCAGGAAGGTGAAGCAGTTTGCCTGCGGTTCCTGATACTGGGCGCAGGAGGCCAAAGCGCAGAGCGCGGTGAGAAGAAACAGGGTACGGATCATGAAAGCCTCCAGAAATCAGGGCGGTCGCGGTAATCGGCGCCGACGAGCGCCTCGCCTTTCTCCATGCCGCCAAGGATGGTGAGATTGGGTCCAAGCGTGCTCAGATCGGCATCGACGACGATTGAGCCCTGATCGTCGCGGATCAGTGCGAGGCGGCTGTTGCTGCCCGTGTTGAGAAGGACGTCGAGCTCCTTCTCCGTGAGGTTCAGCATGGCGTAGTCCGCAGGCTGCGCGCGGATATTGGGCAGCAGGATCTGCGTCGGAACGGCTTCGACGATGGTCTTGCCGGTCCGGGTGCGCTCAAGCTGGCTGGCATATTGCGTCATCATCACCGCGACGGTGTTCTGCTTGCGCGCGGTCACCAGCCAGTTCGACAGCCGTGCGGCGAAATATGCGTTGTCGAGGGCCTTCCATGCTTCGTCGATCACGATGATGGTGGGGCGGCGGTCCTCGATCTCGCGCTCGACCCGGCGGAAAAGATAGGACAGGATCGCCATCCGTTCCTTGTCGGCCTCGCTGTCGAGAATGCCGGTCAGATCGAAGCCCACCACATCGCCTTTGAGTGAAAAAGTGTCCTCAAGGCTCTGCCCGAAGATCCAGCCGTAGCGGCCGTCTTCGGTCCACTCGAGCAGGCGCTGGTGCAGATCGCCGCCGTCATCCGTAGACACAAAAAGCGATGCGAAATCCCGCCAGTTCCGCAGGGCCGGATTGGTGGCCTGGGCATTCTGGCGCACCACTTCCTGGATGCGGTTGGTCTGCGCCGGGGTCAGGGGTTTGTCGGCGCGGTAAAGTAGCGTGGCAAGCCAGTCCGAGAGCCAGGCGGTGCCGCGCGCATCGGTCTCTGTCCAGAGCGGGTTGAGACCCGTGGGCTGGCCGGCGTTCAGGGAGGCGTAGCGCCCGCCATTGGCGCGCACCGCCATCTCCATGCCAAGACGGTAATCGAAGACGAAGATCCGCGCCCCTGCGCGACGGGCCTGGGTCATCAGAAAGGCTGACAGCACCGATTTGCCGGACCCGGGCCGCCCCATGATCAGGGTATGGCCGCTGGTCGGTTCTTTGTCGGGCGATCCCTGCTCGTGATAGGAAAACCGGTAGGCGCTCTGCTCCGGCGTGGGCAAATATGTGACGACCCGGCCCCAGGGGGTAAGTGCTGCAGGTTTGCCGAGCTGTGTCCGGTGGAAAGCCGCAAAATCCGCGAAGTTGCGGTTGGTGACGGCGCTGGCGCGGACGCGCTTGGGCTGGTTGCCGGGATGCTGGCTGAGGTAATGGGCCTTTGCGGCGACCCGCTCGCCGATCATCTTCACGCCTTCGGTTGCGGCGGCGTTCACGATCTCCGCGCTGAGGGTCTGCAGCTCTTCGAGCGTGTCGCAAAAGAGCGTCACGACCATGTGATGCTCGCCGAAGCTTTGGCGCTTGGCCTCGAGATCATCGGCGGCGATGTCGAGGGCTTCCAGGAGGGAGAGGGCCGCATCCTGGCTGGCCTGCATCTGGCGCTTTTGCCGTTTGATGCGGCCCGCCATGAGGTTCGAATTGATCGGCGTGAAGGAGTGCGTCACGATCATGTCGACCGGCAGGTTCAGCATGTCGAACATGGTGCAGGAGGTGCCTTCCGAGTATTCTCCGATGGTGAAGCTCTTGCCGTAGCGGTGGCCCACGACGCCTTCCGAGAGCTCGAAATGGTCGCCGTGAAACGTCACGCGGGTATTGGCGACGTTGAAGGACAGAAAGCCGTAGGTGTTGGCCGGGTAGAGCGGCAGCTCGGTGCCCGTGTTGAGCGCGCCCAGAAATCCCACCAACTCTCCCGATCCGGCTGACAGCAGGCGCGGCTTGAGCTCGGTGAGCCCCGAGAGAAAGACGTTCACGGCCTCACCGAGGCGCTGCAGGCGTTTGCGGGTCTCCTCCTTCAGTCGGTCCGGCGCGCTGCGGCTGAGGAACGGCAAGAGGCTTTTGGGGGGCGGGCGGTGAATGACGGTGAGCGTCAGTGTTTTGTCGCGGAGCCCGCTGGTCTCGAGTTTCGCGCGCCAGCGCCGGTCCACCTCGTCCGTGAAGCTGTCCTCACGGATCGGGTCGAGATCCGGTTTGATGGCCTTGGAGACCTTGTGGACGTAATAGCTGAATTCCGGACCGAGCTGCGCGACGATGCGGGCAAAAAGTGCTGTCACCTTGTCGAGATAGGCATCGTCCGTCGTGTAGCTGTTGATCCCCTCGAGCCGGATGCAGCGGAAGAGCTCGTTGACCCGGGTCCGCACGGTCTGGTCATCGACGAGGCTCACATAGGGCAGCATATGCGCAAGGCGGGTCTCGCGCGCATACCACTCCGGCGTCATCGTGCGCGGATCGAGCGCTGCATCACGGGGCATAGCTGTCCCCGCCATGGATGCTGCGGTTTCGCGTGGGTGGCGTTTCCTGCAGTGCCGTCATCATCACATCGATGAAGCGCGGATCCCAATCGGCAGCTTTCCAGAGAACCGGGTAGAGTAGGGCGGCCACGCCCAGCGCCCCGATGTGCTGGACCCAGACGAAGAGAAGCACCGAGCCGAAGAGCCAGACCATCGCATACATGATGGGCAGGCCCAAAAGCTTCGGCGGGCGCACGAGGCCGAGAAAGAGAGGCGCGCGCTCAGCCACCGGCAAAGACCGCGGCAACGATGGTGGGGGCGGCGGCAACACCAGCGATGCCCACGAGGACCCAGAGCGCCTGGCGCAGATCGATGATGTTGAAGAACCAGCTGAGAAAGACCCCGAGAACGGCAAGCGTCGCGATGACAACGCCAAGTGGGCCGGTCAGCGCATCGACGATGCCCTGCAACAGGCTCTGGATCGGGGAGAGATCAATGCTCTGGGCGAGGGCGGGTTCGGCAATCAGCAGGAATAGCGCCAGCGAGGCGACGAATAGGTGCGAAATCCAACTTGTTTGGAAAAAGCGGTATCGCCAATGCACTGCCGCGCTGCGCGCTCTCGTGACATTGGCGATAAGTGTTTTGAGGAATGATTTCCAAAAAGGTTGGGACATCATGAATTTGATCCTTCCAATCGGGCCACGACGGCCACGACGCGGGCCACGTGGTTCTGGGTTTCTCGGTAAGGGGGAATGCCACCGTGTTGGCGCACGGCGTCCGGTCCCGCGTTGTAGGCCGCCAGCGCCAGATGCGGATCGCCGAACGTCTCCAGCATCATCGCGAGGTAGCGGGCGGAGCCGTCGAGGTTCTGCAGCGGATCACGTGGGTCAACGCCGAGATCACGGGCAGTGGCGGGCATTAGCTGGCCAAGGCCGATAGCGCCCGCGCGGGAGACCGCATCCTGCCGGTAGGCGCTCTCAACCTCGATATTGGCCCGGTAGAGAGCCAGCCAATCCGTGACGGAAAGCTCCGCGCGACGCAGGCCGGGGTGGCCGGCATAGCGCAAGGCCGTTGCCTCGATGCCCGAGAGAACGTCTGCGCGGGGCAGGGGTGCTGGTTGGGCGAACGCCGCAAACCTCAGCGCGTCAGGCTCGGAAGCCGCTTCAGTCTCACCAAGAATGGCCAGACCATCGGACGCCGATCCCTGACCAACGCCGTCATTGTAGTTCCGGGCAAAACCGCTCTGAGACCGGGATGGGGTCAGAGAGCCGTCGCTCTCCATGACCAGGACCATTTGCGCTGAGGCTGGCGCGGCGACCAGCCAGAGGCAGACAAGGTTAGTTGCCAGCGCCCTTGTCTGATGGGGCTTTGTCTGGCGGGGCGAGTTTATGCGTGCGGCTCGTACCCGCCTCAAGCGGCAGGTCGACATGCGCAAAGCCAAGGCCAATGAAGAATGACACCACGCCGGAGATCGTCTTGAACTCGCGGATCTTGATATCGTTGTAGGTCGTCCGCGTGCGGGCGGTGACGAGGAGCTTTTCCACGCCTTCGTCAGAGACAACGCGCATGATCCAGACCCCGTAATAGCTGGGGCCTTTCTTATGTGCCGACTCCTGGCACAGGATTTCTGCGCTATAGCCGCTTTCCACGAGCTCGCGGAACCTGGCTTCCGTAACCACATTTGGTGCTTCGATGTCCCAGTTCATGGCCCGGCTCACGCTTTCTCCAATGGCGCGACCCCAGGCATTCCCACTTGAAGCCCAGAGTTACGATAGTATACTATCAACCGCAAGATGTAATATCGTGCTTTAGCTGTAGTTTGGTCACGCAAACACTAGTCACGGCCAGTGTCCGCGATCAAGGAGATAACAGGTTTGAGAAACCCAAGGTTGACATGCCTGCTCCCATTGCAAGCTATAGTCCTTCTAATCTGCGTTCCCGGGCCGGTTTTGGCGGAATCCTGCTTCGCCCCGGCCCGTCCTTTCCTGCCAAGCGATTCGCAGGCGGCGCGGGACTATGCGGACATCATCCGTGGCGATTTCGAAAACTACATCCAGGATATCCAGAGCTACTTCCGTTGCCTCGACAGCGAACGCGCCCGCGCTTTCGAGGAAGCGCGCGAAGTCAGCGAGGACTATGGCCGATTTCTACAATTGGTAGGGGATTGATGGGCGACCTCGGGAGCATCAGACTTGCAGCCCATGGAAACCAAACGCCGATAACACCCTCATATATCTACTTTTTAGATAACAGATTTCATCCGCTAGCGACGTCACAAAAGGTATGTGACGCGTGGCAAAGACAATCAGAAGCACGGGACAGGTGGCACTCTGCCAGGCGTTGGTCGACGCCCGAATCAAGGCAGGCCTTGGACAGGCTGAATTGGCGACTAAGCTCAGATGCCACCAATCCCTCATTGCCCGCCTTGAAAGCGGCCAGCGCCGAGTCGACGTCGTCGAACTGGTCGTCCTCGCCCGCGCCATCGGCTTTGACCCCTACGAGGTTCTCGCGATCGTTGAAGCCGCCACGGAGCCCGACCATAGAATTTGAGAAAAATGCAGATTTGGGGCGTACCGCTTTGGATGTCCCTTCGTGAAATCCGCTACCTCAAGGAAGAGCAGTTAGCCAACATCCACCAATTGCGTCATGCTGTGCAGGCGAAGCCTGGGAACACGATGCCGCGATTGCAGCGCCAAAGTGCAGGAAGTCAGTAAACAGTGGACGATGATAATGGTGAAGGCGTCGCGATTGCCAATCTGATCGGGACCGACGGGCGCAGCGTTGTTGGTTGGGTTTATAGCTGGACTACAGGCGCACACGCGGTGATGTGGGACGTCCATGGACCCCAGCCGGTATCGAAAATCCGGCCGGATATAAGTGACGAACAGAAGCAAGAAATCGACTTCGAGGCGCTCATGCGGATCGGAAGAGACGAGGGCGGGTGAGGAGGGCTACCCTGCGGCGTTTGCCGAAATGCCAAACCGCACTGCGATGACTAACGCGCGAGGTGGCATTACACATGTCCAAGAAACCAATCTTACAGTCCGAGCCATTTTGCGTAAGTTCAGTAGTTCACCTGTTCAAAGCCGTAGTTGCCCTCGTAGTCACGCCAGTCGACGAAAACGGATCGATGATAGATACCGGGGCAATTCTGGCCCCATCGTTCGAGACCGGCATGGGCGGCTGGTAGGGCGGTTATGGAGGACCTCTGCCAGGCGAAGTCACCTTGCGTTCCATATGTGCCGAGGACCACGGTGGCACTACGGTTGCAATCGCCGTCGCGTCCGGATTCGTGCTGTCGCGCATACCGGACATCAAAGACGCGGATGGACCGCACGAAGTTGAACTCAGGTCCGCTGATATCAATGTCCGCGCGATCTTGAACGACCCGGAGGGCCTGCTCGGCGGGAACAAGGTAGTCTGGGGCTTCTGAGGTGCGCCAAGCGGCCGCAATTGGGTCAGCGGTATCGTGCGCTGGAAAGGATTGTCGCGGACCAGTGCCGTTGTACTGGAAGAACGCTTCAAAGATGCGGTCTGAACTGTTTGGTGCTGGAGCGGTCTCAAAGGAAGCGCCCATAGGACAGCGCCAGATTTGAAGCGGAGGTTCCACCGGCCAAGGCGTAATGCGTCGGATGAATTCGGCTCGAGCTCTGGCGCATGGCACGGAAGCAGGCCAGCCGCCAGACAGGCACAGAAGGATCGCGCAATCGATCGGGTACGTCTGCGCGCGGGCGGGCATCGGCAGCCACGTACTTGTCACAGTCAAAGCGACTGCGAACGAGGGGAGGAGCTTCTTGAGTAAATGACGCATGCTGAAGTCCTAATGTGATAGGTCTCAGCATACATACGATAATATACTTTCGCAACACTTAGTATAAATACGCATAATGAAGTTTATGTAATATATTGGTAGTATCAATCAGCTTTCCTTCGCTAATCAGCAATCCAAGCTTGACCTTCCAGTTGCTGGAAGCCCCATCTTAGGAGTTGGCATCATTTTGGAGGGCTAGAGCATGATACAGGTAACAGAACCGCACCCGCGAGAGCGGTCATCCGATCAGGCCAAGGATCCAGTTTGCGGCATGTCCGTCACTATGTCTCCGGAGGCCCGTCAGGCGGATTATGACGGTGAAACCTTCTACTTCTGCTCCGATAAGTGCCAGACCAGGTTCGAGGCCGATCCGATCTACTATGCCTCAGGTACGGCATCGGATCACAGCATGACCCCGAAAGCCGGGACTCAGTACACCTGCCCAATGCACCCCGAGATAGTTCGTGACGAGCCCGGCGCCTGTCCGATCTGCGGCATGGCGCTTGAACCGATGGTGCCGTCGGATGAACCCAGCGAAGAACTGACCGACTTTACCCGCCGAATGTGGATCAGTGCCGCCGCGGCCGTTCCTCTGGTTATCCTGACTATGGGAGAGCTGGTCGGTTTGCCGGTCCGGGACTGGATCGGACATCGGCTGGCGACATACATCGAGTTTGTGTTGGCGACGCCGATCGTGCTGTGGGCGGCGAAGCCGTTTTTCGTGCGGGGTTGGGCGTCGATCGTGAACCGCTCACCCAACATGTGGACGCTGATCGCGATTGGTGTCGGCGCGGCATATCTCTATTCGCTGGTCGCCACGTTCCTTCCTGGTGTGTTTCCGGACGAGTACCGAATGGGCGCGGGTGTCGGCACCTATTTTGAAGCTGCCGTCGTCATCATCACTCTGATTTTCGTCGGGCAGGTTCTGGAATTGCGGGCGCGTGAACGGACCGGCGATGCCATCCGGGCACTGCTCGATCTAACGCCGAAAACCGCGCGGCGTATCCTGCCCGACGGCACCGAATACGACGCACCGCTGGAAAACATCGTGGAGGGAGATCGCTTAAGGGTTCGCCCGGGCGACGCGGTCCCCGTCGACGCCAAGGTCATTGACGGCACGTCTTCCATCGACGAGAGCATGATCACTGGCGAGCCAATGCCAGTCGAAAAAGGCCCCGGCGATACGGTCACCGGCGGCACGATCAACAAGAACGGCTCGCTTGTCATAGAAGCCGCCCGAGTGGGGGCCGACACGATGCTGAGTCAGATCGTCGAGATGGTCTCGAACGCGCGGCGATCCCGTGCACCGATCCAGGGGCTCGCGGACCAGGTTTCTTCCTATTTCGTGCCGACCGTTGTCGTGGTCGCCATCCTTTCCTTCGCCGCTTGGCTCGGCTTCGGGCCCGAACCGGCACTCGTCTTTGCTATCGCCTCGGCGGTGTCAGTGCTGATCATCGCCTGCCCCTGTGCTCTGGGTCTGGCGACCCCGATTTCGATCACGACGGCCGCAGGTCGCGGTGCGCAGGCGGGTGTCCTGATCAAGGACGCCGAAGCGCTGGAACGCATGGCCAAGGTCGATACGCTGATCGTCGATAAGACCGGCACCCTGACCGAAGGCAAGCCGACGCTAACCGATGTGAACGCTTTGGACGACGAGTCCGAAGAAACCATTCTGACCCTCGCGGCTACCTTGGAAAAAGGCTCCGAGCACCCGCTGGCAGAGGCCATCGTCGAAGGCGCGAAAGAGAGAGGTATCAAAGTCGGCAATGCCGAGAACTTCGAAGCCGTGACCGGCAAGGGTGTGAGCGGAACCGTCTCGGGCCGAGCCGTCGCGCTTGGCAACACCGCGATGATGCGCGACATGTCCCTCGACACCTCCGCAGCAGAGGAGGCAGCGGATGTTCTGCGCAGCGAAGGCAAGACGGCCATGTTCGTGGCCATAGACGGAAAACTGTCCGGCATCGTCGCGGTCGCCGACCCGATCAAGGAAACGACGGCCGAGGCCATCAAGGAATTGCACGAGGCGGGCCTGCGGATAATCATGGCTACGGGTGATAACGAACGCACAGCAAGGGCTGTGGCGCAGCGTCTTGGCATCGACGAAGTCCGGGCCGGCGTTCTCCCGGAAGACAAAAAGGCACTGGTGGACGAGCTTCACGCGAATGGCAAAAAGGTCGCCATGGCCGGCGATGGTGTCAACGACGCGCCTGCCCTCGCGGCAGCGGATGTCGGCCTTGCCATGGGCACGGGTGCGGACGTGGCGGTTGAAAGCGCGGGCATCACTCTCTTGCGCGGCGATTTGAACGGTATCGTCAAGGCACGGACGCTGGCCGTGGCGACGATCCGTAACATACGCCAGAACCTGTTCTGGGCCTTTGCCTACAACACGCTCGGTGTGCCCTTAGCCGCGGGCGTGCTCTACCCAGTATTCGGGCTGTTGATGTCGCCCATGTTCGCCGCCGCCGCAATGAGCCTCTCGTCGGTCTCGGTCATCGCGAACGCGCTCAGACTACGGCGATTGAGGCTTTAGGTGTTCAGTCCCGGCATCTGGTGGATCGGGTTCAAGATGAATCTGTCCGGCTCTGAAGTCCAGATCTTACAGATGTATTCGTAGGGTGTGAGCCCGTTGAGGGTCTTGAGCCTGCGAGCGAAGTTGTAAGCCGCCATGAAGTCTGCAAGGTGCGTCCGCAGCTGCTCATGGGTGTCGTAGTGGAAGCGTTTTACGGTCGCTTCTTTGATCGTGCGATTCATCCGTTCGACCTGTCCATTGGTCCAAGGATGGTTGGGCTTGGTCAGCCGGTGCTCGATCCCATTGGCCTCACAGATCATGTCGAAACGCATGGGCCGAGAATAGGCAGTATTCCTGTTCCGAGGCTGCTCAGCGAACTGAATGCCGTTGTCAGTGAGGACGGTGTGGACCTGGTATGGCACGGCCTCGAGCATGTGTTGCAGGAATTCCCAAGCTGTCTTCCTGTCAGCCTTTTCGACGAGTTGGGTTACGGCAAACTTGCTCGTGCGGTCGATGCCAACGAATAGAAAGAGCTTTCCTTCAGCAGTCTGCACTTCGGCGATGTCTATGTGGAAGAAGCCGATCGGGTAGCGTTTGAACTTCGACCGCTTTGGCTTGTCGCCCTCGATATCAGGCAGGCGCGAAATGCCATGTCGCTGCAGACAGCGGTGCAGCGCTGAGCGTGTCAGATGAGGGATGGATGGCTGCAGCGCATAAAGGCAGTCATCAAGCGGCAGCAGCGTGTGGCGCCGAAACGCGACGATGGCTGCCGCCTCAGCCTCCGTGAGGACTGTCGAGCGAGGCTCTTTTGGGCCGGTCTTGAGATCCTCGACCGTCTGCCGTTTGCGCCACTTCGCAACCGTCTTGGGATTGATCCCGAACTCCCGGCTCAGCGCCGCGAGCGAAGCTTGCGATCGCTGTATTGCTGCTCTGACGGCGTACGTGGTCGTGGCGCTTCCGTGACGAACTTGTCCCATAGGGCATCCTTCCATTCCTTCGAAAGGATCACACCATCAAACCGTGGGATCAAACACCCAGTCTGCCGTCGCATCGCTGTAGTCGTACCCAAACGCGGCAGATACGTTGTGTACAAGCACGTGATACCTGTCCAGGAGTGACATCAAAAACTCTAACCCTTGGATTTCGGCGCAAGGTGATCGTGCACGATGATGACGCCCCACATGCCCGCTTCCCGGTGGCCGGGTATCAAGCACACGAACTCCAGGTTTGTCATATCGGAGAACTCCCAGATCAGGTCGGCATTTTGTCCACTTGGGATCAAAACCGAGTTGGCGCGATCATGTTGCATATCGGGGTGTTCGCGCATCCACTGCTGATGTTTCGCAATTTCGTCAAAGGAGCCGAGAAAGAACTCGTGATCCAGAGCGCCCGTATTGCCAATCAAAAACCGAACGACCGATCCCTTTTCAATCTGGATCGCGTCCGGCTCGAAAAGCATGTATCCGCTTTCTGTCTCCCTGATGGATATTTCGATCGTCCGGTCGAATGAGGAACCGACACCGGGCTTCCCGATCGCATCATGGCCAGGCAATTCAAAGGCCCGCGCATGAGGTTGCTGGCCTTTGCCACTGGAAGCGTTCACTGAGAAAGCCGGAAAGACGAGCACAAGGGCGGTGGTGCAGATTATCAGGAAATTCATACTGCTCGGCTACCTCCTTAACGCTTGATTTTATTGCCTCAAAGCGTTGGGGCCGGGCGTGTTCGCCTCGGCCCCATTGTCTATCTTCACTTCATCTGCGTGACAGTAAGCTTGCCCTTGACCCGGTCGGCAACGAACTCGATATCCTGACCTTCCGCCATCTTGGCCATCATCGCTTCGTCCGCGCGGAACACCATCGTCATCGCGGGCATATCGAGGTTGACCAGAGGGCCGTGGATGATTGTGACCTTGCCGGCTTTGGCGTCGATCTTCTTGATGGTCCCGCTCGTATATTCCACATCAGCCTGAGCCATCTGGTCCCCCACTGAGACCGCACGGTGCATTCCGGATTCGTAGTGACCCGGGATCAGGCACGCGGCTTCGAACGTACCAGCATTCGCGAACGTCCAGACGACCTCGCCCGTGGCACCCGGATCAAGACGGATACGGTTCGGGTCGTCGTGTTCCATGTCCATCTTGGCCATTTCGATCTTGTGCTCGGCGTTATTTTCCAGCGTGTCGAGAACAAACTCGTGTTCCAGCTCACCCTTGTTCGTGATGTTGAAGCGGATGGTTTCACCCTGCTTGATGGTCATCTCCTCACTCTCGATCAGCATTTCGCCTTCGTCGTTTTCAAGCAGGGTTACATCAATCGACCGGTCGACTTTTGCCGTATGGCCGGGCATACCGACGGCCATTTTGGCATGACCAACGTCAGCGAAAGCCCCCGTTGAAGCGAAAAGGACGAGAGAGGTGCTCAGAAGAAGTTTTTTCATTTGGTTTTCCTGTAGGTTTGGTTTGGTTGGAGTCGACGAAGGGCCGTTCAGCCCTCCGAGTTTGGTTTTGGTGTGAGAATGGTCTTGGGACTGTTGTTCGAGGCGAACTCGGGCAATTCGCCAGTCCATTCGTAGGCCATCTCGCCCGGAGGATTTTCGTACCAGCCGGGATCGGAGTAATCGTCCGCGTCGATGCCGTCCCGCACCTTTACGACCGAAAACATGCCGCCCATCTCGATGGGGCCGTAGGGCCCCCAACCCGTCATCATCGGGATCGTGTTGTCAGGCAGCGGCATTTCCATTTTCGCCATGTCCCCCATGCCGGACATGCCCATGGGCATGTATTCCGGCTGGAACTGACGGATCTTCTGGGTCAGCGGCTTCTTGTTGACCCCGATGAACGTCGGCACATCGTGACCCATGGCATTCATCGTGTGGTGCGACTTGTGGCAGTGAATCGCCCAGTCACCCAGATGGTCTGCGACGAACTCATAGGCGCGCATCGCGCCCACGGGGATGTCGATGCTGACCTCCGGCCATTGCGCTTCTGGCGGCACCCAGCCACCATCCGTGCAGGTGACCTTGAAGTCATAGCCATGCATGTGGATCGGGTGGTTTGTCATCGTGAGGTTGCCGACGCGTACTCGCACCTTGTCGCCCTTGTTCACGACCAGCGGATCGATGTCGGGGAAGATCCGACTGTTCCACGTCCACAGGTTGAAGTCCGTCATCGTCATGATGCGGGGCACGTATGTGCCGGGATCGATGTCAAAGGCATTCAGCATGATCAGAAAATCGCGATCCACCGGCATGAAGGTGGGATCCTTGGGATGGACCACGAACATGCCCATCATCCCCATCGCCATCTGGGTCATTTCGTCGCCATGGGGGTGGTACATGAACGTGCCGGACTTCACCAAGTCGAATTCGTAGACAAACGTTTTTCCTGGCGGGATGCTGGGATGACTCAACCCGGAGACCCCATCCATGCCCGAGGGCAGGATGAGCCCGTGCCAATGCACCGTGGTGCCTTCCGGCAGCTTGTTGGTGACGTAGATGCGGACCCGGTCGCCTTCGACTGCTTCGATCGTTGGACCGGTGGACTGGCCGTTGTAACCCCACAAATGCGCAATCATGCCGTCTGCAAGTTCGCGCTCTACCGGTTCGGCGACGAGGTGAAATTCCTTGACCCCGTTGTTCATCCGGTGCGGCAGGGTCCACCCGTTCAGCGTGACCACAGGTGTGTAGTCCGGCCCTGACGACGGACGCGCCGTAATCGCCGTTGCCGCACTGTCCATCTGCGCGGCTTCGGGGAGGCCCATGTTCAGGGTTTGACCCCAGGCTTTTGAAGAGACCAGCGTTGCACCTGCGGCGCCGGCTCCGAGTAATTGACGTCTGTTCAACATGTCAGTTCCTTTCAGTGTCCTGCGCCGCCACCGGCGGCAAGCGTTGCGCCTTCTCCACCAGCACCACCGCCGCCTTCGCCGCCGCCATAGATCGCGGCGGTCAGATCGGCCTGTGCCATGTAGAACTCGCGTTTTGCGTTTGCCGCTTCCAGGGATGCGCCAAGTTTCTCGCGCACATCAGTCAGCAGCTCGAAAGTGTTGGTGATCATGCCGTTGTAAGACAGCAAACCCTCTTCTTCGACGGTCGTGCGTAGCGGCACCAGAACGTCGCGGTAGTGGCGCGCGATTTTATAGGCGGCATGATAGGAAGTCTCAGCACCGCGCGCTTCGGACCGGACGTTCACGGCCTTCTCTGCGAGCACGTTGGCCGCTTGTAGATAAGACAATTCCGCCTTGCGCATCCGGGCCTTGCCGGTGTCATAGATCGGGATCGCGAACTCCACTTCCACCTGAGGGGTGGTCACGGTTTCCGTTTCTCCGTCCTCAATTTCCCGCTCCGCCTCGAACCCGGCAATGAACTCAAGATCGCTGACAATGCGGGTCTGATCGGTCAGCCCAAACGCCTTGGCCTGCGCTTCCAGGCCAAGTTTGGCAACACGGAGATCCACCCGGTTTCGGAGCGCCTTGGCCTCGATGTCGGTCACACGGCCGACAGAACGCGGCAGTGCAGGAAGGGCATCTGGCACATAGTAATCGACTTCGGTGCCCCAGAGACCCATCAACCTGGTCAAAGCCTCCTTGGACCGAGTGGCGTTCAATCGTGCCTGTGCAAGTTGCCCCGCCAGTTCGGCATTGAATGCCTGTTCGCGGGCCTGCCCAGCTTTGTTGAGTGCGCCGGTCTCGCCCAACCGCATAGCCAGTTCCGAGCCGGCGTCAGAGGTCGCTTTCGCGCGCCGCAGATAGCTCACTGCCTCGAAGGCGGCGACTGCATCGACCCATGCCTTTCGCGTCTGATTGGCCAGTGCAAGTGTGTCGTTCACGGCATTGAGCTGAGCCTGCCGGAAGCTTGCATCAGCAATGGCCATGCGCTGTTTGCGCGTGGTGGCATCGAGGACGTTCGACCGGATCAGCCCTTCGATCGCCCTGTAGGCACCGAGCTCAGGCGCACCGATTCCCAGGACGCCAATTGAGACGATCGGGTTTTCCGGCGTCGATTGCTGCCAGGCCTCAGCGGCCGAGAGGCCAACATTGGCGTAAGACGCTTGCAGACCCTTATTGTTCAGCAGCGCAACCTGAACCGCCGTATCGGCCGAGATCGTCTTCTGATGCACCATGCTGTGCACCTGTTTCTTGAGAGCTTCGTTTTCGGCCTGCGTTTCCGCAAACACGGTCCGTTTGCCGATCGCTGGCGTGATCTGGCTGGCCACATTGGCAAAACCGGCCTTCGGTTCGGTGTAGCTTCCCGGTACTGCGGTAGCGCAGGCACCCAAGAAAAGTGGAAAGCCAAGAACCAGCGGAATCTTAGATACCCGCATCAGTTGCCCTCCGTCTGCTCTTGATTGACAGACCGCCAATCACGGGGGCCGGTCGGACCACGATAGGTGTAGCCAGCCAATGGATCTTGATAGCTGATCGGAGACGAAACGGTCGCGTTGACGACAGCCTGTTGTGTCGCAACGGAGGGCAAAGGGGTAGGCTCATAGGCGCATGCGCCAAGCCCGAGGGCCGAAGCCCCCATAAGTAGATGAATTTTCATGAAGGTATCCTGATTGATGAACGATGTCTCACGCAGAGTCTGCGCAAGGCTCACACCCGGATTGGGCGCCGTTTCAGATCAGGAATCGAGGGGGCCGCAGAAACCCTGATGTTTCGACGGAATGCGTCTGACCGCTCAGGATCATATATTCTTTCGCAGCAATAGGATCCGGGAATACCAAGTCTGCGTCTGGAATGACGACAGAAATGCATATTCCGTTACAACACTGAGTTGATTGATGCTCTGTTTCACCAATGTCGGAGGATATGTCATCCACGTCAACTGTCGCCGGGTGTTTCATGTGGTCGGCGTGGATATCAGTTCCCTGACCAACTGTCGGTTCGCTGAGAAGGGCACTGATCGATCCAGAATGCTGACCATCATGCATTCCCGAGGCCGCGTGTGCCGCAGAAGGTGGAGACAGAACCAATGCCAACGCAAAAGCGAAGCAAGTGAGGAATTTCACCCATACCGAAGTGGCGACACGCATTCTCATGAACGGGAACTTGGACGTTTTGACAAATTAGTCAACGCTTACAGCGCGGGAAGGTTTGGCACATTCTAGCGAGGCAGGCGAATTCTCGCTGCGAGCGCTCAAAACTGTTGCGCAATAGATACATAGCAACGTTCACCAGTCAGACAGAAGACGCGAAAATGGCAGGGAATATTTCAATAATGACTGGAATTGCCGGGACTAAGTCAGTCTTTCCGATCCGTAGCCCGCATCATGAATCGCTGCCTTCAGAGCGCTTTCATCCAATGCGCTATCTACCTCGACGGAACGCGCAGTCAGGTCACAGGTGACAGTCGCGTGTGGATCTATCGTCACAATGGCCTTCTCTATCGACGCGGTGCAATGTCCGCAGTTCATGTCCGGCACGCTGAACCTGATCATCACGATCTCCTTCTTGCTGCTGCCATCTAGGCCGCTGCCCTATGGGAAGGTCAATGCCCGAAAAAATTCCTCGATGCATCTATTGACCTTCCAGCGAATGGAACCCTTATCTCTCGCAAGACCAGGATCAGGAGTCACCCATGTCGGATTCGCATACCCTTCGACTTTCCCTGCAGAACATGTCCTGCGCCTCTTGCGTTGGGCGGGTGGAGCGTGGACTTTCCGGCCTGCCGGGTGTCAGCGACGTTCACGTCAACCTTGCCAGCGAGACGGCCAAGGCGCAGATCGACGCGCAAGGGCGCATTTCGAACATCGTCGAAAAGCTGGAAGAGATTGGCTATCCGGCCCGTAATCAGAGCACTCGCCTGAACGTGGCCTCCATGTCTTGTGCGTCCTGCGTTGGGCGGGTGGACAAGGCGCTGGCGGCGGTGCCGGGCGTGCTGGACGTGAACGTCAATCTGGCATCGGAAACTGCGACGGTAACGTATCTCGAAGGCTCGTTTGCGGTTGCGGACCTGCTGAAGGCGGCGGGTGACGCAGGCTATCCCGCGACCTTGCCGCCGGACAGCGCGCCGGAAGACACGAGTGCCCGCAAGGATGAAGAGGCGCGGACGCTGGCTCGCAGGACCGCGCTGGCGGCGACCCTCGCCCTGCCTGTGTTTCTGCTGGAAATGGGCGCGCACCTGATCCCCGGCATGCATGGTCTGATCGGCGACACGATCGGCCATCGGGCAAGCTGGCTGATCCAGTTCGTCCTGACCACGGTGGTCCTGCTCTGGCCGGGGCGCAGCTTCTATACGCGCGGGTTTCCCGCGCTGTTCAAGGGTGCGCCGGACATGAACAGCCTTGTCGCTGTCGGCACCTCTGCCGCCTATCTCTATTCTCTGGTCGCTCTTTTCGCGCCCGCGCTGCTGCCCGAAGGGTCGCGCGCCGTCTATTTCGAGGCGGCGGCGGTGATCGTCGTTCTGATCCTGCTGGGCCGCTGGCTGGAGGCACGCGCCAAGGGCCGCACCGGCGCAGCGATCCAGAAGCTGCTGGGCCTTCAGGCCAAGACCGCCCGCGTGCTGGTGGACGGAGAGCCTGAGGACGTGGCCATCGAGCGCATCGCCGCGGGCGACATCCTGCTCGTGCGCCCCGGAGAGCGGATTGCCGTGGACGGTGAAGTGACCGAAGGCAGCGCCCGCGTCGATGAGAGCATGATCACCGGCGAGCCGGTGCCTGTGGCCAAGTCGTTGGGCGATCCCGTCACCGGCGGGACCGTCAACGGTTCCGGTGCCTTCCAGTTCCGTGCGACACGCGTGGGAGCGGATACGACGCTGGCGCAAATCATCCGTATGGTCGAAGAGGCGCAGGGTGCCAAGTTGCCGATCCAGGGTCTGGTGGATCGGATCACCCTGTGGTTTGTGCCCGCTGTCATGGCGCTGGCGCTGCTGACGGTGATGATCTGGCTGCTGGTCGGACCATCGCCCGCCCTGTCCTTTGCGCTGGTCGCCGGCGTTTCGGTGCTGATCATCGCCTGCCCCTGCGCGATGGGGCTGGCCACGCCGACCTCAATCATGGTGGGCACCGGCCGTGCCGCCGAAATGGGTGTGCTGTTCCGCAAGGGCGATGCGTTGCAACAGCTTTCTACCGTCGATGTGATCGCGCTGGACAAGACCGGCACGGTGACCGAAGGACGCCCCGAACTGACCGATCTGGTGCTAACGGAAGGTTTTGACCGGGCCGAAGTGCTGGCTCTGGTCGCGGCCGTAGAGGCGCGGTCGGAACATCCCATCGCCGAGGCCATCCTGCGGGCGGCAGAGGCCGAGGGCGTTGCCCGGCACGACGCCCGAAACTTCGCGTCCGTCACCGGCCACGGTGTTCGGGCGGAGGTCTCGGGCCACGACGTGCTGGTGGGGGCAGACCGCCTAATGGCGCGCGAAGGCCTGGACATCGGCGCGTTGGTCGACGAAGAGCGCCGCCTGGCCGAGCGGGGCCGCACCGCGCTTTACGCCGCCATCGACGGACGCGTTGCCGCCGTTATCGCCGTGGCCGATCCGGTGAAGCCGTCCAGCGCGGCGGCCATCCGGGCGCTGCACGATCTGGGCCTGAAGGTTGCCATGATCACCGGCGACAAGCGCGAGACGGCAGAAGCGATCGCGCGCGAGACCGGCATCGACCATGTGATCGCGGGTGTGCTGCCGGATGGCAAGGTCGCGGCATTGGACGATCTGCGCGGCACGGGCCAGCACATCGCCTTTGTCGGCGACGGCATCAACGATGCACCCGCGCTTGCCCATGCGGACGTGGGCATGGCCATCGGCACCGGCACCGACGTCGCCATCGAATCCGCCGATGTGGTGCTAATGTCGGGCGATTTGCGCGGCGTGGTCAACGCGCTGGAAGTGTCGCGGCGTACGATGCGCAACATCCGCCAGAACCTGTTCTGGGCCTTCGGCTACAACGTGGCCCTCATTCCGGTGGCGGCGGGGCTGCTCTACCCGGTGTCGGGCCTGCTGCTGTCGCCGGTGCTGGCGGCTGGGGCAATGGCGCTCAGCTCGGTCTTCGTACTGACGAACGCGCTGCGCCTGCGCCGCGTCCGCCCGGCGATGGACGAGGCGGCGAAGGCCGCGACCGACCCCCGCATGTCTCCCGTCCCGGCTGAATGAAACAAGGAGAATACGATCATGAATATCGGAGACGTGGCCGACCTGTCCGGCCTTCCCGCGAAGACCATCCGCTACTACGAGGACATCGGGCTGGTCGAGCCGCTGCGCAGTGCCAACGGTTATCGCAGCTTCCGGCAGAGCGACGTCCACAAGCTGGCATTTCTCGGCCGGGCGCGCGCCTTGGGCTTCACCATCGAGGACTGCCGGAGCCTGCTGAAACTCTATGCCGATACCGAACGCGCCAGCGCCGAGGTCAAGCAGATTGCTGAGGAACACCTCGACCGGATCGACCGGAAAATCGCAGAATTGACCGAGATGCGCGCGACGTTGTCGCACCTTGTCGATGCCTGCGCTGGCGATCACAGGCCTGATTGTCCGATTCTCGCAGATCTGGCTATGGAAGAGGATAAGACCCGGACCGCCAGGGCAGCGGATTAAGCGGGCTTAGATATGTTCCGCAGCGGGCAGCGCCACCCATAAGGTGCGACTGACTGTAGTTATTTCGGAACATTCCAGCGCGGGAAAGTTGTTCCACCTCTAGACTTCACGATTTCGAGAGAGGACAACTTCATGTCATATGGCCGCTTTTTCGCGATGATCGCCACGTCTACCGTCGTCATGTTCGGTCTGATGTATCTCAATACCTACCTCTGGACGCATGTGTTCTGGTCGGAAACGCGGGCCTACATGGCTCTCCTGATGGGTGCCACCATGGCGATCATCATGCTGGGCTTCATGCTGTCGATGTATTCCAGCAAGATGGCTAACGCCACCATCTTCATCGGTGCCGCTGTGGTCTTTGCCGCCTCGCTTTGGCTGGTCCGCAGCCAGGTGACGGTGGGCGACACCAGCTACATGCGGGCAATGATCCCGCACCACTCGATCGCGATCATGACCTCCAGCCGCGCCGATATCTCGGACCCGCGCGTGCGCAAGCTGGCGGATGAGATCATCTATGCGCAGGACAAGGAAATCGCCGAGATGCGTTATCTGGTGAACGATATCGACGCCAACGGTGACAGTCCGGCACAGTCAGAAAGCGGACCGACGCAGATCATGAGCCTCGACGAGGCGCTATCAACCCCGGAAATCGCCATTCTCGACCTCGAATTTCTTACTACGGAGGACATTGCGCAGATGTTTCCCGGCGGCGCCGCGTGCACGTTCACCTACACCACCACAAGCAGGCCTGCGCTGGCGGTGGGCCGCATCGACGGTGGGAGTGTAGCTCTCGCCAAGATCAGCGGCGATCTGGTGCGGCTGGAGGCTGGCGACGCCGGAAGCACTTGGGGCATGGAAGGCATGACAGTGGCGTTGAGCGCGCCGAGCGGACCCGGCATATTGGACGCAAATAGTGGCGAAATGCAGGACGCCGATCTCGTTCTCGAACTTGGGTCCGGTCTGCGTGCAGGGTATCGCGGATATTACGGTTGCGGTGCCTGAACCAGAAACTGGAGGAAACACCATGCCGAAAGACGCATCGAAATCAGCCCAACTCTACCGGATGGTCATGCAGGATCATCTTTGCCCTTACGGTCTCAAGTCCAAAGACCTGCTTGAACGGGAAGGGTACGAGGTCGAGGATCATCACCTGACGACACGTGAGGAAACCGATGCCTTCATGGAAAAGCACGGGGTCGAGACCACGCCGCAAACGTGGATCGGCGAGGAACGGATCGGCGGCCATGACGATCTGCGGGTGCATTTCGGTCTCGACGCGCCGGAAAGCGAACGCTCGGACACCTCCTATCAGCCAGTGATCGCGATTTTCGCCGTCGCGTTCCTGATGGCGCTCGGCCTGTCGTGGTACAGCTTTGGAACCATCCTCAGCCTGCGCGCGCTGGAATGGTTCATAGCGATCTCGATGTGCTTGCTTGCAGTGCAGAAGCTTCAGGATGTGGAAAGTTTCTCGACCATGTTCCTGAATTACGACCTGCTGGCGCGCCGCTGGGTGCGCTACGGCAAGATCTATCCTTTCGGAGAGGCATTCGCCGGCATCCTCATGGTCGCCGGGGCGCTCACCTGGCTTTCGGCACCCGTGGCCTTGTTCATCGGCACCGTCGGCGCGGTATCGGTGTTCAAGGCGGTATACATCGACAAGCGCGAATTGAAATGCGCCTGCGTCGGGGGCGACAGCAACGTGCCGCTGGGGTTCGTCTCGCTCACCGAGAACCTGATGATGATGGTCATGGGCATCTGGATGCCGATCCGGGTCTACCTGATCGGCTGACGGCCCCGCGACCTCTACAGAGGCGCGGCGTGTACGACCTTGCTGAGTGGTGGAGATGATCCTCACCTACCAGCCATCGCGCCAAGAGCTGGTTCGAGGTTCGTCAGCCGATCGTCGCGAGAAAGGGAAACGTCCCCAGCAGCCAATAGGCAAACCGTGACAGTTGCCCGGTCATGATGGCAACTCCCATGATGATCATGGCAACACCCGCGCCCTTGTAGAGCCAGCGACCGGCCTTGCCGATCTGCCTTACCCGCGCGGCGACGGCGTCGGTGAACAGCGCAGCCAGCAGGAAAGGCACCCCCAGACCAGCGGAATAGATCGACAGCAGCCAGATGCCGTCCGACATGCCGCCGGAGGTCGAACTGAGTGTCAGGATCGCGCCGAGGATCGGTCCGATGCAAGGTGTCCAGCCAAAGGCGAAGGCCAGTCCCAGCACGTAGGCCCCAAACGGGCGACCGCCGGGAATGTCGAGATTGAAACGGGTATCGCGCGAGAACGCATCCAGACGAAAGATACCCACCATGAA
Organism: Salipiger sp. PrR003; assembly: GCF_010500785.1. NCBI lineage: Bacteria > Pseudomonadati > Pseudomonadota > Alphaproteobacteria > Rhodobacterales > Roseobacteraceae > Salipiger > Salipiger sp. PrR003. The sequence continues at coordinate 28,112 of NZ_JAAGOV010000035.1, forward strand.
CAGTCCGAACAGAATGATGATCCCGCCACCGAAATAATTCAGCTCGGTGCGCCATGTCAGCAGCAGCGACCCGAGCGCGCTGGCCCCGGCCCCGAGGGCGACGAAGACCGTCGAAAAGCCCAGCACGAAGCAGGCACTCAATCCGAGCGCCCCGGCACGTGCCCGCAGACCAACCGACCGCGTCGTACGCAGGTCCGGCTGCCCCGCAATGTACGAAACGTAGCCCGGCACAAGCGGCAGGACGCAAGGCGACAGGAACGAAATGGCCCCCGCCAGGAAGGCCGCGAAGATGCCGATGCCGGAGATGTCCATCACGCGTCACGCTCGGTGCTGAAGGGCCACACGGCCCACCAGAACGCGACCAGCGGGACCACGATCCATTGCAACACAGGTGACAGGCCCGCATCGAGGACCGGAATGATTGGCATCAGGTCCGAATAGGCCCAGGCGGCGCGGATCACGATGTTGAGCCATTCGCTGAACAGCGTGTATCCGAGCCCGAACACCACCGTCAGGACGGTCACAGACCGCCGCGTCGAGGCGACCAGGGGCCAGCCCCGGCCCGACAGCATGAGGGCAAGCATCAGCGCGCTCATGGCGATCAGGATATCGCCACCCGTGCAATGGACGGCTGCGAAGACAATCTCACCCCAGGTGCCCTCGTTCCATATCGTGTAGAGCGGCATATGCGCGAACTCCCAGATCAAGTTGGCCGGGATGATCACCGCAAAATACCGACGCAGAGCTGTCAGGGAAATTCCGTCTGTCGAGGACAGCCTGACGCCAGTCGCGACGACACTCATTGAAACACACCTGTCAGCCGGTCCCACCAGCTGGGCTCCCGGCGTCGATGCTGGGCGTTGTTGATCAACTCGCTGACATAGAGGATCAGGTTCACGTTCTTGAAGTCCATGCCATGGAATTTTGCAGCGAACCGCCCGCCGATGTCCACAACATGGGTGACCGCTCCGTGCATCATCATGTCGCTGTCGGCGGTCATCGTGAACTCCAGCCCATAGTCCCGCGCCAGAACGCGCGTTGCATTTTCAGTCTGATCGGGACGTTTGGTTAGAATAACCCAATTGCTTGGATCGAGCCCATGCCGGTCCGAGTAATCGCGCAACACGTCTGGCGTGTCGTTCACAGGATCGGTCGTGATCGAGATGAACTGCACAAGCTCCTTCATCGGCCCGTCGTTGATCGAAGCCTGGACCGCCGCGATCTTTTCCGCATGGAGCGGGCAGATATCCGGGCAGTTGGCATAGATGAAATGAAGGATGACCACCTTGTCGCTGAAATCCGACAGGCGCACGGGATTCCCCTCGGAATCCTGCAGCTCGAAACCCGGAGCCTGCGCTGCATCGATGGCTTGGAAGTAGGGCTCCATCTCGAACATGCGCGCATCCAGGTTTTCCCCCGGATGATTGGCGAAGGCCGGAGACGAAATCGTGGCCGCGAGTATCGCTAAAGCGGCGCGCCGTGTCAGTGCTGTCAATTCTTGTATCCTTACAATAAATGCCTGCCGATCCGTTGACCGACAGGCATTTGGGCAAATCTAGCCTTCAGACTTTTCCGACGGCATCATGCCGCCGTCCATATTCTCGGTCATGGACGCCATCATCTCGGTGCAGGCTTCCATCATGGGTTTCATTTCGGCCATCATCTTCATCATGCCCATCATGTCGCCGTCCATCATGCCGCCTTGCATGGCCCCCTCATTCTGCATCATTTCGCCCGTTTCCGGCGTGGTCTGTTCCTGGGCGCTGACGGCAAATGCACTTGCGGTAAGGGCCGTCGCAACGACGAAAGTTGTAAGTGTTTTTCTCATGGTTTTCTCCTTGGGTTGATCGTATGGTTATCGAAAGAACTCAGTCGGGAGACGCCCCGTCCGGCGAGTTGGAGCATCCCTTTCCAGACCCGCCCTTCATGCACAGACCCAGGCCGCACATCGCGGCACAGGGGGCCAGCGAGACCAGAACAGGCGCGAGCCCGATCGCGGTGAGCCATCCCCAGTTCAGGGCCATGCCGCCCCCCATCACGGTTGCCGCACCGACGAACAGCAATCGTCTGCGCGTCAACCACCGGGGCCAATTTCCTGCGCTTTCGATGTTGGCGGCACCCGCAATGTTGGAAGGTGATATTTCGGTCATCCGGAAAGTCCTTTCGATGATTAAAAGCTAGTCATTCCAGTAACTGGAAGGTCAAGGGTGAGCAGTGGACTTTTGCTGGGATTCATTCAATAAAGCTTCGCAAAAAGGACACCATCTCGGGATCATCCCATTCGGCCGGGCCGACCAGTCGCCCGAGCTCCCGCCCCTGCGCGTCGATCAGGATCGTCGTCGGCAGGCCAACGGTGCGCAGCGCGGTCATCGAAAGCATGGTCTGGTCGACATACATATTGAGATTGGTGACACCGATCTCGTCGTAGAAACGCCGAACGATTTGTGATCCGGCCCGGTCGATGGAAAGGGCAACCACTTCGAAGTCGTCGCCGCCAAGTTCCGCCTGAAGCGCATCGAGCGTCGGCATCTCTTCGCGGCAGGGGACGCACCAGGTTGCCCAGACATTCACGAGGATCACTTTGCCGCGAAAATCTTCCATGTCTCCGCGGCTGCCGTCATCTTTCTCGTAGCGCACATTGGCGACAGGCTGCGGGGTGTCGTGAAGTGCAAACCCTTGCGGTGTCGCGAAAGCCGCGCCGACGGACAGTGCCCAGGCGATCAGCGGCGGTTTCAGATTTTTCATGGCGTTTTCTCCTTGGCGGATTGGGTTTTGTGGTCACGGACGATCGGCAGCAGCGTTTCCTGCAGGATTGCTCGTGTGATCGGACCAACATGGCGGTAGGCGATGGTGCCGTCGGGCGCGATGACGTAGGTTTCGGGCACGCCATAGACGCCCCATTCGATACCGGCGCGTCCGTTGATGTCGGCCCCGATGCGCGCGTAGGGATCACCCAACTCGTCGAGCCAGGCGCGCGCCTGATCGGGCGGGTCCTTGTAGTTGATTCCGTAGAGCGGCACCTCACCGGTTGCACTCAACTCCATGAACAACGGGTGTTCGGCACGGCAGGGCACACACCACGAGGCGAAGACGTTCACCAGTGACACGTGTCCGATCAGGTCCTGCGTCGAAAGACCTTCTTCTCGGCCGAGCACCGGGGGCAGCGCGAAGTCGGGCACGGGTTTGCCGAGAAGTGCCGACGGCAAGTCGTCGCCACCCCTGAAAAGCCCCCAACCGAACAGGACCATGAGGGCAAAAGCTATCAGCGGAACCAGCACGAACCCGGAGATACTGCGTCGCGACACAGGGTCGGCATTTCCCTCGACCTCTTCCGTCATGGCTGCGCCTGCTCATCGGCAAGGGATCGGCTTTCCTGCGACGCGCGGATCCGGTTGGGCCATGTGCTCTTGATGTAGTCAATGATCGCCGTGATCTCATCGTCTGTCAGCACATCCTCATATCCGGGCATGTCGCTTTCGTACCCGTTCCCGACAATCGCCGCCGGTCCGCGTTTCACGATGTCGAGCAATACGCGGTCGGGGTGATGCCAGGTATGGCCGGAGGCGTCGTGCGGCGGGGCAGGCAACCTGCCGTTCGGCAATCGTGTGCGCCAATCTGATTGCCCCTCCAGGTTTGCCCCATGGCAACTGGCACAATTCTCTTGATAAAGGCGCTCGCCCATGAGCACGTCGCTCTGCGCCGCTACGGGCAAAACCGTCGTGGCGAGCAGGACAGCCGAGAGCCTAATCGTGTTTTTCACTAAGTTTCCGCCTTCTTGTTACGAGCCACCTACAGAGGACGATTAGTGCCGCGAGCGACGACAGGACAAGCAGGACGCAAAGCGCCCAGACCAACCCCATCGACAACAGGCTATCGCCGCTGCTGGCACCCTCAATCCGCATTCTGGCACATTTCTATTTTCCGCTGTCCGAGCGGATGTATTTGACCAAGGCGATCGCCGCGAGGACCAGCACACCCACGATCAGCAACCAGACGAGGCCCATCGCAATCATCATGCCGCCGCCCATCATTCCACCGTCCATCATCATGCATTCCATCCTTTGTTTTCCCTTGAAGCCGGTCCGGCACGGGTTCGCACCAGACCGCGCAATTGATCATTCGACCGCATATACGGTCGGGCTCACACCTTCCTCGACGGTGTAAATCTTGAAGGGCTCCTGTTTCGCGCCGCCCATACCCGGCGATCCCAATGGCATGCCGGGAAGAGTCACACCGGCAATTTCCGGGCGCTCTTCCAGCAGCCTGTTGACGACATCAATCGGCACGTGGCCGCTGACGACGTAATCGTCTAAAAAGGCTGTATGGCAGCCTTGGAAGTCATCCGGGATGCCGCGCATCGCGGCTGATCTGCGCCAGATCGTGGGTCGGCTTCACCTCCACCGTGAAACCGTTCTCGCGCAGATAGTCCGCGTAACTCTCGCAACATCCGCATTGTGGGTTCTTGTAGAGCGTGACCTCCTGCGCGGCGGCAGGCGCGGCATTCAGGCTCATCGCAAGGACGGCGACGGCACCTGCCGTGCCGAGGCTGGCAAATCCAAGTATCTTGTTCATCGGTTCATTCCTTTCCGTGGCCATTGGGTTGTGAGATTTCAAATTTTGGTCGTGCCGGGATTGATGCGGATGACGCCCATCATGCCTGCCGCCTGGTGTTCCAGAATGTGGCAATGGAACATCCAGTCACCGGGATTGTCCGCGGCGAAGGCAATATCGACCCGTTCTTCGGGTGCCATCAGGACGGTGTCCTGCCATTCGCGATACCGAGTCGGTTGTCCGTTGCGGGCGATCACACGGAACGAATGCCCATGAAAATGGATCGGATGGTGCCAGGCGGTGCGATTATCCATCTCGAACACGTGCGACGTGCCCTGCGGCAGGACCAGCAAGGGGTCCATCATATGACCCGTTGCGGCTTCTGCATTGATGAACCACATGTTGCCCTCGCGCATCTGGTCCATCATCGACCCCATGCCGCCGCCCATCATCATCTGCCCCATCATTCCGCCGTTGAAGACGATCTGATGCCGCGCGGCCGACGCCATGTCCGGTTCGGCCAACGGGTTGGGGGGCAGATCCATCGACCAATCCGGCACCGTGTCCCGCAACCTGTCCGGCCCGTAGGCGAGATCGACCAGACGGTATTCAAGTCCCTCGTAGAAGGCATCGATGACGGTTACGGCATCTCCGGGCTTGCCGGTCAAGTCGATGACCAAATCGACACGCATCGCCGGGCCGATCACCACGACCCCGCCGTCAGGGGCATGGGGCGTCACGGGTTGACCGTCCAGCGCGACCACGACCGGAGCAAGACCCCCGAAATCCAGCCCGAATATCCGCGCTTTCGCCGCGTTGACTAGCCGCAAGCGGATGCGTTCGCCGGATCGCACCGCGATGCGTTCGGGTATCTGACCGTTGATGGTCACGGAATTGCCGATACGACCGCCGTGCATGGCGTCGTGGCGGCTGCCGAAGTCACCCGCAATCTGTCCGTGCCGGGTCATGCGCCAGTCGTCCAGCATCCAAGTCAGGTCACGATCCACGCGGATCGGGTCCGCTTCCTCGACAATCAGCGGCCCGTAAAGGCCGCGTCCAACCTGTTCCGAACTGCGCTGGTGCGGATGGTACCAGAACGTGCCCGCATCCAGCGCATCGAACTCGTAGAGAAAATCGCCATCAACCGGGGTCGGATCCTGTGTAAGGAACGGCACTCCGTCCATCGCATTGGGCGTGCGGATGCCATGCCAGTGGATTGTGGTTCCTTCATCCAATCCATTCTGAGCCAGAACGCGGAGTAGGTCGCCCTGGCGTACTCGGATTTTAGGGCCGGGGACGGATCCATTATAGCTCCAGACATTAATCGGGCCGTATGGTGACGGGCGCAGGGCGGCCTGTCCGGATGCCGCGCGTAGGACGAATGGGTCCCCAGTTGGATCGGCCATCGCCATTTGTGCAGGTGACAGAGCGGATAGGGCTGTGAATGCGGCACCTGTGCGAAGCACGTGCCTTCGTGAAATCGGTCTGTGGAGGATCATCGCAACTGCCTTGATCTGAAAAGGTCGCACTCAGCCAGCTTCGGCCAAGGCAACAATCAGGCCTCGCAGCAGGCGAGGCCGGTTTCAGGTTCCGAGAGGCAGTTTGGGAGGGAATGGATCAAGCGACGGATTCGCGCCGAGTGGGATCAAAGGTTCGGCACCCCGGACGGCAGTACCAAACGGCATCGCGAGCCGCGCTGACGGCATCTTGGCAAGGAGGCCAGCCGTACCGCTGGAGCCGCAGGGAACAGGACACCCACCTTCACAGGCAGTACCGTCAGCAAATCCGGCGGGATAGCAACCATTGCAGAGGCCATCGGCGCTTTCGGCGGTTTCCATCTGCGCCATCGCCGTGTCCGACATATTGGCCGACGACACATCCGGCGCAGTCACGGCACCGAAGGTCAGCATGAGAATCAAAACAAGGCGAAAAACGCGGAACATGAACAATTCTTAGAACCTTCCAGTAAGGGGAGGTCAAGCGATATTCTGTAACTTGGACGTGATGCCCCTGTAGCCTCACGATCTTGAGGCGGATCTCATTTCACTCGAATCGCACATCGGCACACAGTACCCGGTTAACGTCGCTACGTAGTAGGGCCGGATCCGCCAGAAGCATTATTCCATATTCAATTCAGTTAGTCCTTTTCTTGCAGAATCGTTGGCTACCCGTCACGCGCCCACGCAATTGCGGACTCGGTATCGCTGGATTCGAACCACTGCATCTCGGAGCCCGTCAGTAGGTTGACCACCCGTGCGCCCCATTTCATCCATCTGCGTTCTCCGACAACCGCTATGCGACGGAAATCGTTCACGTGGGCGGTGTCGATCTTCAGATCTTCCAGGATCGCCGAAGGCTCTTCGTAGCCCTCGAAACTTGTAAGGTCGAGAACCAGACCCGGATTATCGGTTGTTCCAAGACGTTCATGAAGCAGCGCGTGCATTTTCTTGAAGTCTGCCTCTGTCAACTTGCCTTCGCAGACGAGCCCGATGACATCATCATGCTCGGTCAGCGTTTCCTTGAACATTGGTCTTCTCCTTTTCACTTGCGTTGCCGTGACCGTAGAGATCGGCGTTCTGATGAGCGCGATCCTCATGCTCAAATTCGAGACTGGAATGGCTGATGCCGAACTCTTCCTTCAGCCGCTTCTTGATCGCGCTCTTGATCTCTTCGATCTTCGACCAGCCCTCGGCTGCCACGACGACATGGCAGTCGAGCGCAGCCTCGTGCTCTTGCATTTGCCAGAGATGGACGTAGTGGACGTCGGCGACGCCTTCGACTTTCCGCATCGCTTCGACGACGGCCTCGTTGTCGATGTCCGGCGGGCTCCCGAGCATCAGGGTTCGGATTGGGCCGCCTATTTCAGTGAAAGACAGATACAGGATGTAGATCGCGATGCCGATGGTGATGGCAGGATCGACCCAACGCATGTCGTAAAGGATGATCAGCGACCCACCGACGATAACCGCGACCGAAGCAAGCGCGTCCGACAGGTTATGCAGGAAAAGCGCGCGGATGTTCACGCTGCCCTTCTGCATCGAATAGGTCAGCATTGCGGTCAGCGTGTCGACCACAAGCGCAATTCCACCGAGAATGACGACGGTCCACCCCATGACTTCGGGTGGATCAATCATGCGCATGCCACCTTCGTAGATCAGATAGAAGCCGATCACGATGAGGGTGGTGTAGTTGATCAGGGCCGCCACGATCTCGACCCGGCCATAGCCGAAGGTCATGCGTTCATCGGCCGGGCGGCGCGCGATCTTGCGTGCGGCGAAGGCAATGACAAGCGAGGCCATATCGGAAAAGTTGTGCAGCGCATCGGCGATCAGTGCCAGACTGCCCGAGAATATGCCCCCGACGACTTGCGCAACGGTAAGTAGCCCGTTTGCCCAGATGGCGATGGCAACCCGCCGGTCCCCAGAATTCGGATCGATAGGCGCGTGCCCGTGGTCATGTGGCATTGGCAGGCTCCGCGTGCGCGTGTGTCGCGCGTCGGTCAGTCTTCAGGCGACCGCTGCGAAAACCACGTACGCGCGCATTCATCCAGTGGCGGATGATATGACGGTAAAGGGCACCACGCAGCCATCCAAAGGATTGCTCATGGGACAAATAGAAGGCGTCCGGCGTATCAAACACGCCGAAATCTTGCACGATGCCGGATTTCTGAATGTAGGTATCTTCTCCGTTCCAGGTGACGGGAGGCGCGCCAAGGCAATCCGTGCCCGCGCCATAACCGCAGAGACTGTCCGTGTCCGAGAAAGACGTTTGCAGGACTGTCAGGAAAGCGTCATCCAGGATGAAGCCTTCGAGGTTGAACCAAGCACCTTGATATTCGATCTCAACCCATGAGTGGAGAATTTCTTGCGGAGCAAGCGGATACACCAACTCTGGGACAACACCGCGCTGCAAGCCTTTGTGGATCGTAAACCCATGCAACCGGCAACGAATGCCAACACCACGCAGCAACGCCATCAAGAGCGTCCCTTTGGTATTGCACTGCCCGCACCCGTCGGAAAGCACCTCGGAGGCGGGGATGTCGTCAGCTCGATTGTATCCGAACGCGATTTCATTCCGAACGAAATCATAGGCAGCTCCGACCCGATCGTATTCGGATAAGCCGCGCCAGCTGCGGTTCTCAATTAGATGCGCAAGAGGCGCGGCATCAAAATCCAGTAGTTTGGTGGGTACAAGTAGGGGGTCGGTCATCTGCAACGGGTCGCTCCTCGAATCGTCTTGGAACAAGACTAATTGCTATAGTCACTGTAGCTTCAATCCTTTCTTTCAGAAAGAATCTCCCGCAATTATTTGCCCGTATGAACTGCTTTGTGGTGTTCGCCGTGTGCGTCGCGCAGAATGTCGATACCTCCCCAGGCCGCGATCCCGGCGACAATCACGCCGACGACGAGGTCCGGCCAGTTGGTTCCCAGCCAGGCGACGAGGCCGCCAGCCACGACGATTCCGAGGTTCGCGGCGAAATCGTTGTAACTGAAGGTGTTGGCCGCGCGGATGTTGACGTCCGGATCTTTGAGCTTAGCGAGCAGCCAGACGCAGACTGCGTTGATGGCCGCCGCAATCAGGGCCATGACGATCATGATCGTCCCGAGCGGATCTGACCCGCCGATGTAGCGGCGCCACGCATCGTAGAGGATGCCTGCAGCGAACAGGATCAGCAGCCCACCGGAAACGTTCGCCGCCCCGCGTTTCCATTTGTCGGATCGGGACAAAGCGAAAAGGCTGATCGCGTAGACGAAGCTGTCGGAGAGGTTATCGAGCCCGTTGGCGATCAGAGCACTTGAATCGCCGAAGGCGCCTGTTGCGAAAAACGCCACGGCCAAACCGATATTGAGCGCCAGAACGATCCAAAGCGTCCGTCTCTCCATTGAATCTTGTCTAGCGGCCATTTTGTGGTTCCAGCTTGTGTTGTGCAACACATTAACTTCTGCGGCTGATCTGCGTTCCAGCCGGAATGTTGGCTGAATTCCTTCAGACCCCGATTTCCTCGTGCTCGGTCAAGCATTCCGAATGGTCCCGCAACACCTCAAGCACCTTGCAATCTCCCGTCCGCCCGCCGCTGCATTCGTGAACCATGCGTTTCAGTTCCGTGCGCAGCGCCTTCAGGCGCGCCATGCGCTGCTCCACCTGTTTGAGCTGGCGACGCGCGATGGCATCGGCCTCGTGGCAGGGCCGGTTGGGATGGTCGCTGAGGTCGAGCAGCTCGCGGATCGCATCGAGCGAGAAACCGAGTTGCCGCGAGTGGCGGATGAAGGACAGTCGATCGAGCTGTGCATTGTCGTAGCGCCTCTGTCCGCCTTCGGTCCTGCCAGGTTCGGGCATGAGTCCGATCTGTTCGTAGTACCGGATGGTCTGCACTTTTGTGCCAGTCTTCTTTGACAGAGTACCGATCGTGAGCATTTTCGCCTCCATGAAAAAGATACAGTTTGTGTAGGTTTTGCCGTCGAAATAAACAAGTGTCGGATTCACAGACGCGTGAGTTGAAGCTATACCATGATTTCGCGCTTGAACCTCTAGCGGCTAGAGGATGTATCCGCACATGCAATAAGAATCAAAAACAGGCGAACAGGATTGTCCCTTACATCGGCACAGAAGTTTCTTTGGGTTTTGGCAGGCGTTGCAGCGCTTGCCTTCCTATGGCTTTTGCTATGGTCCGATTATCGTGCCGATAGCGCCCGAACTGACGCCGAGCCGCCTTTTTTCGCTCAGTTCGAACTGACGGACCACCAGGGTATGGTTCGAACCGAGGAGGACTTTGCGGGGCGCTGGATGCTGGTTTTTTTCGGCTTTACCAACTGCCCCGACGTTTGCCCAATGACCCTATCTGAGGTCGCGGCGGTGATGAAGGGTCTGGGCGACGATGCCGCCAAGGTCCAGCCGATTTTCATAACAATCGACCCTGAACGAGACACGCCCGCAGCACTCGCCGAATACGTCCCGCTGTTCGATTCGGGCATCATCGGGCTGACGGGCACGCCGGAACAGATCGCCGCCACGTCCGAGACGTTTCCAATCGTCTTTGAGCGCGTCGAAGAGGCCGCAGCGCGGGATGGGTACACCATGGGCCACACGTCGCATCTGTTCCTCTTCGATCCCGACGCGGGCTTCGCCGACTCGTGGCCCTACGGCACCTCCGCCGAAGAGATCCTCGCCGATCTGGAAAAGAGGATCTGACCGAAATGAACCGTATGTCCGGAGAAACAGCCCTCGGGCTGGCGTGGATCATCGCGCTCGTCGCCTCGCTTGCCGTGCTTTTCATCGGCGAGGTGCTGGGGCAGACGCCCTGTGTGCTGTGCTGGTTCCAGCGCGCCTTCATGTTCCCCTTGGCCATTGTCCTCGGGCTCGGCCTTTGGTGGCGGGACGGCCGCGTGGGGCGCTACGGCATCGCATTGGCGCTTGGCGGCGGCGCAATCGCCCTCTGGCACATGGGGCTGTACGTCGGTCTTGTTCCCGAACGCATCCAGCCCTGCACGGCCACCGGCCCCTCTTGCACCGATGACAACCAACTGGTCTTCGGCATCCCGATCCCGCTGATGGCGCTCGCCGCCTTCGCGCTGATCGGGGCGCTGTCGGCCCTTTCATTGAAGGACACACGAACATGAACCGACGCGGCCTGATCCTGTCCGTTCTCGCCCTCGGCGTCGCCGGTTTCGGCGGAGCCACCTGGTTTGCAACCCGCCCCGGCCCGGTGGCCGGAGCGGAGCCTGTTGCGCCGGAACTCGCGGACGCGATGATCCGCCCCTACTCGCCCATCCTCGGGCCTGCGGAAGCGCCCGTCACGATCGTCGAATTCTTCGATCCGGCCTGCGAGGCCTGTCGCGCCTTTCATCCCATCGTGAAGGACATCATGGCCGAGCATGGGGATGCTGTCCGCGTCGTGATCCGCTACACGCCCTTCCACGGCGCGGCATCCGAGGAAGCGATCCGCGTGCTCGAGGCGGCGCGCATGCAGGACGTTTACGTGCCGGTGCTTGAGGCCGTTCTGCGGGAACAGCCGAGATGGGCGTCGCACGGTGCCCCGGCGCCTGGCCTGATCCTTCAGATCGCCGCCACGGCCGGACTCGATGCCGAGGCCGCGCGCACGCAAATGCTGGCACCCGATGTCGTGGCGATCCTGAACCAGGATCGTGCTGATGTCGAGACCGTGGGAATTCGCCAGACGCCCACATTCTTCGTGAACGGCAAGCCGCTCGATCCATTCGGAGAGGCAGAATTGCGTCGTCTGGTGGCTGCCGAAGTCGCTGCCGCGCCAAGCTGAATGGAAAGTGCAGGATCAGAACGATGAAAAAGTATATTTTGACCAGCACACTGGCGGCGCTTTTGACCCTTGGAGGGTTCTCAGCGCCCGCGCTGGCCGGACCCGAGGATGTTGTCGTCGAGAACGCGTGGTCCCGCGCCTCCATCGGGATGAACCGTCCCGGGGCCGCTTACATGACGATCCGCAACACTGGCGACGAGCCAGTGACGCTGATCGGCCTTACAACACCGCTCGCGATGATGCCCGAAATTCACGAGACGAAGACAAATGCCGAAGGTGTGAGTTCCATGAGCCCGGCGGGGGAGATCGCGATCGCCCCGGGCGAGAGCGTCGCGCTCGAACCGGGGGGCCTGCACGCAATGCTGATGCGGCTACAAGAACCGATGACGGAAGGGGACACCTTTCCGCTGACCCTGCTTTTCGACGACGGAGGCGAAGTGACGGTCGAGGTGCCGATCCTCGGAATCGCCGCGCGGGGGCCAGAGGACTGATGCGGCGACGGGCGATCCTGGGGTACGGCGCGGCTGGTGTCGGGGCGGTCGCCCTGATGCTCTTCGTCGGTTGGTGGCAGGTCGATGGACCCGGTGGACCCGAACCTGTCGGGCAGCGGCCTGTGGCCCTGACCGAGATGGATTTCCGTCTGACGGATCATGAGGGCAACGCGGTCGGGCCAGAAACCCTGATCGGTCGCCCGACGATGGCGTTCTTCGGCTTCACCTACTGTCCCGATGTCTGCCCGACCACGCTCTCGGACATTTCGGGATGGCTCGACGATCTGGGAGACGAGGCCGACGAGATGAACGTGGTTTTCATCACGGTCGATCCCGAGCGCGACACTGTCGAAACGATGGCCGAATATGTCGGCTACTTCCATCCTGCGATCCGTGGCTGGACGGGACCGGAAGAGCAGATCGCGCGCGTCGCGGACGGCTTCCGCGCCACCTACGAGCGGGTGCCGACGGAGAGCGGCGATTACACGATGAACCACACCGCGAGCGTCTTCCTGTTCGCAGCCTCTGGGCGGTTCGTCACCATGATCGACTATCACGAAGCCAGAGAATTCGCGGTGCCGAAGATCCGTCGCGCGCTGGCAGAAGAAATGGTGGGGGCGACATGAGGCTCAGAACTTTGGCGGCGGGTGTCGCAATTGCGGGGACGGTTTCGGGAGCGGCTATCGCCATCTCTGATTTCATGTCGAAAGAACCCGTGCCGCCGGAACTTGCCCAGGCAGGTAGCTGGATGCCCCAAGGTCCTGAAGCCCCTAGAAACGGTGACATCCTCGTGACGCTGCCCGCGACGGCATGGGCAGAGGATGCACCCGACCTCGGCCCCCTACCCCTTCTGCAGGTCGCATTTGCCGACAGGCCGGTAAGGACGATCGAGCCACCGCTATCGACGTGGTCGCGCGACATTGCACCTGGCGAGACGCTCGATTTCTTGCTGTCCGAAGCCGGTCTTGCGGCACCTGAAAGAGCCGAAGTTGCCCTCGCGCTTGGCGCGGAATACGATCTGCGACGGCTGCGGCCGGGGCATTCGGTCACTGTTGTCTCGACCATGGACGGCAGCCCCCGCACCGTCTCGCTCGCCGTCGAGGACGGGGTTCGGATCGAGGTGCTTTTCGGCGAGCAGTTGTCCACCCAGGTCTTAGCTCCAGACCCGGAGATCGTAACCCTTGCCGGCGAAGCCGTGATCGACAGTTCGATCTTCGCGGCACTCGACGAAGCCGGCATACCCGCCCGTTTTTCCGTGGACCTTGCGCAGATGCTGGGTGGGACCGTGGATTTCCGCCGCGAGTTGGCCGGTGGCGAGACACTAAGGCTTCTCTGGCGTGAGGCGCGTGTGGGCGAGGACAGGATCGGACAACCCGATCTTGCCTTTGCCGCATTGGAGATCGGCGGTTCGCTTTACGAGATCGTATGGCCGGACGACGGCAGCGGTCAGGCGACGATCTACGTCGATGGCGAGGTGCTGCGCGTCTTCGCACAGCCGGTCGAGGGTGCGCGCCTCAGCTCGGTGTTCGGACGCCGCACGCATCCGGTCTTTGGCAACGTCCGGATGCACACCGGCGTCGATTTCGCAGCGGCACGTGGGACACAAGTTCAATCGACGGCACCGGGGCGGGTTAGCTTCATCGGCTGGCGCGGTGGCTATGGTCGCGTGGTCGAAATCTCGCACGGCTCCGACACCATGACGCGCTACGCGCATCTGAGCGCCGTGCCGGAAGACCTGGCACAAGGCCAACGCGTTGCGGCGGGAGATGTGATCGGCCGCGTCGGCGCGACCGGCACGGCGACAGGTCCGAACCTGCACTACGAAGTCCTCGTGGATGGGCGCCCGACTGACCCGCTCTCTGACGACCGGCTCGCCGAAGCAGCCGAGAGCGAAGCGGATGATACGGCCGCGCTCTCGCGTCTGGCCGAGGCGCGCGCGCTTCTGAATCAAAACCTCGGCAGCGAGATTGCCGAAACGACAACCGAAAGGCTCTGACCCATGAAACGCATGACCCAAGCTCTTGCCATCACGCTCGCCCTGTTCCCGGCGGCACAGGCCCTCGCAGAGGCAACGGCGATCGACGTGCGCAAGACGAACGGATGCGGCTGCTGCCTCTCGTGGATGAACCATCTCGAAGAGAACGGTTTTGCGCCGACCGGCCAGGACATGAACGGCGGGCTGCTGGTACGTTTCAAGCTCGACAACGGCGTGCCGCAGCGCATGGTCTCCTGCCACACCGCGCTCATTGATGGCTATGTGATCGAAGGCCATGTCCCGGCCGCTGACATCCGCCGCCTTCTCGAGGAGCGCCCGGACGCCGTCGGTCTCGCCGTGCCTGGGATGCCCTATGGCTCGCCCGGTATGGGGCCTGAAGATGACCGCGAGGCCTATGATGTCTTCCTCATCCGCGAGGACGGGTCGACGGAAGTCTTTTCGAGCTACGCCGAAGGATAATCTGGCCCGCCCATGGAAAATCTGTCCCCGATCATGCTCGGCTTTCTCGGAAGCCTCGCCGCCGGATCGCTTACGGCGGTCGGAGCAGCTCCCGTGCTGTTCGGGCGCATCCCGTCGCGGGCCACACGCGATCTGTCGCTCGGCTTCGCTGCCGGTGTCATGCTGTCAGCCTCGTTCTTTTCGCTGATCATCCCGGCATTAGATGCCGCAGAGCCGATGTTCGAGAACGGCGCGATGCCTGCGGCCATCGTATGCGTTTCGATCCTTCTGGGCATGGGGGCTGTCGCCCTGATGAACGAAAAGCTGCCGCACGAGCATTTCAAGACGGGACGCGAAGGGCCCGAAGCGGCGTCATTGCGGCGGGTCTGGCTGTTCATCATCGCGATCACGATCCACAACTTTCCCGAGGGTCTCGCGGTCGGGGTCGGGTTCGGTTCCGGTGGCATGGAAGGTGGCCTCCCACTCGCCATCGGCATCGGCTTGCAGAACGCGCCCGAAGGATTGGCCGTCGCGGTGTCGCTACTGGGCGAGGGATATCCGAAGCTGCGCGCCTGGGGCATTGCGGCGCTGACTGGCATGGTCGAGCCGATTGGCGGTCTGCTCGGGGCCGGCATCATCACACTGTCGGAACCGCTGCTTCCATGGGGTCTGGCCTTTGCCGCGGGCGCAATGCTCTACGTCATTAGCCACGAAATCATCCCCGAAACCCATCGCAGCGGCCATCAGAACAGGGCGACGCTCGGTCTCGCAGTCGGGCTCGTTCTGATGCTGTTCCTTGATGTCTGGTTGGGATGAGGCAATGTCACTAAACAAGGTATCTCCGATGATCGGCGTCTTCGCAGCGCTTGCTGCGTTCGCGATCGATCAGATCACCAAAGCCATTGTCGTTGCGAATGCCGTCACTTTAAGCGCCGGGATTTCCGTGTTTCCGGGATTCAACCTCGTCTTTTATCGTAATTACGGCGTGACTTTCGGGATGCTGGGCGGCGCTCCGTGGTGGAGCCTCATCGCTCTCGCTCTTGCCATCTGTGTTTGGCTGGGGGTTATGCTGTTTCGCGCCGAAAATGCGGTCGAAACACTTGCCTATGGCGCGATCATTGGCGGAGCCTTGGGCAATGTTATCGATCGTGTGCGGTATCGGGCTGTAACAGACTTTCTCGATTTCTACATTGGCACAACACATTGGCCTGCCTTCAACATGGCCGATATACTTGTTGTAAGTGGCGTGGGGCTCTTGCTCGCCGCGCCATGGATCAGCGCGCGGCGTTCGATCAAGTCGTGAAACCGAAAATTCTGAACCGCATCGCTCTGCGCCACCGTTTGCTTTCGCGGATGACGCTTGGTTTCGCCGCCGGGGCGCTGACCGTTCTGACTTTCCCGCCTTTCTCGCTTCTCCTGCTCGTTCCCGTTGCCTATTCCGCGTTCTTTGTCGGTCTTTGCGATCTCTCCCTAGGGCGTGCTTTCCTCGTCGGCTGGGCGTTTGGTCTTGGCCAGTTCGGTTTCGGGATTTCGTGGATTGCAGAGAGTTTCTACGTCGAGGCCGAGCGGTTCGGGGCGATGGCGATCCCGGCTGTCGCGGGATTGTCCGCAGGTCTCGCAATTTTCCCAGCCATTGCCGCAGCGCTCTTCGCCGAAATCGCGCGGCGCGGAGCCCTGGGTAGTCTCCTCGCCTGCCTCCTGTTCACGACCTCCTGGACCGCGACCGAGTGGTTGCGTGGTCACGTTCTGACAGGGTTTCCCTGGAACCTCGCCGGCTACGCACTTGCCGACTACGCCGCCCTTCGCCAGACCGCCGCCTGGGTCGGAAGCTATGGGTTAAGCTTTCTCAGCGTGTTCGTCGCGGCACTTCCCGGCGCGGCTGTCATGACGTCCGGGCGGCAACGATTGACCGTTTCGCTCATGGCGCTGGCCGGCATCGCGACGATGTGGGCTGTCGGTACGCTTCGCCTCCAGTCGGATGCACAACAGCCACCCGGTGTCGACCTGCGCATCGTCCAGGGCAACATTCCACAAGAGGAGAAATGGGCGCCCGAGAACCGCGAGGCGACCTTCGCGCGCTATGTTGAGCTTTCAACCCAGCCCGGCGATTTCGACGTACTTCTTTGGCCGGAAACCGCCTTTCCGGGTTTCCTCGATGAGGATACGGAGGCGCGGGATCGCATTGCCGCAGCGCTACCAGACGGCAGCATGCTGCTCACCGGGGTGCCGGACCGTGTACCGAGCGAGGATGGCACCCGATATTTCAACACGGTCCAGGCTTTTGGCGAGACCGGCAGAATCCTGACCGGATACGCGAAACACCATCTCGTACCCTTCGGCGAATATGTGCCATTCCGTGGCTGGTTGCCCATCGAGCGACTCACGGCGGGTCTGGGCGATTTTACGCCCGGACCGGGCCCGCGAACGCTTGCGCTTCCGGGTGTGCCCCTGGTCGCCGTGGCGATCTGCTATGAGATCATCTTCCCAAGCCATGTGGTCGACGACCTGTTCAGGCCGGACTGGATTTTCAACGCGACAAACGACGCCTGGTTCGGCACCAGCATCGGACCCGAGCAGCATCTGGCTTCCGCACGGATGCGCGCCGTAGAGGAAGGCCTTCCTGTCATCCGAGCCGCGAATACGGGCATCTCCGCGGTCATCGACGCGAACGGTGACCTCGTCGCGCGGCTCGGCAACGGAGAAACCGGTGTAATAGATGCGGCTCTGCCCTCTGCTCATCCGTCAACGCTATATGCGCGCTTCGGCGACTGGGCGCTGCTGGCTCTCATCTTCACTACTTGGGCCGTGGGACTGGCTGCAGGTCTGGTCGGCACACACCGGTGCAACAAGAGAACACGAACGGAGAAAAAGTCATGCTGGTAATCGCGGGCATTGTCGCGGGTGCGATCTGGGGTGGATATCTGGCGCGACGCCGAAAAGGAAACCGGCTGGATATCCTCCAGTATGCGGCGAGTTCGGCGATCGCCTTCGGTCTTCTCACCTATTTCGTTTCGGTGGTCCTCTTGCGCATCTTTGCATGAGAAGGGTTTCGAAACGGCACCGACGTGAGACGTCTTTTCAACATATTACTGTACGGGTTCTTGGCGATCTGTATCACGGCATCGGTTGGTTCCGGGTTGGTCTATTTTCTGCTGAGCGCATCCGTTCCCGACTACAACGAGGACTTCTCGGTAGCAGGCTTAGGTGGACCGGTCGATATTCTGCGAGATGCCTCGGCAATCCCGCACATTACCGCGAGTTCCGCCGCGGATGTCTATTTCGCGATCGGCTTCGTTCATGCGCAAGACCGACTCGGTCAGCTGTTAAGGGCAAGGCGAATGGCCGAAGCTTCTTGGCCATCCGATGAGACATTGTCCGTTGCGCCAGCGGTCTCAGACGCGCTCGAATCCTATGCCGCCGGCGTCAATGCGTGGCTCGAGCTGGTGTCGGCGGGAGGGCGCGGCAGAGGCTCGCCGGAACTGTTGATCGCAGACGAACGGTCGATCGATGCCTGGACACCTGGCGATAGCCTGAGGATTGCCCGGTCTTTTCTGAATGGCCTGCGACCGGAAAGCGCACGGAAAGGAACGCCGAGCTTATCAAGTGCAATTATACCGTCGGATCGACCAAAAGTGCTCGAACTATTTGCGACTGATCCGCAGCAGCGCCTCGATGCATGGGCGATAGACGGTGACCGAACCGCTGCCGGGACACCAATTCTCGCCGCCGATATCAGCGGTTCCCTGTCGCTGCCCTCGGAATGGTATCTCGCCGATCTTCAGTTTTCGACAGGGCCGGCCATAGGGGCCACGATGCCGGGCGTACCTTTCGTTATTGTCGGTCGCAATACGCGCGTCGCCTGGGCCTTCCGGTCATTTCCCGTGCCAGACGAGGAGGCACCAAGGGGGCCGTCACCCGTGCAGGCGGCAGGTTTCCTGACGATGCTGGAGCTGTTCACGCGTTCGGCCGACGCGACCGATGCCATCGGAGTTGCCGCAGACATGTTGCCGAAAGGCATGGAGGCATTGGCCATTGACCGAGAGACCGTTGCCCGATGGCCAAAAGAGGAAGCCGTACGAGCGTTGTCATTTCGCGACATTCGACTGGCGGAGCTTGAAGCGCGGCAATCGATCTTCTCGACTGAAGGCGCCATCGGTGTTCAAAGGGACACCGTAAGTACCGTGGCGCGAACCCTGCTGCCCCTGATGGCGAAGGAGCTTTGGTTCGTGCAGTCCAGAGACAGCATCGAAGGCACCGATGCGAACGACCTTCGTCGTGAACTACTGGACAGGCTTGCGTCGTGGAATGGCGACATGGATCGCTATTCACCGGAACCTCTGCTGTTCTGGACTTGGCTCCGGGCTTTGCAGCAGCGCATTTTGAAAGACGAATTTCCGGCAGCGCAGCAACTCTGGACCCGTCCGAACCCGAACTTTCTTTATGCGGTACTCAGCGATCGTCGCGGTAGCGCAATCTGGTGCGACATCCGCCTATCCTCACCTCGCGAGACATGCGAGGAGCAGGTTCGCGTGGCCCTGGTTGATGCCCTTGGCTGGCTGGTCGATCGATATGGGCGCGATCCCTCGACGTGGACCTGGGGGGAGGAGCATAGATTGGACATGCAGTGGTCGCCGATCAGTTCACGTGGGTTGCTGACCGACCTGCTGTCCCTTCAAGCGCCGATTTCAGGCGATCCGTTTACGCAATTCTTGACATCATTTGGTGTTGAAGAAGACCGTCCATTCCTTGTGAGTGCCGGAAGCAATTTTCAGGCGGTCATGTCGATATCGGAAGCAGCGGGATCATACTACATCACGCCCGCCGGACAGTCGGGACATCCGCTATCTCGATTCTACGACAATCTCTTTCCCTCGTGGATACAAGGCGAATACCTCGCCATGTCGACCGATCTGTCACTGGCCCGTGGCGGCGCTTCCGGGATCTCGCGGCTCACACCGGCTACCTCCGACAACCCTCGGATGAGCGAGGGCCAGAGCGAATGATCACAAACTTCTTCTTTCTTTACGACCCTTTCGGCTATGTGCTGTCACCGGTGTCGCTCATTGTTGTCGGTCTTACAGTATGGCTGTTTTTGCGTGGGCTCAAAATACACGCTCGCTGTCTCGGAAGGGTTTCTGGTTGGCGTCGAACCGCCTTCTTTGTCGGCCTCGCGGCCGTCCTCGTCGCGACGAATGGGCCGCTCGCGCCATTGGGGCACAGTCTGTTTTCGGTACATCAGGTCGAGCATCTTCTTCTGCGACTGGTAGGACCGCTTCTTATCGCGGTTTCTCAGCCCTGGCTTGGCCTTCAAGCCGGATTGAAAAGGGAATGGCGCCGACGCCTTGCCGCGATTGGGCGTGCGCGTATCCCGCGATTCTTGGCGTTTCCTGCATCTGCCACCTCCTTGTTGATTGGTGCGCTTTTCGTCTGGCAGATCCCGATGATCTACGCCCTTACACAACGTATTGCGGCGATGGAAGCGCTGGCACATCTGTCTATGGTGCTTGCTGGGCTTTGGTACTTTGCTATGCTGTTCGATCTGCGTGATCCGCCTGAAGGAGCGCGGCGCGGCGCTCGGCTGATGTCAGGGTTCGTGGTGATCGTTTCCAACATCTTTCTGGGCTCCCTGACAACGCTCAAGGAGGTGCCCCTCTATGGATCAGAAATCATCGCAGCGAGCGGTGGTCGACTTCGCGCCCTGGCTGACGAGACAATCGGTGGCTACGTAATCTGGGTCCCGTCGTCGATGGTTCTCATCGCGGCAATCATTCTGGTGCTGAACGGCTGGAACGCGGCGGAGGAACGGCGCTGGACGTCCCGCTACGACCTGATGCGCCAATCGAATGCGGCGGCGCTCGAGTTTCCGGAAACCGCGGAGGAACTGCGTCTGAAAGTAGAGAAGCCGAACCGGGACATGGGCCGTACGCTCGCCCTTGGCGCATTCTCCATGTTCATGGTTGTCATGATTACCGTCGTGACCATCGTCTATGCCCTCGGATAGATTGAATTCGACATGAGACCAGACGCATTCTTCTCCGCTAGGGCCAGCCTGTTTCGCCACTGCCACGGCTGGACACATATTGTAGTGTCCTTGCGCGTACCGGGTGCTTGCGCTGGCCCCCGGCGGCGAGCGTCACTTTAGCCGTGATCGCCATCGAAGTGATCAACGTGGCCCTGTACCGACGATTTTCCTGATCTGACGGAAGATCATCTCCTCCCATCAGGCGTAGATGTCGATCGGTGTTCCGTCTTTCACCATTGCATAGATGTCCTCGATCTGCCGATCTGTGACCGCGATGCAGCCAGCTGTCCAGTCGCGGACATCCGTTGGGTCGATCCCTGGGCGTGGACCACCATGGATGAAGATGTCGCCGCCGGGGGAAAGGCCCTGCGCTTCAGCGAAGGCTATGTCGGCCTCATTCGGATAGGAGATGCCAACCGAAAGATGATACGTACTGTCGGGGTTGCGCTTATCGACTACGTAAGCGCCCTCAGGGGTCCGGCCGTCTCCCTCGAATTGCTTGTGACCCTCAGGAGCGAAACCCAGCCCGACCGGATAGGTTTGCGATACGCGATCGGCTCCGTCCAGAACAAGCAAACGCTGCCCCTTGTAAAGCCGAACACGGGTCACCTCGGGTCCGCCATAGCTGCGGAACTTGCTGGCACAGCCAGACAAAAACGCTGCCAACCCGCCCAACAGGACGGCGCGGCGCGGAAATCGGATGGTTTTCACTGCTCGATGCCTCTTTCGTGAGGTCTGATATGGACATTACGTTACCTTGCAAATGCTGCGTGATCAATGTCCGTGGGCAAGCGCGGCCTTTGCGATCTCTGGACCAACCTGCTCACCGCTGAATGCCTTGAGGGCCTACCGCAGCGCCTTGAGGGCGACCGGCAGGGAGGCCACGGCAAGCCTTAATCGAACAACTCGTGAAGCCAGGATTTGCGCCGATAGCCGTGCTTGCCGTCGCCGCCGCCGTGCTTTCCGCGCCGGTAGCCGCGATCATCGTCGTAGCCGCGCGGCTCAGGCACCCGCTGAGGCGCCACATCGGGTGCCGAACGCTCGATGATCTTGTCCAGTTCGCCCCGGTCGAGCCAGACACCCCGGCAATCGGGACAGAAGTCGATCTCGATCCCCTGGCGGTCGGTCATGCTCAAGGGCACCTCGCAAACCGGACACATCATCCTGCCCTTCACGCTCATGTCTCGTCTCGGCTCCTTTCCGGGTTCTCCCAGTTCAATGACCATGTGCCAGCGCCCCTTTGGCCAAGCCTTCGCCAACCTGTTCACCGCCGGACGGCGGCGCCTTGGCCTCTTGGCTGTTAAGCAGGCGCAGGGCGTTGGCCACCACCAGCAATGACACTCCTACGTCGGCTGCAATAGCGCCCCACATCGATGCCAGTCCGAACGCGGTAGCGACAACGAAAACGCCCTTGGTCGCCAAGGAAATACCGATGTTCTGATGGATAATCGACATTGTCCGGCGCGAATGACCGATCAGCCAAGGCACCTTGCCGAGGTCGTCGGTCATCAGGGCAATATCCGCCGTCTCGATTGCCGCGTCCGAACCAACAGCGCCCATCGCGATGGCGTAATGCGCGCGCGCCATGGCGGGGGCGTCGTTCACCCCGTCGCCGATCATGGCCACCATGTCATGCGTTTCGACCAGTTCTTCGATGGCTGTCACCTTGTCTTCGGGCAAAAGCTCGGCACGGACCTCGTCGATGCCGACCTCGGCTGCAACGGCGCGCGCTGTCCGCTCGTTGTCGCCCGTCAACATGACGATGGTCTTCACGCCTTGCGCGTGGAGCTGTGCCACGATGCCCTTGGCGTCGGGGCGGATACGGTCGCGCAATTCCAGGATGCCGGTCACGCCGGTGTCGTCGCCCACGGCAACAAGGGTGCTGCCAGCCCCTTCGATGCGGTCGCGCAGATCCTTCGGAATGGCGTCGCCGAAACCCTTCTCCTCGGCAAACCGGTCGGACCCTAGCCAGATCGACCGGCCGTCTGTGCGTCCTTCAAGTCCCCTACCGGGAACGGTTCGGGTGTCTTCCGCGGCGGACACATTGATGCCGTCGGCTTCTGCCCGCGCGAGAATGGCACGCGCCAAGGGATGCGAGGAACGTGCCTCCAGCCCAGCGGCGAGGGTCATCAGATCTTGCGCCGATGCTTTGCCCAGCGGATGCACCGCCGCCACCTCGGGCTCGCCCATGGTGATCGTGCCGGTCTTGTCCATGGCCAATGCAGTGGTCTTGCCCGGTGCCTCAACATATGCACCGCCCTTGATCAGCACCCCCGCCCGCGCAGAGGCGGTGAGTGCAGCGACGATGGAGACCGGTGTCGAGATGACCAGAGCACACGGGCAGGCGATCACCAGCAGCACGAGTGCATTGTAGAACCAATAATCCCAGGCCCCACCGAAAATGAGCGGCGGCAACAGGGCAATTGCGATGGCGAGAGCCATGACGATAGGCGTGTAGATGCGGGCAAATTTCGCCACCCACTGCTCCACCGGCGCGCGGCGGGCATGGGCGTCGCCGACCATGCGGATAATCTTGGCCAACACGGTGTCCGAGGCGGCCTTCGTGGCGCGCACCGTCAGTGTGCCTTCGCCGTTGATCGTACCGGCATAGACATCGTCGCCCCGTTCCTTTGGGACCAGCGCACTCTCTCCGGTGATTGGCGCCTGATCGACGGCCCCTGCCCCATCGACAACCTCACCATCCAATGGGATGCGGTCTCCGCCGCGCACGACGAAACGTGCGTTGATAGCAACCGCGGAAGCCGGTACGTCCGCTTCCGAACCGTCATCATAAAGAATTCTTGCCGTCGGCGGCGCCAGGTCCAGCAGAGCTGAAACCGCATTCCTCGCACGCCCGACGCTCCAGCTTTCGAGGAAAAGCGAGAGCGAGAAGAAGAACGCAACCGTCGCCGCCTCGAAAAATTCGCCGAGGCCAATTGCACCCGCGACTGCGACTACCATGAGCAGGTTCATGTCGGGCGACAGCCGCCGTGCGGACGACCATGCCTTGGGCGCCACGAGCCAAACACCGAACAGGATCGCAACCGCGAATAGCCCTGCCTCGACCAGTGGCATCGGCGCTTCGCCGTGCCCTGCGAAGAGGCCGAGTGCCCCCCCCATGCCGGTCTCGATGATGTGCCACAGAAATCCCGCGGCCCAGAAGCCGCCACTGAGCGCCGTAAACAGCCGCTGGCGTGCAAGATGGGCCGCCTGGTCGACCGACGCGTTTTCGGCATCCCAGGGCTTGGCGGTCATGCCGGTGCTTGCGACCAGCTCTGCAACTTCGCCGTCCGATACACTCTTGGCGCTGTCGAGAATAGTCATCCGTCCATTGATGATGTCGAACGCGAGATGCTCGGCCCCGCCGATCTTCGGGCCGACCACCTTGTTCAGGATTGCTACCTCCTCGGCGCAATCGAGGCCGGACACCTGAAAACTGCGCCCGCCCGCTGGCGCGGGCGTCGTCGGAACGATGTCGCCGCACGTTCCGGCGCTCCCGCAGCAGCTGCCGCCGCTTGTCTGGGCATCTTCGGCGTGATCGTGGTCGTGACGATGGGTGTCGGACGGCATGAATGGACCTCTGGATTCGGGTGCTTTACCATGACATAGCCCCTACAGTAGCTAGAGCTTCAAGAGCAGAATACGGTGGTATTTCAGTTTGTTTTATTGCTAGAGGATGCGGCGACCGGCTCCATCACGCCTTGAGGCATGAACAGCCGCTGCAAAGAAAAACAGTCACGAAAGGAAGCTTGATGCGGGTTTTGATGCTGAAGCAAAAAATTATGGTTGCAGTGGTGCTGTCGCTTACGGCCGGATGCGCAGTCCAGCCGACTGGGCCAGGCGACGCGGCAGACCAGCGGGGCAACGTTCCCGAAGCCGTGATTGCAATGGCTGCCCCGGATCAGGATGTTGCAACCGCGCGCTTGGTGCCCGAGGACGGGTGCTACTGGTACGAACACAGCGGCCCCGTTGAAACGACCTTGCTGCCGCTGCGCACGGCGAACGGCAACCCTATCTGCGTCGCGCGGGAAGTGTGACGACGACCCGCACGTCACATCAATGCGCTGAGAGCTATTTACCTCATTCAACTTCTCGCGGTAACGCTGTCCTCAGCCGAATAAAGATGTGCTGTCGATCCGATCTCGACGTTCGGATAAAGCTCGTTGATGTGTGCCATAACCATCCGCACGCAACCCGAACTCGCACGACCGCCGATGCTTCTCGGATAGGGTGTGCCGTGTATCCGAAGATAGGTGTCGCGATCACCGACATAGAGATAGAGCGCCCGCGATCCCAAGGCGTTTTGAGGCCCGGGTTCCATTCCGTCGGCCCATCTTGCGTTTTCGGGATCCCGCTCGATCATATTCTGTGTCGGCGTCCAGTGCGGCCACCTGACCTTGCGCTTGATGTTATAAACACCTGGCTCGTAGAGGTTGCCCCGCGCGATCGCCACGCCGTAGCGCATCGCGGTTCCACCCTCCTCAATGTGGTAGAGATACCGCGCGACCGCATCGACATGGATGTCTCCCGGCACGAGGCCGTCCTTCGCGTCCACACGCTGAGGCAAGAAACGTGGGTGTAGTCCCCAAGGGTTTGACGTGGCCGGATCGAAGCCGGGCGGGCTGACTTGCGCGTCCCATTCAGCCTTCTGCGCCTCGGTGGGCCAGCTATCGGCAAACACAGGGTTGGCCACAGTCGCCGAAAAGAGCGCTGTTGTCGTTTGAATGAAGTGTCGTCTTGTCAGCATGTCGTACCCTTTCGGTTCCCACCGGCGATCAATGGCAAGAACGATATACATTCTCGTCGACTAGATAGGACTTCTAGTGGCTAGAGGTTCAAGGGCAAATTTTCGTGAACGCATGCACGCGACCCTGGTAGCACATGCTTGCCTTGCGGTCGGGTTAACGGCCAACCAGGTCAGGTCCGAATTAGCGTGGTAAAGCGGGAGTCGGGGGGCGGAATAGGACAGATTTGCCGAATTGGTCCCCCGGTGGATCGGCTTTGGTCGAAAGATACTATCCTGACACCCTGTCGATCTTCACCCGCCCGTGTCATTGGCCGAAACTTCGGCTTGGAACTCACGTTGTCGCTCAGGCCAGGTGCTCTTGATGTAGACGAGGATAGCCGCGATCTCTGCGTCTGTCAGATCCTCTCCGAAGGCCGGCATGTCGCTCTCGTATCCCGGCACGACGGCCCCGACCCCGCCTTTAGTGATCTGAAAAAGCATGCGGTCTGAATGGTGCCAGGTGTGGCCTGTGTCATCATGCGGCGGGGCCGGCATTCTTCCGGTGTCAAGACGACGACGCCAATCGGGCTGGCCTTCGAGGTTCGCACCATGGCAACTGGCGCAGTTGTCCGCATAAAGCCGTTGCCCTGCCGTGACCTCGGCTGCAAGCACGGGCTCTCCCAAAAACGTCAGTCCCTCGACACGCGGGTCCACCGGTTCCGATTGGGCCAGCACCACGAGACCGGTGGCCGCGAGCGTGGACACTAGGGCAGCGAGGTGCACTGACCGCCTGACCGTACCCTTCGCCAGTCGGTTCTTTGGCCCCTTATTCATCGGCATAGATTGAGATTCCTTCCGGGCCAAAGGCGTAGGTCCTTAGCGTGCCTGACTTGACCGCAGCCATCCCGGGTGCATTCGCGGGCATTCCCGGCAAGGTGATACCCGTTATCGCCGGACGGGTTTCCAGCAGCCGCTCGATGATGTCGACGGGGACGAGACCGCTGACATAGTAGCCGTCGATCTCGGCCAAGTGGCAGCCGATGCCCTGGGCGGGCACACCGACTTCGACCGAGCGTTTGTCGAAGTCGCGGTCATCCACACGCGTTACGGTAAAGCCGTGTTCTTCGAGATAATCCCCATAGGCATCACAGCAGCCGCAGCCCGGATCGCGCCAGATGGTGATCTGCCTTTCGCTGCCCGCCAGACCGGGTGCCACATCGTCTGTCGCTTGCGCCCAGGCCGATGTGGTCAGGCCCACCATTCCGACAATGCCGCTGCCAATCAGACCAAGCGCGTTTCTTCTCTGCACCCTATTTTCCATCATCGTTCTCCAGTTTCGATCCAGGTTGCGCCGCCGTCACGGCTGATTTTCAAGATGCCGCCCAACAGGGCAGCGATGTAGGTCTCGTTTCTTGAATGAACCGCAACAGTGGTCGCAGCTTTGCTGGCCCGCTTTTGCCAGATGACTCCGCCGTCCTGCGATGCCCAGAGGCCCGAAGGCAGCGCGGCATACATCACTTCCGGCGCCGAGGGGGCGCTGGCCAGCGACAGGATCGGTTCACCGCCTGGCAATGGCGCTTCGGACGGTGGGGCTTCACCCGCAACCAATGAGTCCATCGCGTTGCCTGGCCGCACGTCCTGCCAGCGACAAAAGCAATCGGGCACCCGCGCAAGGCCAACCTCGGTGCCCGCATAGATCCAGATACCGCCCATGCCGGTCTCAAGCTCGACCGAAGCCAGAGCAAGAGGATCGCGCTCTGCGTCGTCGAGCCAAGGGCGGTCCATGGCGAGCGACCAGGTTGCACCGGCGTCCTCGCTCTTCCACAACCCGTCGCCGCGAACCGAGGCATAGATCATGTCCGGGTTCCGCGAGGCGATGGCAACGGCATTGATCTCTCCGTCAGGCAGCCCAGCGTCGCTGACGCGCCACGAAGCGCCCCCATCTTCGGAAATGCTGACACCGCCCTTGGCCAACCCTGCGACCACACGGCCGGGCCGGTCGCGATGGGTCGCCAGCGACAGCACGTTCCCCGGTGTTTCTGTCGCGGTCCAAGTCCGGCCGCCATTATCACTGACGAACAGCCCTCCTCTCGCCAGCAGGATGGTATCGCCATCAAAGGCAAGAGCCGCTGGATCACCATCGCTCGCCGCGAGTGCGAACCCCGGCAACATCGAAGCGACGCCGATACTGAGTGCCGCGGTGAGTACCTTGCGCCGGTTTGGCCGACATCCAATCTCAATCGACTTCAATCTGCATGCTCCTCTGCTCATGCGACGCGGATCACGCCCATCATCCCGGCCGCCTGGTGCTCGAGGATGTGGCAATGGAACATCCAGTCTCCGGGATTGTCGGCGACCAGGGCGATTTCCAGCTGCTCGCGCGGCGCGATCAGCACGGTATCTTGCCATTCGCGGAAATCGGTCGGCACCCCATCGCGGCTGATGACTCGGAAGGAGTGGCCGTGCAGGTGGATCGGATGGTCGAAGGCAGTGGCGTTCGTCATTTGGAGGATATGGCTCGCGTCGCGCTCCAATGTCAGGAAGGGGTCGAGCATGTGCCCTTCGGCGGCGACGCCATTGACGAACCACATGCCGCCACCCACAACGCCACCCATCATTCCGCCCATCATGCTGCCGGACTGGCTCAGGCCCATCTGGCGCTCGACCATGGCGCCCATCATGCCCCCGGTGAACAGGATTTCATGACGACGGGCTGCGTTCAGATCAGGTTCGATCAGTGGATTGGCTGGAAGGGCAATTTCCCATTCCGGCGGCGTGGCACGCAGGGGCGTTTCGTCAAAGACGACATCCAGCAGGTTGAATTCATTGTCACGATAGGCGCGGTCGACGATTTGCAGCCTGGTTCCGGGGTCGGCAGGGCAATCGAGCATGATGTCCGCACGCATCGCCGGGCCAAGAACCACGACACCGTCAGGCGCAGCGTGCGGGGTGACCGGCTGGCCGTCGAGTGCAATGATGCGCGCGGAAAGGTCGCCGAAGTCGAGCGCGAAGATGCGGGCGTTCGCGGCATTGATCAGCCGCAACCGGATACGTTCGCCTTGCCGCACCGCGAAGACATCGGGAACACGCCCATTTATCGTGACAGTATTGCCCAGACGGCCCGCATGGCTCATGTCCATGGCTGCGCCGAAGTCATCCGCGATCGATGCGTCCTGCGTCAGCCGCCAATCGTCCAGCATCCAGGTGACATCGCGGTCGACCTGCGGCGGGTTGGGTTCGTCGATGATGAGCGGTCCGGCCAGCCCACGTCCGACCTGCTCGAAACTGCGCTGGTGGGGGTGATACCAGAAGGTTCCGGCATCGATCGCGTCGAACTCGTAGGTGAAGGTTTCTCCGGGTGCGATCGGCTTCTGCGTCAGGTGTGGAACCCCATCCATCGCGTTCGACAGACGAAGTCCGTGCCAATGGACGGTGGTTTCCTCGTCCAGACCGTTTGTGACGGCGATGCGCAGCCGATCGCCTTGCCGAGCCCGTAGCTCCGGGCCGGGAACCTGGCCGTTGAAGCCCCAAACGGGGGTTGCGGGATAAGGTTCTGGGACCAACCTTGCCTGTCCCGGCGCGGGGCGCAGCGAAAAGCTGCGGATTTGCGGCTCGGCGCGCAGAGGCTTTCCGAAAGCCGTGGCGCCGATACCCGCCAAGGACGTTGCAAGAAAAGATCGGCGACTGAAACGGGAACTGATTTGGGAGGACATGGATGAACACTCTCTGATTTCACTGTAAGCCGCCAAAGCAATTGCGCGGCGATGTTCATGGCCCCGCGCAAACGCCCATTTGAGGGCGTCCGGCACGGAGAAACACACGAAGCGCAATCAGCCGCCGTGTGTCAGATCAGAGGTAGAATCGAGGAGGTTGCTGGGCCGGGGGGCCGGATATTCCGTGCGGAACGTCCACGAGCTGGATTTCATGGGCTGCGGTGGCAGCGATCGGGCTGGTACCAGCCGGGATCGAAAGAAGAGCGGCCATTCCCGCAGCATTGCACACAAAATCACAGACGGAACCCATCTTACCGTCTTCCAAGCTGCCGCAGGCGTCGCAATCGTCCATCGCCATCATGCCGCCATCCGTGGAGACCATTGACGAGGCCATGGCAATTGAGCCAGCAGACTGCGCGACCGCGCCGATGGCAAAAGCCACCAGCGAGAGGATACAGATAAGGCGTGCCCAACGTCTCATGATCTTGATCTACTACCCGCGCGATCCGAATGAAAGCGGCACAATATCACGTTTCTTGGAACATCCGAAGGTTGGCTTGTTCAAGTCCTCGGCAAAACGACTTGTTTCAGCGGCAACCACCCGCCCATGACCGCTTGGAAAAGGCCGCGAACAGGGCAAGCGTCCGTTCGCTGACATGGTGCTCGACGCCTTCGGCATCGCGTTCCGCGGTCTCGGGATCGAGCCCGAGGCTCAGGAGAAACCGCAAGACGATCTCGTGGCGATGTCTGCATTCCTTGGCAAGCGTCCGACCTTCCTCAGTCAGGAAGACCGAGCGGTATTTCGCGCGAGTGATCAGGCCGTCCCGCGCCAGACGGCCAAGCGTCTTGGCGACTGTTGGCGCGGTCACGCCCATGCGTGTCGCAATATCGACCGGCCGGGCCTCGCCGTTCTCGTGGATGAGTTCGGCGATCAGTTCGACATAATCTTCCGCCACTTCACTGCGCCGCGCTTCGCGCACACCGATGAAGGCCTCGGCGCGGGATTCGACCGCACGTGCCTCTGCCTCGTTTGAGTCAAGGTTATCATCATCCGTCATGCCGTCACCCTCGCACGATCGGGATTGACTCGTAAAGCCTAAGCGATGATTGTTAGCCGAAGCTAACTTTTTGCGCCGGGACTTTGGCTTGCGTGTCATCTGAGGGGACATCGTCCATGCCTGTCGATACCAGCAAGCGAGGGCGCGATGTGTCGTCCGCCGTGGAGACATCTCGGCCCACAGCGCCACCTGCGATGGTCACGGAGCCAGTATCGGCGTCGCGACGCGCGTTGTTGGTCAGCGGTCTGGTGGCTGCCGGCGGAGCGGCCGTGGCCGCGAGCCGCGCGCAATCCCAGGCAACGCCCGACCCGATGGCGGGGCATGCGATGTCCGGCGGGGCGGTCGATCCGTATTCGGCCCATGACAGTGGCATGGCGCATGGCAACATGACGATGGTCGGCCAAGTCGACCACGCCCGGAACGGGTTCGACCCGACGGCCATGCTGACCGACTGGGAGACCGGTCGCACCGAAGTCCTGCCGGATGGGCGCACGTTGCGAACGTTCGAGGTGGACGCCATCGACGTGGAGATCGAGATCGCTCCCGGCGTTTTCTTTCCCGCCTGGACGTTCAACGGCCGCGTGCCAGGCCCCGCCCTGCGAGCGAAGGAGGGCGAACGACTGAGGATCGTCTTTCGCAACCTCGGGTCACACCCGCATTCCATGCATTTTCACGGCATTCACTCGGCGCGGATGGACGGCGTTCAAGGCGCCGGGCTGATCGATCCGGGCGAGGAGTTCGTTTACGAATTCGATGCCAAGCCCTTCGGCTGCCACCTCTACCATTGCCATACCCTGCCACTGAAACGGCACATGCACAAGGGCATGTACGGCCTTTTCGTGGTCGATCCGGATCCGGCGCGCCACCCCGAATTTGCGGCCGTTGCGGCGTCGCGTGTGCTGGGCAGCCCGGAAAACGCCGAATGGCAGGAACTGGCGATGGTGATGAACGGCTTTGACACCAATTTCGATGGTGAGAACGAGGTCTATGCCGTAAACACGGTCGGCCAAGCTTACATGAACGCGCCGATCCGGATCGACAAGTCGCGCCCGGTGCGCATCTACCTCATGAACGCGACCGAGTTCGATCCGATCAACTCGTTCCACCTGCATGGGAATTTCTTCGACTATTACGACACCGGCACCCAGCTCACGCCGACCCTACGCACGGTCGATGTGATCATGCAGTGTCAGGCGCAGCGCGGCATCCTCGAGTTCAGCTTCGCCGATCACGAGGACGGGATGTATATGTTCCATGCGCACCAGGCCGAGTTCACCGAACTTGGCTGGATGGGCTTTTTCGACGTGCGAGAGGCCGGAGCATGACCGATCATATCCAACGCAGCCGCCCGCCAATGACCCGCCTGCTTCTCGTCCTCGTGCCGCTGGCCGTCATGCTGGGCGCCTTTGTCTGGATCGCCTCGCTCGATCCCTTGCGCGGCTTCAACAACGGCGCCCCCCCGGTCGAGGCGCTGACCGTCGAACGGACGATCCTCGATAGGTCGGGGATATCGCTCAGGGTGCGCGCCGGCGGATCGGAAGCGATGGTGGTCGCGCAGGTTGCCGTGGATGATGCATACTGGACCTTCACGCAGGAACCGGCGGGGCCGATTGCCCGCGGCGATGCGGTCTGGCTGCGCATTCCCTATCCGTGGGTCCTTGGCGAGGCCCATCATATCAATCTGCTGACGAACACAGGCGCGACCTTTGGGCACGAGATCGCGGTGGCAGTTTCGACGCCAAGTCCCACCTGGGGGCAACTTCGGCTCCAGGCGGTGATCGGGGCGATCGTCGGCCTTTTGCCGGTAGCGCTTGGCCTGATGTTCTATCCGGCCATGAAGGGCGTCGGGCAAAGGGGGATGAACTTTCTGCTGGCGCTGACGGTCGGGTTGCTGGCCTTCCTGCTGATCGACACCATATCCGAGGCACTGGAGCTATCGGCAGAAGCGGCCGCGATATTCCAAGGTTCTGCCATGGTCTGGCTGGCGGCGCTTACAAGCTTTCTTCTATTGATGGCTATCGGGCGCTGGCGCGGCAATCCGGAAGGCATCGCGCTTGCGTTCTACATTGCCCTCGGGATCGGGCTTCACAACTTCGGCGAAGGGCTGGCAATCGGCGGCGCATTCGCCGCCGGGTCGGCGGGGCTTGGAACTTTCCTCGTCCTAGGCTTTGCCTTGCACAATGTCACCGAGGGCATAGGCATCGCCGCCCCGATGCTTCGTGCCCGGCCAACGCTTTGGACGTTTGCCGCTCTGACCCTGCTCGCCGGTGGCCCGGCCATCCTCGGAATGTGGGCGGGCAGCCTTGCCTATGCGCCGCAATGGTCGGCACTGGCACTCGCCGTCGGAGCGGGTGCGATCCTGCAAGTCATGGTCGAGGTCAGCGCCTACCTTGTACGTCAAAACGCCGACAGGCAGGCGGCGCTGATGTCACCAGCCGTACTGGTCGGGTTTCTGGGCGGCATCGCCTTCATGTACGCGACGGCGGCATTGATCAAGATCTGAGCGGTGATCGGCTGTTTCGGCTTCATGGGGCGGTCGCCCAGCTCTATAACCTGACCCCGTCTGTCCACGGGGAGATCGCAATTTTCGTGCCCCAGTTTGTGCGCCCAAGAGACTTATTCTTTCGTGATTTCGAAATAAAGAATTTGAGGCTAGAGCGACTAGAGGATCCCACAGATAGGTGAAAACACCGCAAATCCATCTGACTACTATTTCTGAGCCGCACGTCGAAATCGACTGTCTCATATTTTTGGTCTGTCACGATTCTGGTCCTCCGTTGAACTATCAACAAATGTTACGCACCAAAACGAGTGCTTCTTTAGAGGTGTTTCATGGCATCGCCCGCCACATGCGGAAACGCACCTGTTCGGTCACCTCGCGGATTAGACCTTGCGCTTCCATCCAAGCAAGGTTGCGCTGGACGGCGGCGCGGCTGGCACCGGTCAGGGTCTCGGCCATTGGAGCGGAGACGACGGGCCATTCGGTCAGCACCGCGCGCAATGCAGGTGGTGTCTTGCCAGAGAGCGGTGCCATCATGTTGTCCGCCCGCGCTGACCATGCCTGGATATCGTCGAGGTGCCGCATCGCGGTCAGGCATGCTGTTTCCATTCCCTCGAGCCAACGCTGCAAGCGCTCGGCAGGTGGGCCACTGGCGCGCAGCCCCCCTGCCCCGCGCATAGCCAGAGGCGCAAAGATGGCCCCCCCATTCAAATTCGGGCCTTCGCTCGCGGCAATGCGTGCGGCGGTAACCGCCGCTTCCATCCGGTCGTCCTGTTGCCCGAGGCCCGCAAGGTTCCAGAGGTGAAACCCCATGCAGGCGCGTGTAATCGAATGCAGGTGGGCGGCTTGCGCCATCAGGTCAAGCCAACCGACCGCGCGATCCGCAAAGGGCTCGGCTTCATTGGCCATGTTTTCAGGGTCACGGCGATCGAGGAAAGCGGATAAGTCCACCTCTGGACCGGGACCGCCTGTCAGACGGCGCACCGCCCATCCGACACGCGCGAGCGCTGCGGTGTCGTCCTGCACCCCGGACAAGCGCATGGATATCCAAAGCGCCAGCCGATCCGGGCCAATTCGGTCACCCACAAACCAGCTGAGGTCTGCCGCCTCGATCAGGGCGAGCCTGAGCCGCCAGCCTTCCGGCCCACGGTGCAGACGGTCATCCAGCGCGCCAATCCGGCTAGCCACACGGGCAAGACGGGCGGCATTACCTGCCTCTGCCTTCCGCCAATCGTCGAGGACTGCGGTTTCAGGCAGCTCTGCCCTCGGTCTGGGCGGCAGATAATCCGGCTCCACTTCTATTGGACCGGGCAGGAACCACAGGTCGTCCTCGGACGTCTCTTCAATCCCCTCTGCATCAACTAGAGGATCGTCCAATTTACTATACTGCGTAGTTACTTGAGGCTTCATATGTGCAAAATATGGCGCTTTTGCATTTTACCAAAGTGTTTTGTTAGGGTGCGCCTGCACACCCTATATAGCACGCGCGCGCGGTGGTCTGCGATATCTCTCTGATCGCGCTCAGCATATGAAAACCAAGGGGTTTTTGATTTGCAGCACCACAAAGAGCGCCCTTGCCTCTGTTTACAAACGGTCGTTTAGTAGCGATACCTAAAATTGCAAACGGCCCGATTTCATGCCCCTGATAGGCTATGCCCGCGTTTCCACAGAGGATCAGACCCCCCTGCCCCAGTCTGAGGCCATGCAAGCTGCGGGTTGCGTCGAGATATTCGAAGAACACGCCTCAGGTGGCAATCGTGCGCGGCCGGTGCTCGCGCGGGTGCTCGAACGTGTCCAGAGCGGCGACACGTTGGTCGTCGTGCGAATCGATCGGCTCGCGCGGTCGCTGTCGCACCTTCTTGAGGTGATTGAGCGTCTGGAGGCCAAGGGGGCTTTCTTCCGCTCGCTCCAAGACCCGATCGACACATCCTCACCACAGGGCAAGTTCACGCTGCAGGTTCTGGGCGCCGCGGCCGAGTTCGAACGCGCTCTGATCCGCGAACGCACCAAGGCCGGGCTTGCTTCTGCGCGGGCCAAAGGGCGCGTTGGTGGCAATCCTGGACTGCGCGCCAAAGACCCCGCCGCACTGCGCAAGGTGCGGCTGGCGCGACAGGACGGCTATATGGAGCGCCTCAACGAGACCGCGCAGGATTGGGTGCCCCATGTGCGCCGCTTGCGCCCCGATATGGCCTGGGAAGACCTGCTGCGGATCATCAATGGCCCCCTGCCCCCAGATCGCCATTGGACACAAAGCCGACTGCTCCGCGCTGTGAAGGCATATGTGCGCGACGGGTTCCTTCCTGCCGAGGTGCTTGGCCGCGCCGGACGCCGCGAAACCGATGACCGCCTGCCGGCCATCGTGGCGGCCATCAAAGGGTCGGACCCGGATATCACGCTACAAGCGATCTGCGACCGGTTGGAAGCCATGCGTGAGCGCACCCCTCGAGGCCGCACTGGCTGGCAGCCGTCTTCGGTCAAAATGCTGCTTGAGCGTGCGGAAAAGTTGGGGCTCCTCTGAACACGACACTTGTGTTGGCCTAACGGATTGCCACTAAATCTAGAAAGTGCTTGCACGAATCTGGCTGCTCGGGCAATAGTCTCGAAAAATAACGCGCGGTCACATAAAAAACGCGCCCACGGATCGGGGCAAACATGAGCGAAGCAGAACAGGATCTAGATATCGCCATCGGGCACTACGCGGAACTTCTCGCGTCGAACCTGCATGCTCAGCGCGCTGCACACTTCCCACCAGATGCAAAGAAGGTGATGCGCACTCTGACCAGCGGCGAAGCTGCTGAGCTCCTTGGCGTCGACCATACCTATCTTCGGAAGCTTCATCGAGAAGGAAAGATCGTTGACGTCGAGACGACGGCTGGAAGTCATCGCCGCTATACGCTCGACGATATCTGGGAAATCCGGCAGACGCTTGAAGGAAACGCAAAAAAGTCTGGAACTTACGTGCCTGGACGTCGCGACGGTGACGAGCTTCAAGTCATTTCAGTGGTGAACTTCAAGGGCGGGTCCGGCAAAACGACGACGTCTGCTCACCTCGCTCAGCGCTTGGCGCTCAAGGGGTACAGGGTTCTTGCGATCGATCTCGACCCCCAAGCATCTCTTTCGGCTCTTCACGGAATCCAGCCAGAACTCGACCTCATGGAGGGCGGAACCCTCTATGATGCCGTTCGCTATGACGATCCGGTTCCGATCGCCGAAGTGATCCGCAAGACCTACATCCGCGGCCTTGATCTTATCCCGGGCAACCTTGAACTCATGGAGTTCGAGCACGAGACGCCTGCTGCGATCCAGCGAGGCGGAGCGAAGGCGTTCTTCGCGAGAGTTCATGACGCACTCGATAGTGTTGAAGCGAACTACGACGTTGTTGTGATCGACTGTCCGCCGCAACTTGGTTTCTTGACGATGTCAGCACTTTCCGCGTCCTCTGGTGTGCTCGTGACGGTTCACCCGCAGATGCTTGACCTTATGTCGATGTCCCAATTCCTGCGAATGACTGCGGATCTCCTTGGAGTAATCAGGGATGCAGGCGCAAATCTGCGCTTCGATTGGCTTCGCTTCTTGCCAACGCGATACAAAGTCGGCGACGCACCACAGACCGAAGTCATCGCCTTCATTCGCGGGCTCTTTGGGAGGTCGGTCCTGACCAATCACATGGTTGAGTCGACCGCAATTTCTGATGCCGGCTTGACCAAGCAAACGCTATACGAAGCTGACAAGAAGGACTTCACGCGTCAGACGTTTGATCGTGCGATCGAGTCTATGAACGCAGTGAACGATGAGATCGCTGAAATCATCCAGAACACATGGGGGCGGAATGGCAAGAAAGCCTAAACTTGGCCTGCCGCTGCAGACCCTTCGCAACGCTCCTGACGCTCTTGAAGGGCGCCGACTGCGTGGCGGTGTTTTTGAGATCGATCCGGCGCAGATTGTTACCGAAGGACGGTTGGATGACAGGCTTCAGATTGAAGTTGAGGGCCTGAAGAACTCTATTTCCAAGAACGGTCAGCGTGTGCCTGTCTTGGTCCGCCCACTGGAAGGCGATCGCTACAACCTGATCTATGGCCGCAGACGCTTGGAAGCATGTCGCGAACTCGGTATCAAAGTTCGAGCCATCGTCACAGAGGTTGAAGGTGATCAAGCGCTTCGAGATCAGCTTCTCGAGAACCAAGAGCGTCGTGATCTGAGCTTTATTGAACGTGCGCTAGTAGCGACGGCGCTTCTAGACGGCGACCATTTGGAAGGGGCTGAGCGCACCAATCGTGGTGTCGCCGAAGTCCTTAACCTCCACGAAGCTGGGGTTTCACAGCTCTTGAGTGTCGTTCGGACGGTCGGCGAGGATCTCATCCAGGCAATTGGTGCAGCTCCTGGGATTGGTCGCCCGAGATGGGAAGAGCTCAAAAAGGCTTTGGGTGCCTACGACGGTAATCGGGACCAACTGCTAGCCATAGCTCATGCAGCCAAGTCCGGAAGTTCCGGCTCGGTCGATGAGGTTTCTGAGCGTGCGTTTCTCGCAGTTCTGGCAGCTGCGAAGAGCGCAGAAAAGAAAGCAAGCCCGTCTAGAAAGGGTGTGCCTGCTTTGGCGATCCCCGGTGTTGGAGCTGCGACGGTCAAGACCAGCCGCCAAGGCAAGCAGCTCAAACTTGATCTAACTACGGATGAACCTGATTTTATCAGCTGGTTGGAGGGCAACGCCCCAAAGCTGATTACCGAGCTTCATGAGCGCTGGAAGCGTTCAGGAGACTGAGGAAGAGCAACCAACAAGAAGGAGGCACGATACAGGCAAAAAGAAAAAGGCCCCGAGAAGCTAGCTTCACGAGACCTTTGTAAGGTTTCGCACCGGGATCAGCCCGCTACAAAATCTCAGTTTTCGCACTTCTGAATGTAGCGTTCTGGCCCCTACCCCGCAAGCGCAAAGCGATTCGCGGGCCCTAGAATTTTTGTCTTCGTGGACATTTTCATGGAGTACACACCAATCTCGCCGTTTATGCGGCCAATTTCGCACGCCCATTTGCGCGTCATTGAGCGACCCGAGGCATCTGTTCCAGCCAGACCCGTTAACAAGTGGGAACTCCTGCGCGAGCTCTCCAAGGCGCAAGCGGCCTTTGGGGTCTCGGAACGTGATCTGACGGTTTTGCAGGGGCTCCTCAGCTTCTTTCCGGACGATGCGCTTGGCGGGAACGCCGAGATGGTCGTCTTCCCCTCGAACAAGGCGATCTGTGAGCGCCTGAATGGTATGCCCTGCTCCACGATGCGTCGTCACCTCGCGCGTCTTGTCGAGGCTGGCTTGCTCCAGCGGCGCGATAGCCCCAATGGGAAGCGCTACGTCCGTAAGCACGGCGAAGACCGCGTTGCCTTTGGCTTCGATCTTTCCCCGCTCTACTGTCAGTCCGAGGAGATAGCACGGGCCGCAGAGGCCGTACGTGAGGCTGAGGAGCGCGTCAGGCGCCTGAGAGAGGTCGTAAGCCTCATGCGCCGCGATCTCGCGGCCCTCGCCGAGTTCGGAGACGAGATGCAGCCAGGCCTAGGCTTCTGGGATCAGCTTCGCGACAGGGCTGCCCTCACAGCCCGCGCGCTTCGCCGCAAGCTTTCAGTTGAGGACCTCGCGGCCTATCGAGCCGACCTTGAAGCTCTCCTTGACCAGGCACGCAACATCATTGATGGCCCTGAAACAGAAGAAATGAACACCAATGATGCCCAATCTGAGCGTCACCATCATAATTCAAATAAAGAATCTATAGATCTTGAACCTGCTTTAGGAAAAAGCGGGGCGGCGGCGGGTGTGCCAGATGTGGACACGAATGAGCCGGTGGCTGACGTTGATGAACAGGACACAAGACACCTGCCAAAGATCCCGCTGCACCTAGTGATCGCGGCATGTCCCTCGCTCAAGACCTTCTACCAAGGTGAGATCCGGCATTGGCATCAGCTCTTCGATGCGGCGTGCCATGTGCGGCCAGCCATGGGCATCAGTGCGTCTGCATGGGAAGAAGCACAGCGGTTCATGGGTCCGGAGCAAGCGTCGATCGTCGTTGCTGCCATGCTGGAACGCTTCGCCGACATAAGATCGCCTGGTGGATACTTGCGAGCTCTGACTGCCAAAGCTGCGGCAGGCGAGTTTTCTTGTGGCCCAATGGTCATGGCATTGATTGGCCGGCGGAACGCGGCTTAACAGCTGTTAAACTCCGATCTCGTGCGGCGGGCATGGCATAACTTAACAGCTGTTAAGCAGGCTCTCGGCACACAAACGGTGTTCGAGAGAGAAAAGTTAGGGGGTTGAGGTGTGGCGGTATTTGAGATCGTGAAAGTGGCTTTCGCCTTCGTCGCGGCGAAGATCTGATGACGAGGGCATCCCGATCATCATGGTAAAACCTCAGCTGGTGACCATCGCTGCTAGTAGCGCAAAGGCGGCTAGTGAAGAACATACAGAGCGTTGCGCTGTAGCCAACCTAGCAGTTGCGCGCCTCCGCGGCCCCTGCCCTTTTCGATGTCTGAGATCTGAAGATGAATACCCTGAACAATTGGTTCTACGCGATCCGGCGCCTGCTGACGGCGATTTGGGTCCTGGCCTCGGATATTCCCTTGGCCTTCATCGGTGCTAATGCCTGAGAGGTAGGTTGTGGATGTCTGTTGCATGATATCGTGGCTACGGGCCGCAGCGCACAAGGAGCAGACGATCGATGGTTGCCAAAACCGTTTGACCAAGGGCTCGATCCTCGAATTCCCGCACGCGGGGAGCCGGTAACTTCTCAGTCACTTCGATAATGGCGACATGGCCAGCGAGGCAATCGGTTCCTCAAGCGCAGCAGCTGGTTGCCAGCGGTCCCGCGTTCCACTGATTTGGTCGTAGTGGACGGCGAGGACATCGCAGAACAGCGGGTGCAACTTAATCTCTTGATTTCATGACACCCGAACTCTTCAAAAGAGTGCTTTGATGTTGGTTGCGGAATGATCTGATCCATCCGGTGGATGAAAGCGATTTAATAACAATGGGTTATTGTGTTTTAGTGTTCGCGATGGGAAATTATGCCCATAACAGCCATCATCGACATGGTTTCCCTTTCCAGGGTGCCGATCCGCTACATCGGCGGGAAGCCAAAGCATCAGCACGCTTTATGAAGAAGTTGGCAGTTGCGGGCCGATTGAGCGGTTTGGGCTATCTCGTGAAGAAGGAGCCGCCACAGGTCTAGCCGATGGGCCCTGTGGAAGTTCTGATCCCGTCGTACCAGTACAGTTCGGTGGCGGTTGGGTGTTTCATGGGTTTGGTCCACGAAAAGTGAAAGTGTTCTTCGGGTTTTGTGACTGACGGATGAGGGCCTTTGGGGTCCCTCAGATGGGTCCGGGCCGGGTTCCGGTCTGCCGTTCCGGATGAAGGGCATTTCCATGCAAACAGGTGTCTTGCGCGTGCTCCGCGCAACCGCGGCCTCCTGGTGGCGACATAGAGAGCTGCGCCGAACTGGCCAGACGGCGCTGGCACAGCGGCTCGAACGCCAGACCGTCCTGCGTGATCTCGGCTATCTCAGGCAGGCGGCGACGCTGCCGAATGCCCATGTGATCTGCAGGGCGGGTGGAACGTTCCTCCATCTCGGCTGCGCCACCGTATCCACCCACGCGCCAATCGAGCGCTTTCCCGTGGCCTCTCTTGCGGTCGCGCGAGGGACGCCGTTCATCGATATCCGACCCGTCACCGATGGCATCGGCTTCGCGAACCTGCCCCGTGTGACACGAGGCAGATCGGTTGACGCTGACCATTCAGGTGCCGGCCAGTCTGTCTCGCTGACCACCTACATCGACATGGTCGAGCGGCTCGGCGCGAGGATCGTCAACGATCCGCGCCCCCGCCAGTCAACCTGACCCCTAAATTCTCTCACCAACACACGAAAGGACGCCAGCCATGGCCCGATCCCGCACGCCCAAATTCGATGCCTCCGAGGTCATCACGAACGAAATCATCCGCATCATCGAGCGCGGCGTCCTGCCGTGGCGAAAGCCCTGGACCGCAGGCGGCAGCTCTCGCCCCCTGCGCGTGGGCGGGGAACCCTACCAAGGGGTGAACAACTTCCTGCTAACCATGCGCACCGTGATGGCGGGGCACAGCTCGCCCTTCTGGATGACGCTGCCGCAAGCCAATGCGTTGGATGCGAAGGTCCGCAAGGGCGAGAAGTCCTCTGTCGTCGTTTACTACGGTCAAAGCCGGAGGGACGCCGGCGGCGAGGATGACCACGGGGAGAGGGATGATCGCTCCGAGGAGGCCCGCGTATTCCGCTTCCAGAAATCCTACCGCGTGTTCAACGCCTGCCAGATCGATGGCTTGCCCGACAGCTTCTTCCCCGACCCGGAGCCCGTGCCCGAGCATCCGCCGTCCGAGCCCATCCCGCACATGCAGGCGTTTTTCGATGCTATCGACATCACGACCGTTTTCACGGGAACAGAAGCCTACTATTTGCCGCCCGTGGACAAGGTCTTCATGCCGTCGATCGCGCGGTTCGAAAACCCGCGGAACTTCTACGGGGTCTGGGCGCATGAGCTGGCCCATGCCACGAAAGCCCCCCATCGACTGAACCGTGATTTCGGGTTCTCGAAGTTCGGCAACACCTCCTATGCGCGCGAGGAGATCGTCGCGGAATTGACCTCGGTTTTCCTGGGTCAGACGCTCGGCTTCACGGCCCATACGCTCGAGATGAATGCCGCCTATCTCCACAACTGGTTACGGGTCCTTCGGTCGGACAAGGGTGCGATCTTCAAGCACGCCGCGGATGCGCAGCGCGCCTGCGACTATCTGATCGCCAGATCGGAGACGGGCAGGGCAGGGCGCAGTGCCGAGGCCGCCTGACCACACGGAGAACGGAGACTCCCATGTCAAGTAAGGAACCCAAAACGCTGCGGATGGCCTGCTTCAACGACGGCCGCCGCAAGATCATCACCTTCAAGCGCGGTGCCTATTGGTGGAGCGCTGCCGAGGGCGCTTATCCGCTCTCGGCAGCGCTCGAGAGCATCACGGACCAGGGCGGCTGGATCGAAACCATCCCCAACCCGAATTACAGACCCAAGGGGCTGTTCGGGTAGGGCACCTTCTGCTTCGGTTCCTCCGCCCCGCGGAAAAGAAAAAGCAGGCTTTGGGAAGGGTGTTTCAACTTCTCAAAGGAAAGACCCATGTCCATGACCGTTCAACCCCAGTCAGACCGTCCGGATCCGACCGTGATCGCGGCGCAGAACGACGCGTTCCGCAAACTCGCGTGCCTTGGAGTGCCGCCCGCGCAGCCCATCCAAGGCCGGATGCATGTTACCCGTTCGCTCATGGAGGCTGGTGACGGCTTCATGGCCGAGGCGGTGAAGGCGACCGGTGAGTTTGCCACGTTCGAGCCCGAGAACGACCCGGAGGGATGGCATGATTTCGGGTCGGTCACGGTCCGCGGCGAGACCGTGTTCTGGAAAATCGATCTGTATGAAGCGGATTCCGACTTTCGCTACGGAGCCGAGACCCCGGACAACCCCACGACCACCACGCGCGTGCTGACCATCATGCTGGCGCGCGACTGGTAGAAGGGCAGGGGACTCCTCCCCGACATCTCAGGCAATGAAGGCCCACCGACCCCTCAAAGGGAGAGTGGGCCTTTTGTCCTTTTGATCCCCGAAGCCGGGGATTGGTCACGTGCGTGAACGCGCGGATCTCACCATACCCATCGAAAAGGACATCCCATGACCGCAAGCTTCAAACCCGTCTCCGTCGCCATCGGCGATCTGACTGCCCATCCAGCCAATGTGCGTAGCAACTCCCCGGAAACCTACGACCCCGAGAACATCGCCCATCTGAAGGCCAGCATCGCCGTACTGGGCCTGCTCCAGCCGCTCCTTGTCCAGAAGCTCGACGGCAAATATGCCGTGCTTGCCGGTGGCCGGCGCCATGCCGCGCTGAAAGAGCTGGTCGCGGACAAGGCCGTCAAGGGGTTCACGGCGAAAACCAAGGTGGACTGCCGTCTCGTCCGGGACGACTGCGACGTCACCACGGCCTTGTCGCTCGCCGAGAACATCACGCAAGCCCCGATGAACGCGATTGACGAGTTCGAGGCCTTCGCGCGGATGATGGAGGTCGATGGCCAGACCCCCGAGACCATCGCCAGGACCTTCGGCACCACAGTCGCTGCCGTGAAAGGCCGCCTGCGCTACGGTCTCATTCATCCCGACATTCGCGCGGCGGCTCGCGCGAAGACAATCACACTCGACACGATGAAGGCCTTTGCTGAGCATCCGAGCCAGGAAGTGCAGCGCGAGGTCT
Organism: Salipiger sp. PrR003; assembly: GCF_010500785.1. Taxonomy (NCBI): domain Bacteria; kingdom Pseudomonadati; phylum Pseudomonadota; class Alphaproteobacteria; order Rhodobacterales; family Roseobacteraceae; genus Salipiger; species Salipiger sp. PrR003. The sequence continues at coordinate 71,168 of NZ_JAAGOV010000035.1, forward strand.
TCGAGGCGCTCACCAAGGAAGACAGCTACTTGCAGGCCTACACCGTCCGTCAGGCGCTCAAATCGCGCGGGGTGCAGGTCAGCGACGACATCGGTACTTTCGTGCGCGAGGAATACGAGGCCCGCGGCGGAGCGATCGCGGCCGATCTCCTGGAAGAGCATTCGGTGCTGGAAGACGCTGCGCTGGTCGAAACCATCCTGCTCGAGAAGCTCGCGGCCGCCGCCGAGGAGGCCCGCATAAAGCTGGGCTTTGCTTGGGCCGATTCGGTGGTCCGCTACGATTACGCGACCATGGCCGACTATGGCCGAGTCTATCCCAGCCCGATCGAGCCGGATGAGGCGAGCCAGAAGCGCATCGATGAGATCACCGCCGAGCTTGAGAAACTGCAGCTCGAGATGGAGGATGAGGGGCTCGAAGACGATGCCTACAATGCCCTTTACGAGCGCGTGGACGCTCTGGAAGACGAAGCGCGCGATCTGCAGGAGGCCTATAGCGCCGAGGACCTCGCGCGGTCCGGGGTGATCGCGTCGTGGCAGGGTGGAAAGATTACGCTCCATATCGGCCTCGTGCGCCCCGAGGACACCGTGAAAGAGGAGGGCGCGCGCGGTTCGTCGACCAACACCAGCGGAGAGGAGGCCCCCGACGCTGGTGAAATCAGCTACCCGGCCTCGTTGGCAGAGGACCTCAAGACGGAGCGGGCCATGGCCCTCGGCGCCGCGATGGCGCTGCATCCCGAGGCCACGCTCGATCTGACGCTCTTCAAGCTGGTCAGTGATGTTCTGGCCAGCGGCATGAGCGTCACGCAGGCGATCAAGATCGATGCCCGCAAGGAATACCGCAGCCATGCCAAAATGGACGAGATCGACGAGACCTCGCTTGAGCAGGTGGCGGCGGCGCATGATGCGCTGGACCTCTCCTGGCTCGATGACAACCGTTCGCCCGCCGATCAGTTCGCGGCGTTTCGCGCGCTGGAGGCCGGCGAGAAGGCCAAGCTCGTGGCCTATGCGACCGCCAGCACGACGCAGTCCTGCTTCGCACGGGACCGCCAGCGCGACAGCCTGATGCATGACTTCGAGATCGAGATCATGCCCGACATCCGCGCCCACTGGACGCCAAATGCGGCGCTCTTCAACCGCTTCAAGAAGGCCTGGCTCCTGAAGATCCTCGGCGAAGATCTGGGTCTGGCCCAGGAGGCGGTGACGCTGGCCTCGTCGAGCAAGAAAGAGATCGTCGCCTTCTGCGACAAGCTCTTCGCCGAGCCTTTCGCGACGCTCACGGACGCGCAGCGCGCTGCTGTGGCCGCCTGGTGCCCGCCCATGATGCAGACCGCCGGCGTCGCCTGTGATGAGGCGGAGCATGCCTCGCAATCTCCCGAGCCTGACAGCGAGATCGCGCAAGCGGCCTGAGTCCTCACGCGACCCGCGCGAGGCATTCCCCGCGCGCGTCGACCCTTCCAAACCGAACAGAAAGACATCCCCATGGCTATTCTCAAGTTCTCTGCCTCCGCTGTTGCGGCGCAAATCGCTCATGCGCGCGCCTGCAAGACCTTCCTGCCCAACTGGAACGGACCCGTGGACAGGCCCGCCCTGATCCTCATCGTCGGCAATGGTGTGCATCTGCGCTCGAACGGCATCGACGGCACGACCACCCGCATCGTCACGACCGAACAGGCCGATCCGTCCTTCGCTTTCGCCCAAGGTATGAACCCTTTTCGGGATGCCGACTGGATGGCGCAGCGCCGCATGGCGTTTCGCGATCTGACCGGCCAGTTCTACACGGACATCCTTGACGATGTGCAGGCGCTCATCGATCGGGGGCAGGGGGCGATCCGGCTCGCCACCGATGGCCACAGCATCCGCGTCTTCGTGCGCCGGGCCTCGGACTATCTGATCGGCGGGACCTACGAGGTGCCTTCAGGTCTTGGCGGTACCTTCCGGGTCATCCTCAAGGATGCCTGCGACACCTTCGCGATCGTTCAGAACTGCGGCAATTGCGAGGATTTCGACGCCATGCAGCCCTACCGCGTGCCGCTCGATACGCTGATGGAAATCGATGACCGGAGGGCGGCGTAATGGGTTGGCTCTTCTACACCGACGGCCGCGTCAAATCCTACGCGGATGAGAAAGCAGAGATCACCCGGCTTTGCACCTTTGAGGGCGACACGCGCAAAACCGAACTGGTGAAAGCCTGCAAGGTCGGCTCAACCTGGTATGCGGCGGCTAGGGTTACCAATCGTGATGGCACCCCTGTCGAGGACGCGACCTATGTCACCGATCCTGACGGCTCGATCACTTTCGCCGCCGTCTTCCTCACCGCCTACGACGATGGGTGTTGGGGCTACAAGGATATGGAGGAAAGCGCTGGCCCGAACGCGTCGCGCGCGCCCCTTGCGCTGATCGAACTTCTCTCCGACCTGAAAGACCCGGACAGCTACGCCCGGGACTGGCGCCAGCGCTGCCGGGAATGGGCTTCGATCCCGAACTACGAGGAAGGCGACAAGATCAGGCTCGCCACCCCTGTGACGCTCACCGATGGCAGTACATGCCAGATCGTCACCGCGACCCACTACAAGCGGGGGCGGCAAAAACGCCGCTGCTACCGGATCGAGGAAACCGGCGGGCTCGTACGCCTCTCGAAGGCCACGCTTGCGGGTTCTGAGCTGCTCAGCTCCGCGAAAGGTGCTGCCAGCCCGGTGCTGGCGGAGTATCTCGCGGGGCAGGGTGGCTGAGTTTCCCGCGGAGACAACACCACGGGACCACGTGCACACATACTGCCGCCTTGAGATCGTATCTCAAATGAGATACATCGCTCCCATCAACTGGAGGACCATCCATGCCTGCCCAAACATCCATGCTTCATGTCCGTGTTGACGATCAGCTGAAAGCACAGGCTTCGGACGCACTTGCGGGCGTCGGTCTGACGCTCTCCGACGCGGTGCGTATTCTTCTGACCCGCGTGGCCGCAGAAGGCGGCTTGCCTGCCGGATTGACCGCTGATCCGGATGCCTATGACGCCTGGTTCCGGGCGAAGGTACAGGAAGCGCTAGACGATCCAAGGCCCACAACGCCCCATGCCAAGGCGATGCAAGACGCTCAGGCATTGATTGACGGGAAGCGCCTTGCCAAATCTTGAATGGAAAGCGACGGCCATCGCCGACTTGCTGGCAATCATTGACTACATCTCTGACGACAACCCGGATGCCGCCCAAGTTCTCAAAGACGAGATTGAACACAAGACGTCCCTCCTTCCAGAACGCCCTCAGATGTACCGCGCGGGCCGTGTGGACGGGACTAGGGAGATGGTTATTCGGCCGAACTACATCGTGGTTTATGCTGAAAGCCTTGAGATGGTGACCATTTTACGCGTTCTTCATGCTGCGCAGCAGTGGCCATGATGGGGGTGCAGGCCCCCCGCTAAGAAATTGCCCGCTCTACGCCTTCAAAGTGTAGAGCGGGCTTTTTCTCCTTTGGAACTCAGACCCTGATCCAAAGGAATTCCCCATGTCCAAGCCCTGCTCAACGCTCCCCGATCCTATTGAATCCAAAGCTAACTTCGTCTCTGCCCTCGAGCAGATCGGCACGGAGATCGACCACCAACCCCTGCGCAGCTCAGCGCTCGCACGCATCATGCGAGAGACCTTTCTTGGCAGTGATGCCGGGGGCGCCTGGGACTGGCGGAAGGCCTATGACCTGATGCAGGCGGCGGCTGTGCAGGCGCTGCTACGTGGCGACAACAGTGAGGATGATTACTTCGCCGCAAAACTGCTTGCCTCACGGCTGCTGACGGAAACCCGCCGCTCCGAGCAGCAGATCCGGTTGCAGCAGTTTTCCACGCCACTGCCATTTGCCGCCTTGGCCGTGCGGGCGGCAGCCATTCGCAAGGGCGAGACCGTGCTGGAGCCCTCGGCTGGCACCGGTGCTTTGGCCGGTTTTGCTGCCCGGGCCGGTGCCACGCTTTCTCTCAATGAAATCGACCCCTTTCGCCATAGCCTATTGCGCGCGGTCTTCGGCGGCGAGGCGACGGGCCATGACGGCGAGCATATCGACGATCTGCTGCAGACGCCGGTTCTACCCGACATCGTGGTGATGAACCCGCCGTTCGCCTCCTCGGTCGATCGCTCCCGCGACAAGCACATCGCCGCCAAACATCTCATTGCGGCTGCAAAGCGTCTCGCGCATGGCGGGCGGCTGGTGGCGATCATGCCGCCGGGATTCACGCCCGAACGCGATGCCGCGCATTGGTCCCGCGCTTGCGGTCTCCTGACGCCGCGCTTGGCCCTCACGATGCCGGGACAGGTTTACCGCAAGCTCGGCACCTCTGTGGAAACCCAGCTGATGGTCTTCGACAAGGTGCAGGAGGACGGAGAGATGATCCGCGCCAGCGTCAGGGACTTGGATGAAGCCCTTCCTTTTGCCGACGCCGTGGCCGCAACCCGGCCCGAGGCGCGCCCCGTACAACAGGCGGCGAAAAACCCTCATGCGCGATCGGTCGGTCCAGTACCTGTCACGCGCAAGCGACCAGTTGCTAGAGTTGTGGCGTCCAACGCTCAGACCAACGCCGCCATACCGCTCACTTTCACAAGCCTTGAGGCCGCGCGCGACAACACGCCCGTCTCGGATATCTATGCGCGCTATCGCCCTCAGCGGATCGAGATCGCTGGTGCGCAGGAACATCCCACGCCCTTGGTCGAAAGCATCGCCATGGCTTCCGTGGCGCCGCCCGTGCCTTCTGGCGCGGCCAGTGCGGAATTGCGCCTGCCTGCCAGGCTGATCGAGGATGGGCATCTCTCCGAGGCTCAGCTCGAGACCATCATCATGGCCCATGATGCCCATGGGCGTGACCTGCCGGGGCGGTTCACCATCGACGACGACCAGACCAAACTCACCCGTGCCGATGATGACCCGGACGCCAATGCTTATCGCCTTGGCTACTTCCTCGGTGACGGCACGGGCTGCGGCAAGGGGCGCGAATGCGCCGGGCTCATCCTGGTGAACTGGCTCGCTGGACGCAGAAAGGCGATCTGGGTCTCCAAATCCGCCACGCTCATCGAGGACGCGATCCGCGACTGGACCGATCTTGGCGGCTCGCCCGCCGACATCCAGCCGCTCTCAAAATGGAAACCGGAACAGCCCATCCCGATGGGTGACGGCATCCTCTTTGTCACCTACGCCACGCTGCGGTCCGCGGGCAAATGCGGCACCACGCGGCTGAGCCAGATCCTCGACTGGATGGGCGAAGACTTTGAAGGCGTGCTGGCCTTTGATGAGGCCCATGCCATGCAGAACGCGGCCGGGTCCGAGCAGGGCAGGGGGGTCAAACCCTCCCAGCAAGGCCTTGCTGGCCTGCGGCTGCAACTGGCAGCACCCCGCGCTCGCGTCTTCTACATCTCGGCTACCGGCGCCACGAGCGTGCACAACCTGGCCTATGCCGCGCGTCTCGGTCTCTGGGGGCAGGGGCCCGAATACCCATTTCCAAGCCGCGAGAGCTTCGTCTCGGCGATGGAGGCGGGCGGTGTCGCGGCGATGGAAGTGGTCGCCCGTGATCTCAAGACGCTCGGGCTCTACACGGCGCGCGCCCTCAGCTTCGACGGTGTTGAATACGATGTGTTGGAACACGCGCTGACCCCGGCCCAGATCGAGGTCTACGACGCCTATGCGGGCGCGTTTCGGACGATCCACCACAATCTCGAGGCGGCACTGACCGCGACTGGTGTCAATGACGCCTCGGGCGAGACCAATGCTTCGGCCGCACGCGCTTCGGCCAAGTCCCGCTTCGAGAGCACGAAGCAGCGGTTCTTCAACCATCTCCTGATGGGCATGAAAGCCCCGACCATCATCCGCGCCATCGAGGACGACCTGGCGGCGGGCAAGGCTTGCGTCATCCAGGTGGTCTCGACAGGCGAAAGCCTGTTGAAGCGGCGGCTTGAGACGATGGACGCAGAAGATGAGCTCGTCGAGGGGGCCTTGACGCCGCGCGACTATGTTCTTGGCTACCTCGAACAGGCCTTCCCGATCCATGCGCAAAAGCTGGTCGAGATCGACGGCAACATGGTGGTCGAGCCCTTGCGGGATGCCAATGGCGCGCTCGTTGTCTCGCGCGAGGCGCTCGCCTTGCGTGATGCGGCTATGATGGAGTTGATGACTCTGGCCCCGATCCCCTCGGCGCTCGACCAGATCCTCTGGGCCTTTGGTGAAGAGGCCGTCGCCGAGGTCACCGGTCGATCGATCCGGCCTTTGAAAGCCGAGGACGGCCATCTCTTCATCGAGAAGCGCGTCGCCAGCAGCAATTCCTCCGAGACCCAAGCCTTCATGGACGGCGAGAAAGATATACTGATCTTTTCCGATGCAGGTGGCACGGGCCGGTCCTATCACGCGGCGCAAACGGCGAAGAACCAGAAACGGCGGCGGCACTATCTTCTGGAGCCCGGCTGGCGCGCGGATGCGGCCATCCAGGGGCTCGGGCGCACGCATCGCTCGGCTCAGGTCAGCGCGCCCTTCTTCCGGGTCTGCACCTCGGATGTGCATGGCGAAAAGCGTTTCACCTCGACTATAGCCAAGCGCCTCGACCAGCTGGGGGCCTTGACCAAGGGTCAGCGCGAGACCGGCTCGCAAGGCATGTTCCGCGAGGAGGACAATCTCGAAAGCCCGATCGCAAGGGCGGCCCTGCGCGAGTATTTCGCCGATATTGCCGCCGGGCGCGCCGAGGCGATGAGCTACGAAAGCTTCACCGACTGGACCGCCCTGCGGCTGATCGACAAGGACGGGGTGCTGCTCGAGGAGCTTCCACCGATCCAGCGGTTTCTGAACAGGGTGCTGGCGCTGCCTATCCACATGCAGAACGCGCTCTTTGCCGAGTTCATGCGCCGGATCGCTGATCAGACCGAACGGGCGCGCACGGCGGGCACGCTCGATCTCGGCGTGGAAACCCTGCGCGGCGACAAGATAGAACAGGTCTCCACGGAAGATCTCTGGACCTGCCTGAAATCTGGCGCCGTGACGCGGATCATCGGACTTGAGGTGACGGACCCGGTCCACGTGCTGTCGGGGGATGACGCCCTGTCGCGCAACCCCGACAAGCTGCCGATGGTCAATCGCGCCTCAGATCGCGCGGCGCTCATCTCGGCGCGGCCCATGCAGATGTATGACGAGGACATCGTCACGCTGATGCGCAAGGTGGTGCGGCCAAACGGGTCAAGCTATCTCGAAGAGGCGCGGTTCGAGTCCTCGGCCTGGGAGAACATCGGTAAGCCCGAGTTTGCAAGGCTTTGGGATGCCGAGGCTGCCTCCTTGCCCAAGACCACCACGACCAAGCTCTACCTGTTGACAGGGCTGCTGTTGCCGATCTGGAAGGACATTCCGACCACCAATGAGCGCATCTACCGGGTCACGCCCGACGGGGCGACCGCGATGATCGGGCGGACTCTGAGCGAGCAAGGCGCGGCCGCGCTGCGCGCCCGCTTCCTCGTGTCCAACCCGCAAACACCGCAGGAGATGTTGACCGCCGCCCTCGGCACCACCGCGCCTGTCGATCTGGGCCGGGGTCTGACCCTGACCCGTCGCCGGGTCGCAGGCGAGATGCGCCTTGAGTTGGGCGGCGCCGACAAGGGCATGATCGACGGCCTCAAGGCCCTCGGCTGCTTCACCGAGATCATCGCCTTCCAGTTGCGGGTGTTCATGCCGCATGGGGACGGGATCGACACGGGAAGCATTCTGGCCCGGATCGTGGGGCAGGAAGCCGCCATGACGTCAGAACAAGCCGCCTGAAAAGCCAAAGCGGGCTTTGGGTCGGGCGTCGCGGATCGGGATTTGGCCGGTCTGCGCTTTCCGGGCGCGCGGGCCAATGCCACGCGCGGCCCCCCAATTGCAGACAAGAGGACAGACCCATGACCAATCCCCAGATCGACTATGCCGCAATGGCGGCTCAGTGGCGCGCGGAGCGCGAAACCACCTTGAAGGCATCTCGAGCGGAGCTGCTCGCGCAACTACGTGCGCTTGGCATCAGCGAGGTGACTGCCGAATACGAAGGCTATGGCGACTCCGGCAATGTCGAGGATGTGACGGTTCAGCCTGCAGAGGTCCGACTGCCGGAGGCGCTTGCCACAGAGATTGGCGATTTCGCCTGGTCGCTCGCCTATCACCATCACCCGGGGTTCGAAAATAACGAGGGCGGCTACGGCACGCTGACCTGGGACTTGCGCAACGACAGCATCACCCTCGATCACGCGGACCGCTATGTCGAATGTTCGCACAGCTATGTCGAGGGTCTTTGAGATGGCCCATCCGCTTCATCATGCTGAAAGCTCTGCGCGGAAATTCGGCGGGGTGCCGTCTGACTATCAGTCCATACATGACTGGTTCGATGCCTCGAAAGAGCACCTCGCGCTCTTTACGCACCGAGCCATGCGCCACCACGCTCAAGGCCTGTTCGAGGCGGAACGGGTTTTCGGCCTGACCCTGACCAATAGCGCTGGTCGGGACATCCCCGTGCGCTGGATCGGCGAACAGCATGTCCGCGAAGACTGCCAGGGCCGCATCCCGAGCATGGCGGACTGGCTGCGACGGATCCAGCCCGAGCCATGGATGGCCAATGGCCATATCGACCGGCATGTCGGCTCCGAGCCCTGCGGCGATCCAAGGGTTGCCTGGGCCTCCGAGGTCGCCTCCGGACGAACGGTTCTTGGCCTGAAGGATTGGATGGCGGCGCGCGCGATGCAAGTGGCGCAGAGTGCCTGACAGGACCCGGCTTTTTGCCAATTGAATGCCGCACGGAAGCCCGGTTGGAAGATCGGGCTTCTTGCGTCGTTTACCCACCATTCTACTTGAGGAGGGTCACATGACACTCGATGAAATCAAAGCCGCGGTCGATGCCGGGCAGACCGTGCATTGGGCCAATACCGGCTACGTTGTGCACAAGGACCGGCTCGGTCAGTACCTCATCACCTATGTGCCGAATGATAGCTGCATCGGCCTGACCGACCGAAGCGGGCACCGGTTGAACGGCAAAGAGGCGGAGTTCTTCATCGCGCAATCGAAGGACGCCGCGGAAAATCCGGGCCGCCAATCAAGATCAGACGGACAGGAGAGGGGCGCAGCACCCGGGCGCGCGGTGGCACACCCATTCGGACGACAGCCCTGACCCACGGGCGGGGATGAAAGGAAAGCAGGCTTTCTGATTTGTGATCCCAGGAGGGGTCGAGAAAGCAATCCCGGATGCGCTGACAAGAACGTCAGGCACCGGCCAATCCAAGAAGGAAATATCCCATGTTCGCAGGAACCCTCACCCGCAATGTCGAGACCGCAGCCGCCGAGTACACCGGCATGATCCACTCGACGCGCTTTGATATCGCCATCCAGCTGGAAGCGCGGGCCAAGATGTCCGAACGCAGCCCGGATTACGACGTGACGGCGGTCAACAAGTCTGGCCGCAAGGTGCGCATCGGTACGGCCTGGAACGAGACCGGTACGACCAGCGGCAATCCCTACATCTCGATGCAGATCGATGTCGGTTTGGGCCCGTTCCGCGTCAATGCCGTGCAGACGAAGGAAGCGCGCGCGGCCCAGAGCGGCGAATTCGAGATCATCCCGCTGGTCTCGAACGGCCTGATGAAATCCGGCTCGATCTCGGGCGAGCTCACCGCCATGGACGCTGACAACGCCTTCACCGGCTACATCGCCAATATGATGTTCGATCTGGAGTTCATGCTGATCGAGAACAGCTACAAGTCCGAGGAGACCCACCCAGACTACCGCATCGAGGTCAGCTCGCCCCGGGGCACGCCGATCCGCGTTGGCTCGGCGTGGATGGCCAAGAGCAGCCGCACGGGCAATGACTACCTTTCGCTGCTGATCAACACGCCCGATGGTGATCTGCGCGTGAACGCCGTGCAGAACGAAGAGCAGCGCGGCGGTCAGACCTTCTCGATCATCCCGTTCATCGATAGCGGTGAGCCGTCGCACGATGCGGGCGCGGGGCTGTCGCTGGTCGCGTGACCTTGGTACGAGGCTTGAACATCTGAACTGCAAGGGGAGCCGTGGGTTCACGGTTCCCCTTTTGCTGTGCTTGCTTCAATAGAGCGATCGAACTGCCACTTCATATGGCGTTCCGGTGTAGATGAGACTGCTAGATCGGAAGTGCCGCGCGGAGTTTCGATTAAAGTCAGACTTGTACAACTGCTTGAGCGGCAATCAATGCGTCAACAGCAACTTGAACCTCGGCGTAGAGCTCGGTGTCCAACTCTGCTGCGTCGATTTCCACAATCAGTGCGTAGCGTACGGAAGGCAAACTCTCAGCGAGAAGCTTTTTCGACTTCCACCAACCGGTGACTGGGTGAACAGCCAGCAAGTTGCGCCGCGCCAGATCTGAAGCCCTACATGTCAGCTGATCTATATGGAGCGACCCGACATGGCGCCGATTGCTACCGAAGTCCCAAAGATCATCTTCGTCGCTTGCAGGACCATCGGGCTGTTCGGCCGCCTTGCTGATCCGGGCCAGAAATTGGGCTTCGTTCTCGCCAGCGCGATTGAGTTGGAAACGTAAGTTGTGGGACGCGTAGCGATACCGAACGCCGCGCGAGGCTTCGGACGGGTTCGGAGCGATAAAGCTACTGAGTGCCACCCGCAAGGTCACATCGGCATTGCCGAGCGCGCGCAAAGCCTCAACGGGCCAGGGAAGGGCGAACAGCTTCATTTCATTGTGGACATCACCGCCGGTCTTCTCTGAAATCCCGTACGGCGTAATCGTATCTTCCACGATGAGGGTCAGCGCGTTCGACGCGCTGCGGCGGGCACGCGCCATGTCCGGCACACCATACCCATAGCGCTGAAAAAGGGGCGTGAAGTGACCCTTGTTTGGCTGGGCCGGCAGATGCGCACGCATCTGCTGCGTCCACCGCGCTGACGACACGTAGAGACCACGCACTGTCTCGGGCCAAAGCGTCGGATAGTCCGACCAGAGTTCCGTTACATCCTTCGCGGCAAGCGCGGTCGCCGCGCTGGTATCGAAGGTGAATGTGAAGGATCGGACTGGGTAATTGTGGTGAGTCGAAAGCAGCGATAACCATCCATGCCGCATTGGCGGTGGCATGGCACTTAGCGCCCAGTTTCCACCCTCAAGGACGACGTCCGGCTTGTTCGGCCAATGGGACGACCACGATGCAGTTCTCGAAGCTGGCGATAGATCGCCGAATGGTGCAAGCGCCTGGGCCGGCTCTCCGTCTGGCAGTACGGTCTTCTCTGTAAAGGCCCCAACAGACAGAACATTCCATGCCTGGGCCGGCGACTCGATTTCGTTGTCTTCGTGATCGCATCGGTCCAGGTAGTTTCCGGCACCAAAGGTGAAGTTGTCGGTATTCCCTGCGGAGACAAGCACCAAGCGTTGTTGTTTCACCTCACCTGAAACACCGGCGGCGAGCTGATCGACCTCCGTCGACCATGACGTCGGCGCGCCGTCATGCGGGGTGTCCTCACCCGTCGTCGTGGTCATGGTGAAGGTCCGGCGCCGGGGGCCGACCTGTTCTACTGTATTGATCGCCTGCCTGGTAACCGCGCCGAGGAGATGATGCGGGTTCATCCCTGCATCAGGCAGCAGCTTCACGGATTCCAGACGGTTCACGACAGAAACCGGATTCGCCTGGTGCAGTTTCGGCGTCAGGTCTCCAAAGAGCGCCAGTCCTCCCATCTGCGTGCCATGGCCCTTCACATCCTCCAGCCCCCAGGCCGGGTTGGCGGCATGTCGGTCATCCACGCTGAGCGCCGGCTGAATGAGAGGATGCGCGCGACTGACACCGGTATCCAAAAGCGTGACGTAGCTAGGATCGGGATTGTCAGTGTAGGTCGTACGACCCGCGAGTTCGTCGACCCACTGCGCCTGTTCTGCCACCGGCAAGCCGTCGAAGAAATCCGCTGTGATGGTGGGAGCAGCAAGGGCGCGCACGCCGCCTAGTCGGCGGACGGCTTGGGCGAGCTGATTGCGATCGGCCTCTACGATCACAACGATATCTTCGGGAAACTCCAGCCGATCTGCTCCCACGGTAACGCCATAGTTTGGTGCGGCCGCGACGAAACCTTCGGTCATTTGAGGCTCGAGCCAAACCTCCCAGACGGTCGCAACATCCGCTGCTGGAAATTTGCCTGAAGGGCTGCGCCAGAGGGCACGCAATCCCGCTTCCGTGATGGCAGCGACGCTCTGCACTAGATCCGCGTTCTTCGGACGGCCTGGGATGAATTCACCATCCTTTTCCCGGTCGGGTGTGTCTTCCGTCCGAAACTGCTCGACCTTCTTGCGCAGCTTTTCAATACCCTTGGCTGTCGCAAACACCGTCGCGCGCTCTTCGGTGCCACCGGGATCAGGGGTCTCGGCGACGCGAAGGAGAGTCAGGCCACTAGCGTCGAGGCTGCCTTTCTTCAGGCGCTCGTCGATACGCGAGCGTACTTCCAGATAGACGCCGGGAAGTTCGGCTGCTGGAATATCTGGCAGCGCGTCGATGGCCTGAAGCAATGCTTGGGCGTGCGCCGCGCGATTGGGGACATCACTTGGTCTTTTGGACCCGCCCCCGCCCTTTGCTTGGAACGGGCGAGGTTGTCCGAGATTGCGAAGGTGGAAGTGCCGAAGGTCTCGTGCCATTGTCATCGGTCCCTAGTTCTTGGAGCGACCGTCGGCGTTCGAGGGCATCAAGCAAATCCTGTGTCGCAATCTTGTCGGTATCATTCAGAACAGCACGTCGAGCGGCATCTTCCGCCGCTGCCACAACATCGGCCGTTGAGAGGCCTGTGGCAACGTCTATAACCCGTTTCCATCCCATGCGAGCGAGTGAGAAGCCGATCAAACGGCGTTCGAGCGCCTGCCGAATGGCAGGGCCATCGGGCATGACATATGGCAAAACAAGATCAAAGCGGCGCAGCACAGCGCGGTCAAGAATTCCCGGCAGGTTTGTAGTGGCAATGACGATCGAAGGCCCGGTATCCTCATCCAGGAATTGCAGGAACGAGTTCAGAACCCGCCGGGCCTCACCGACATCGTTCTCACCGCCCCGGGCCGCGGCCAAAGCGTCGATTTCGTCGAAGAGATAGATACCGCGCGTCGTCTTGACGGCATCGAATATCATCTTCAGCTTCTGCGCTGTTTCACCCATGAATTTTGTGATCAGTCCGTGGAGCATGACCGAAAAGAGAGGGTACTGCAGCTCACCGGCAAGCGCTGAAGCACTCAGGGTCTTGCCGGTTCCGGGAGGACCGGAGAGGAGAACGCGCCGCCGTGGCTTCAACCCTTTCGCCTCGAGCTTTTCGCGCATTCGTGTCTCTACAACGAGATGCGCGAGTTCGCTCTCAATCCTGTCTGGCAAGATGACATCGACGAGGCGCTCGGTCGGATAGGACGCGGCAAGGAACTCCGCCAGATCACCGCGGGGTGTTGCGATAGGAGTGATCGCAGGGGTTCGCTTCGAAGGCGGCTTCTGTCCCGCTTCGGCCCATTGTCGCAACTGTTCAGCCAGACGGGTATGTCCCTTCTGCTCTTCAGCCGCAGAGAGTTGCATCGCCAGATCGTAAAAACGATCAGCGTCCCCTTCTGCGTGGCTCTTGACGAGACCGATGAGTTGTTGGGCGGAAGCCAAGGTCGAGTTGCTCTTTCTGAATGATCATTTTCAATGATACTAAGGTCTTTTCTACATTCGAACCCCTCAGCAGACCAGACAATTTGCGCTGTTTGGAAGCAGAGTGTGTCGGTTTTGTGCTCTCGAGCATCGACTTGGATGCTTGCCTTGCGGCCTCCCCCGCTCGGCTTCGCGTGTCGCAGGGGAGAACGGCCCTTCGGTCCGTCGCGCATTCGGCCATGCGGCCTCACCGCGGCGTTGCACCTAGGCCCCCGGTTTGCCCGCCTCGCGAGCACGTCCCTCCCCGGCCGCTCCGCCGGATTGCGCTCTGGTCTGTTTTGCTTGAGAGCAAAACGATCCCGCCACTCCATCCGTCTCCCGCGTCCGGTCGGGCCGTTTGCCTGCTCGGGTCGGGCAAACCTACCGTCAAAACACACACACATGAGTGCGGAAGCATATCCTCCGGATGGCACCCAAATCAGCCCGCGTCAAGGATCGCAAAACTTTTCGGCGAGGGCGGTACATATGGCTTGGGGCGATCCCGTGCGTGAGCGCGGGCCTGTGTCGGGTGCTGCGCTCGGAAAACTTTTGCGCCCGGCAAGCCGGCGGCTGCGCCGTCCCTGACCCGGGCAGATTCGGAAACCAGGCATTCGGCCATGCCCCCACACTCACGTGGAGGCCTTGGAACCGAACACTGGAGATAAGAACATGGCTTACGACACCGCAAACACCTACGAGACCATCGAGCTTTTCGGGCTGACCGAGAAGGACGCACAGCTGCCGATCCCGGAGGATCACGTTCTGACCGACCGCATCATCCGCGAGAGCTTCGAGGCTCTGCTCGGGCAGCTGCGCGGGACCGGGCTCGAAGCGGAAATCGAACCGCTGGCGCACGGGCTCGCCACGATCCTGCAGCGCCGCAAGGTGGCGCTCGGCAAGGAGGTCGACCGCACCGCTGACAAGATCGGCGCGCTCGCAAAATCCCACGATGGATCCGAGATTGCCGAGACCGCGCTCGAAGAGGCGCAGTCGCGCTTTCTGCAGCTGCGCGATATCGTCGGCGCAATCGAGGTGATGAGCGAGGCCGCAGCGGAATGCTACGAGGTCGAGACGGGCCACGCCTTCATCCCGGCAGCCGGATCGCGCGCAAGCACCCGGGCGCAAGAGACCGGGGCGGTCTTCGAGGCGCGGCAGCTCCTGGAGCAGCACGACCGCGAGACTGCCGAGAAATCCAAAGTCGAGGGGGTGCCCCTGATCGTCTCAGGCGCCACCGACTGGACCGATGTCGATGTGATCTTCAATACGCTCGACAAGGTTCGCGAGCGGATCGAGCAGAACCGCAATCAGGAGATATTCCTCTGCCACAAGGGTGGCAAGCACGGGGCGGAGATGATTGCGGCGCGGTGGGCCCGGGCACGGGGTATCGCGCAGGCGCGCTTCGATCCGCGCTGGTCCGCTCACGGACGGGCGGCACCGTTCAAATGCAACGACGAAATGCTGGACGACAAGTTCGCGGCGACGGGGGTTGTGCTCTTCGGCGGCAACGGGGTCGCGCTGAACCTCGGGCAGAAAGCGGAAGCGAAAGGCCTGACGGTCATGCGGGTTGCTGACCCGGCGAAGAAGACTGCGCAGGATTGAAGAGAGGGGGTCGCGCTTGGCGCGGCCCTTTCGTCATATCTCATGGCGCGTGCGGTCGGTTACGCGTGATCGGCAGCTCACGGCGTCCAGCACCGTCATCCCTCTACCCGGTCCGTCAGCGTGCGGCCCATCCGCATCGGTACGGGATGGGGATGGTGCGCACCTCGCACATCGTCAGCAGCGCAAGACCGAGGGGTCGAGACGTCGCACATGAGGCTGAAGCCCTGCACGTCCCTCGGGGCGTGTTTCGGAACATCGCATCCACGCGGGCGGGCTCCGTCAGCTCCCCGGCCAGGCTTGGCGGGACGCGGACGCGGAAGGTGGCGGCTGCGTGATGGCAAAGATCATCCGGATCACTCCTTTTTGCTCATAGATGTGGATCGCACGGGGTCGGCCCGTCCGTGCCCTCAGCTCACGCTTCGGCAAGCACAAATACGGCTTCCACGGCGGAGCCGCGGACCCTCCGCATTTGCGCTTGCGACCGGGCCTCCTGCCCCCGTGCTGGCAGATCCCCATCGCAACAAGGAGTAACCCAAATGACCAACCACTACGTCGCCACCGTCCCCGTCAAGTTCACCGACACCGATGGCCAGGAGCGCACCCGCTTCCAGCGCGTGGGTGCAATGTTCCGCAACACCCGCAACGGGGACGGCTCGGAGTTCTTCAGCCTCAAGCTCGACTTCCCGGTCGCGGTCTCGGAGCTGGTGATGTTCCCGCCGAGCGCAAAGGACCCCCAGGACTAAATCCTCTGACGAGGATGGGCCGCCCCGAGACGATCTTGGGGCGGCCCGATCCCTGTTCCAGGGATGCCGTCCCCAACGTGGGTGATCGCCGATAGCGACCTCCTCTTGGTGCCGGTAGCCGCGCGCTCAAAGGACGATCGCCGCCCGGAATGATCGGGCCGCGACAGACCGGCCAGGCAGCCTCAAGGGGGCCATCCACAAAAACCTATCGGCCAGGGCCTCCCGGTTTTTGCGGCAGAGATTTGGGGACCCAAATCTGGCCCTCCTTGACCCTGCCTGTCCGCCCTGTCGGTGGGGTTTGCGCCCGCCCGCGGCTCCGTCCGAACACATGCGTGTTCGGCCAGACCCTCGGGCGGTGCTGGGGAAGGCGACCCATTGGACAGGTGGGTCGCCCGGTGGTGAGGGCGGCAGAGCCGCGTCCCTGCGGGCCGCGGCGTGAAGCGGACACCAAGGCTGCCTGAGCATCAATGCAACATAAGTATATAATTGACAGCCCGATATATTATCGTAAGGTAGGGGCAGCCTTTGTGGAAGGTGGCAGGAAATAGGGGGTCTTTCTTCCGCATGTCCCGAACAAAACGCCTGACAGAGATCGAGAAGATGCAGATCGTCCGCGAGGCCGCGGAAGGTGTGTCGACGTCTGAGCTGGCTGAGCGTTTCGAGGTCACATCGCGGGCCGTGCGCTACGTCCTGAAAGCCGATGCCGAGCGTCAGACGGATGCCGCGATCCCGGTCTCGGCGGTCAGTTTGAAGGTCACGGCTGCGGAGCTTGCGGCGCTCGACGCGGTGTTGGCGAAGGCGGGGATCGAGAGCCGGGCCGAGGGGCTGCGGCGGCTCATCCAGGCGGCAGGCGGGGTGTTTGTTCCGGACGCGCAGATGGCAGCCGAGATGGCGCGCTACAGGGCCTCGCTACATGAGGTCGGCAACGGGGTCGCGCAGATCGCCAAACAGATGACGAAGGCCAACCGGATGGGGCAGGGGACGACGGCGAAAGCGGGTGCCGAGTTCACCGAATTGCGCCTAGCGCAGATGCGCGGGCTGGCGCGGTTCATCCTGGATTCCGCTGACGAGATCGATCTGCTTTTGCGCCGCCGTCGGGACGCAATGAAGCTGCAGGCCACGGCCGCGCTGAGGGAGTTTGCGCATGCGGCTGAATGATGCCGTCGACGCCGTCACGGGCGAGGTCTTTCGGGACGGCTGGAGCCGCATCCGAGGCTCGATGCAGGGGCTGCACGTGGCCAAGCAGACCCAGCTTGTGCGCGCGGCAGCGGGGCATCGGCCAGCGGTCTTCAAGGCGATCCGGGGCGGGGGCACGCATACCAAATCGCAGCTCGCAAACCAGCTCGATTACCTCACCACCAAGTCTACCCATATCGTGGACAGTAGCGGGTTCCTGGATGGCAAGGCGAAGCTCGAGGCGGGCGACATCAAGGACCTGACCGCTCGCTTTGCCAAGCGGTGGGATGCGGGCTTCAAACCCAAGCTCGGGCAGACCACCCACATGCTCATGTCCTTCCCCATCGGCACGCGCGGGGAGGATGTGCGCGACATCGCGACCGACGTGGCCGAGCGGTTCTTCCAGACCGACGAAGGGCATTTCGACTACATCATCGCGGTGCATGAGGACCGCGGTCACCCCCATGCGCATCTGGTGTTGAACCGTCGCTCGCAGGAAGGCGAGTTCTTCTTTCTGGGGCGCAACCACCGCTTCAACTATGACGACTTCCGCCTCGCCATGGTCGAGGAGGCGGAAAAGTATGGTGTACGGCTGGAGGCCACGCGGCGGGTGGATCGCGGCGTCGTGCATTACCCAGCCCCTACCCGCGAGGTCTATGCGGCGAAAGAAGAGGGGCGCGCACCCCGCGAGCGCGAACGCGTGGGGCAGGACCTGACCGGGACGCTGGCGGAGATCGCCAATACCAGAACCGTCTACCATTCGCTTGCCGCGGAGGCTTCGCGCGAGGCCCGCGAGGATATTGCCGCGGCACTCTTCCGCGCGGGCGAGGTGCTGGCGCATGGCGGACAGGTGGACCGAACAGGAGATGTGTATATGGCCGAGGATCAAAGCTTCGAGGATCTGAGAAGCCTCTATGCGGAAAAGCTCGCGCGGGTGCAGGGCATGATCGCCGAAAAGCCTGACGCGGAACGTCCCGTGCTGGAAAAACGTCTCATCGAGATCCAGACGCAGGTCCAGCCCATGCAGCCTCTCGGATTGCGATCATCCACGCTGTCAGAGACCCCCTCGGAGGGCGGGATCTATTCCGAAGCCAATATCGACGCCAGCCAGCGCGAGCGTCTGGCCGAGCCCGACCTGAGATCGCGCATTGACGCGGCACTTCGGGGCACCGGGATCAGCACATCGGAAGTGGTGGCCCGGATCGAGACGGGCGCCTCAAATGCAGCGCTCGAGCATCAATGGATCGCCAATGATCTCTCCAAAGTGGCCGAGACGCGCGATCTGAACCTTGAACGCCGCGCCGATCTGGAACAGGCGCGAGCCATTCTCAACGATGTGCATGTCGCGCTTGGTACGCTGTTGGAGCGCGAGAACGTGCTCCGCCGGGATGGTGTCATGGAAGCGGAACCGGTCAGCGAGCAGTTCCATTATCATGAGGACGCGGTCCGGGCGATGGAAGGGACAATCCGTCAGGAGATGCGCGCAGACGGTCTGACAGCGCAGCAGATCGAGGACCGGGATTGGGAGGTTGTCTCGCGAGCGGAGCGCCGGATCGAGACGGAGCAGCGCACGTATCTCGAAGCACACCCGGACCTGCTCGCACGCCCCGGCGATGTGATCGACCGGTCTGAGCCCTATAGGGAGACCATCACCGATGCGGCCCGCGCCAGCGAGATCACCCGCGAGGTCGACCGGATCATGGAGGGACGCGACCTCCGCACGCCCGTTGCAGATGCTGTCACGGATGACTTGCGCGCGCGCTATCCGGACATGCCCTCCCACCTCGCCCGTGGGCTCGGCGCGACCTATGCCGCCGTCGTCGAGATACGGGACACAGAGGCCATCAATCAGGTCCGCCGCGAAACCGAGATGCGCGATGGGCTTGGGTCTGGAACGCGCGACGCACTCCTCGCAACCCGCGGTGAAACTGCGCCGCAGTCTGACCGTGCCGACCGCCTTGCAGACGAGATTGCGCGTGTCCTGGAGCATGAGCGGGCCGGGGAGTTGTCTGCGCCCTTCGAGACTGTAGCGGAGCGGGAAGCTTTCCGCGAGGAGATCGCGCGGGTGCTTGATGAGCGCCAACTCGAGCGGCTCACATCCGGTGATGCCGATGCGCTGGACAAGGTTCTCGAGGACCGCCTCGACCGGCTCTATGTCGCCAAGGTCTATCTGCAATCCGATGCCGCGACGGCCAACACGGAGGCCTTGCGCCAGGTGGTCGATGATCTGGCTGACACCGAATACGAACGGCATCGCGCCGCTGATCTGGACAGCGAGACTGAGCGGGGTCAGGTCCATTGAGCGCCGCAATGGGCAAAGCACGGATCGCCACAGGCGTTTTGCTGGTGACGCTTGTGACTGGGGCCATGGGCTATACCATCGCTTCGGCCGTACTGACCTACCAGGATCTCGGCTTCGGGGCCGAGATCGACTTTGCCTATATCGCGCAGAACTATCTGGCGATCCTGGATCGCCGCCCGGAGGACGCCCAACTTATTCACTTGATCATCGGCAGCTTCGCCGCCGCCGGCCTGATGCTGAGTCTCGCCCTTTCAGGCTCGGCCCTCACACGCTTTGGCCAGACCCATTGGCAAAGTGCGCGAGAGATGAAGGCCAATGGCTTCTTCGGGGCGCCCGGGACCGGGTTCATCCTCGGCAAGCTGGGGACGCCGGGCTCCCGCGCCAATTACATCTGCTCGAAGGTTTTTCCGCATGCGCTGATCGTGGCGCCCACGGGCCGCGGCAAGACTACGGGCTTTGTCATTCCGAACCTGCTGACCTGGCAAGGCTCCGCCGTGACGCTCGATGTAAAGGGCGAGTGTTTCGAGGCCACGGCCCGGCACCGCGCGGCGCAAGGCGACAAGGTCTATCGCTTTGCCCCCACTGATTGGGAGGGCAAGCGCACGCATCGCTACAACCCGCTCCTGCGCATCTTTGAGCTGAAAGATCCCGCGCGCCAGCAGATGGAACTGCAGCTCCTCGCGACGCTCTTCTTGCAGAGTGACAACGACCGGGTGCAGGGTCTCCTCAAAGGCGGGATCGATCTCTTCGTGGCGGCAGGCCTGCTGGCATTCCAACGCAAGCGCCCCACCTTGGGCGAGATCTATCGCATCGCGGCGTCGGGAGGGAACAAGCAGAAGGAATACTTCGCGCGGGGCCACGAGGTCGACAACCGGGCGGCCAAGCTGATCTTCACGCGGCTGGCCTCGACCAACAACGACACGCTGACGTCTTACGTCTCGCTCCTGATGACCTCGGGGCTCGACCAATGGCAGAACCCGGCGATCGATGAGGCGACGGCTGTTTCGGACTTTGATTTCCGGACGATCCGCAAGAAACCCTTTTCGGTCTACCTCGTGGTCCAGCCGCTGATGGTGAAACCATTGGCACCCCTCATCCGGCTCTTCTTCTCCGATCTCCTCTCCGCCATGCAGGAAAAGGACCCCGGGCCGGATGAACCCTGGCCCGTGATGATCATGCTCGACGAGTTCAACCGCTTGGGCAAGATGCCCATCGTGGTCGAGAGCATCGAGACCCTGCGTACCTATCGCGGCCACCTGGCCGTAGTCACGCAAACGATCCCCGCCCTCGATGAAATCTATGGTGAAAACACGCGCCGTGCGCTGCAGGGCAATGCGGGTGTGAAACTTTACCTCACGCCCTCCGATGAAAAGACCGTCGAGGAGCTGAGCAAGGCGGTCGGCAAGACCACGAAGACCGTCATCACGCGATCCCAGTCCATCGGCAAGAACCCCTTTGAAGGGCGCAGCCAATCCACACGGACTGAAGAGAGCTCGTTGTTGCCCGAAGATGAGGCGCGCCGCCTGCCGCTCGACGAGATTGTCATGGTTATCGATGCTCAGATGCCGGTCCGTGCGAAGCGGATTCAGTATTTTGACGATCGGCTGTTCAAGGCGATCCACGCGGCACAGACGGGCGAATTGCCGTTTCCGGAGCCGGGGGGAGGGGGATCGCATGGCACGCTACCGCTGAGTGTGCGCGCCATGCCGATGACTCCGCCAGCGAACGGACCAGGTGGGTCTGACGTCGTTGTGGAGACCGCACGCCAAGATGCTGGTAGTCAAACGTCAGGGCAAACCGACGTCTCCCCAAAGAAGACCGCGCCTGTCGTTCAAGCCGTCATTGCTGAGGAACAGCGCCAGATGGAGATGGATTTTGGGGGTCAGGTCGTGGATGCTGAAGCTGCGAGCGTAGTTGATGAGGTGCAGATGCGCTCCGCCGTCGATGGTCTCGATATGTTGGAGGCAACTATGGAGCGGAGCAAGAACGGCGTACGAGAAGGGATTTAGTTATTCATATTGGCTCGTAGTCCGTTTTCGCGCGCTCAAGCCGTGCGCCTACGGTATCCAATCCCCATCGACGATCAAAAAAGAACTCCAGCGCTCTTCTGGTTTCGATACGAAGCCATTCGCCTTCAAAGCCGAATTCACGTCTGACGACCTTTGCTTGCTCTTCTGAAAGTCCTGTCTTTGGTCTCAGCCAGATGATTGCTCGAGTATTCCAATCCACGTCCTCCGGCAGAGGCTTGTCTATGAGTTTCTCCTCGAAAGAGCTGTCAGGATCGATGCGGATCGGGAGGTAGTTCCGATATTCACCGTGCTTGAAACTGTGGGCGCGCACGTGCACGCTTTCACCGTCGGACGTGAAGCGGGTCGGCGCGATCCACTGCCCGTCGTCGGCACCGGACGACATCGATGTGTATCGGACGTGGACGGCTTTCCCCGACCTGATTGCTTGATGAAGAAACGCGATGGTCCTTTGATCTGCCTTCCGTTCCGGTCGAGGCAACGCGGACGAAGGCGTGTCTTCATCGTCGCTCGTCAGGATAGCGAAGGCTTCGGTCAGGCCGGATGGTGCTAAAGCCTCGTGTTCGCTAGCAGCTATGTAGGTCTTTCGCACCGGATCATAGGTCGGCGGTGAACTGTGCGCGAGACCGAGATAGACACGGAAGTCCAGCGCTGCCTGCGCGGTCGAAATACCGAAGCGGTCGATCAGATCCTTGCGGTTTGCCATACCCCGCCAAGTCAGGCAGCGGTCCAGAAAGATCAGGCGCTCTCTCTGCGCATGTTTGAGGTCGTCGAGCTTCATGTGCGCATCCCTACCTTGACTCTCGCCTGCATGTCCATCTAGAAATTATACGAATAAAAAATATACGGACTATTGCCATGAGGATTCTCCATACCGCCGACCTACATCTCGGGCGTCAGCTCAACGGGATTCCTCTTGATGCCGATCACGCAGCAATTCTCGACCAGATCGTTTCGGCGATTACCTCCCGCAGCGTTGATGTCCTTGTGATTGCAGGAGATATTTTTGACCGGGCTGCCCCGCCAACGTCTGCTGTGCGTCAGTTCAATAGGTTCTTGGCACGCGTCGCTTCGGAGACCGAGGCGGCCGTGGTAATGATCGCCGGCAATCACGACTCGGGTGATCGAATCGCGTCGATGGCGATCATGACAGACACACGACGCGCTTTAATACGTGGGGCTATCAGTGCGGACGAGAAGCCGCTGTTACTCACGGACGCCCACGGACCTGTGGCGTTCACAGGGTTGCCCTTCGCCTACGAGTATGCCGCCCGTGAATGTTTTTCCGACGAAGCTCTC
This sequence comes from Salipiger sp. PrR003, assembly GCF_010500785.1. Classification (NCBI taxonomy): domain Bacteria; kingdom Pseudomonadati; phylum Pseudomonadota; class Alphaproteobacteria; order Rhodobacterales; family Roseobacteraceae; genus Salipiger; species Salipiger sp. PrR003. The sequence goes on from NZ_JAAGOV010000035.1 coordinate 93,941, forward strand.
CACACTCCCGAGGACGTTATCGCGGCTCAAGTGGCTTGCGGTCGGCGCAACATTCCCGATGGCACGCGTTGGGTCGTCGTTTCGCATGCATTTGTAGCCGGGGCATCGAGCAGCGAAAGCGAGCGGCCTCTCACTCGGGTCGGCGGCATCGAGACCGTCAGTTCGGCCGTGTTTGAAGGTGCTCATTATGTGGCGCTCGGGCATCTGCACCGGCCGCAATCGGTTGGTGCTTCTCATATCCGGTACTCGGGATCTCCATTAGCTTTCGGGTTTGATGAATCCGACTGCCAGAAGTCGATGAGCCTCGTAGAGATCGATGCGGTCGGGCAAGCCACGATTGAGAGCATTCCTTTTGAACCCATTCGCCAAGTGCGCGTCTTGAAGGGACGTCACGCAGAACTTCTCCTCGCAGACCGATCTGACGATTTTATCAAAGCCGTGCTTACCGATGATGCGCCTGTGATCGATGGAATGAAGCGCATCCGCGGCGTGTTCCCGAACGCCTGTGAACTTGTCTACGAGCGGAATGAACGGGAGCCAGAAGTAAAGTCCCTAGCGGGACGTGCCCTAGCGGTCGCGAACCCTGTCGAAGTCATTGGCGACTTCCTCGAACACGTGCGGGAAGAAGGGTTCTTAGAGAACGAACTGGAGGTCGTAGCGTCGGCACTCGGTCGCCTGCGTGAGACGGAGGACGTCCAATGAGACCGGTTCGGCTAACACTTCAGGCGTTCGGTCCCTATCCAGGTCGGGTGGTTATCGACTTTCGGGATGCCGTTGAGGCGGGTCTCTTCGGCATTTACGGACAAACAGGGTCAGGTAAATCGACCATCTTCAGCGCGATGACCTTTGCGCTCTTTGGAGAAGCGGCGAAGGCAGAGCAAGACGCTCCTTCGCTGCGCTCCGATCACGCCGATCCGGATGTAATGACCGAGGCGGAGTTCGTGTTCGACATTGGTGAGCGGCGATATGTTGTGCTTCGCCGACCCGACCAGATGCGACCCAAGGCACGCGGTGAAGGCGAGACGCGGAGCGCACATGAAGCCTTTCTGTTCGATGCGACCGGAAGGTCGTTGGACGACATTACAGACGCGGCGCGGGGCAAGATCTTGGCCGAGAAGAAGGTGCGCGACGTCGACGCGGCTGTTGTTGAGATGCTCGGGTATGGCTCCGAGCAATTTCGCCAGATCGTCCTGCTGCCGCAAGGGCGCTTCGAGAAATTCCTTTCGGCCAAGACGAAAGAGCGCCTCGAAATCCTACGAGAACTCTTCGATGTCTCGCTATACGAGAAGCTCATGGCCAATCTCAAGTCAGCAGCCGATGAGGCTGAACGGCAGGTGCGGGAGGAGCGTGCGCTCTGCATCAGGCAACTCGCGGCAGAAGGGTTCGAAAGCACCGATGCACTGATTTCGGGCATCGAAGCCGCAACTGCGAAATGTGCAGAGCTTCGTGCACACGAAGAAGCCAAGAAGGAGACGGCGGAAGCTGCCGAGAAGGCGCTGCGCCAAGCAGAGGCCATCGAGGAAAAGTTTGCGGCAGCCGAAAAGATGAGGGAACGGCTTCTTGTACTTGAAGAGCGGAAGGATGATGTCGAAGCGCTCGCCGAGCAGGTCCGACAAGCCGAGTGCGCCCGCGGTTTGATCGACGTCGAGGAACGTGTGAAGGATGCCGAACGCGAAGTTGGTGAAGCCGAGACCACACGTGAAAATACAAAAAGGACCGCCGAGGAGGCCAAAGAAGAAGCGGACAAGGCGACAAAGGCGCTCCGAAGTGAGGAAGAACGTGCCGAAGAAGTCGAAACACTGCGCCGGAAAAGTGATGAACTGGAGAGGTATGGTCGCATCCTCGAGGCAGCAGCCGATAGCCATCAGGAAGTCGAAACCGCGCTGAAAGAGCAGCGGGACGCCGACAACGCTTTTCAGGCAGCAAAGGTACAACTGACCGAACTGCAGGAGAAGCGCACTTCGAAAATCGCAGCGCTAAAAATCGCGCGAGAGGCGGAGACGAAGCGCGCGGAGATCGAGGGTCGGCGCACTGAGCTCGACAAAAGGCAATTAGCCGCCCAAAACTACGAGGACGCTTTGCAGGATGTTGCAACTGCTAACGGTGCTATCGAAGAACAGCTTCGGATGTCGGAAGCTGCCTCGGGAAAAGCCGAGAAGGTGCGAGAGACTTTTGAGATAGCCGAAAGAAATCTCGCGTCCGCGCAGGCGCTGCACCTTGCGACTAGACTTGAAGCAGGGTCGCCATGTCCGGTCTGTGGCGCGACCGAGCACCCCGCGCCTGCGACAGGAGAGATCGGCAGTGCCGGCCTGGACAAGGTGTTCCGAGAGTCACGAGAAGCATGGCTGGCCGCCGATCGCGAAGCCAGGCAAGCCGGCGAAGCACTGGTCGGGGCGCAAGCTACGCTCGAAGAGCGACGGAAACGCTTGTCCGCGCTGGAGACGCCAGAAGAGCGTGCGGAAGTCATCGCGGCGCAGATCGGTCGTGAGGATGCCGCACTCGCGGCGCTTGGGCCCTGGGTTGACATTCTTGCCGCGGAGGCCGGGATCGAGGAACTGGCACTGCAGATCGAGGAACTGGAGCGGAAACGCGATGAGTTGCGGGACTGCTTCGACGAGCGGCGGAACAAGGCAACTGAGGCCAAGGCGGCGCGCGATGGCAGGCTCGCCGAGGTGCCGGAGAACCTGCGCGATGTGCCGGCGCTCGCGGCCACACAGAAGAAGGTGACCGGATCTCTGGAGTCGCTCCAGGCGGCGCGGACTGCCGCGGAAAAGGCGCTGAACTCCGCTCGCGAAAAAGCACTCGGCGCGGTCAAGGATCTTGAAAGCGCAGACAAGGTGCTCGCGGGCTGCAAAACGCGCCATCAGAAGGCGGTGGAGGTCTTCCGAACCAAACTGGCTGGCGCTGGACTTACAGCAGAGGCGTTTCAGTCTCTCAAGCCGGCCGTCGAAACTCTCGATGAGGATAGGGAAACCGTCGAGACATACCGGCGCGAGCACAAGAGTGCGTCTGATTCAGCCACAGATGCCGCCTCTGCGATCGAAGGGATGTCCTGGCCTGATCTCGAAGCGCTACGAGAAACGCACCAAACCCATGGCGAGGCGCTCGGCAACGCAACCGAAGAACGCGTCGCCGCTCAGGGCCATGTCGATCATCTGGATCGGCTTAGAAAGGGGATGGAAGAGACGCTGCGCAAGCTTGAAGAAGCGGAAGCGGCATCTGGCCCGCTGCGCGGTCTAGCAGCGCTGGTGAACGGGCAGAATTCGCAAAGACTGACCCTGGAGACATTCGCAATAGGCGCGATGTTCGACCAGATTTTGGAGGCTGCAAACCTACGTTTCGGCCCAATGACAAACTACCAGTATAGTCTTGAGCGCGAGATGGAGAATGGAGGGCGAGGTAAACGCGGCCTTGGAACTCAGGTGTTTGATGCGCACACAGGGAAATCGCGCGCCACAAGCACACTCTCTGGAGGCGAGACGTTCATTGCCGCACTCTCTCTCGCACTGGGTCTTGCCGACGTGGTCGAAGCGGCGAGCGGCAAGGTCCGGCTCGACACGATTTTCATCGACGAAGGGTTTGGAAGCCTCGACACCGAAAATGGGTCGGGCACCCTCGAACAGGTCCTACAGGTTCTCAACTCCATTGTCCGGCAGAACCGCGCCGTGGGTTTGATTTCGCATGTACCGCTTGTTCAAGAGGCGATCCCCAACGGCTTCTATGTCAGGAAAGGGATGTCTGGGAGTAGTATAGAGGAAAGGGGGTTGGTTTGATGGTACCTCGTTGGTTTCGACGGCGAGCTCATTCGCGGCGCTTGTCAAGCGGTGGCACTACCGACGTTCGAGAAAGCTGGGTCTTGCAGTCTTCTTCGAAGGCAAAGAGCCAGCGCAGTTTCCGGCATAAGTGCCCCATATGCGGTGCAGACGTGGTTACGGTTCGTATGCCCAATGGTGGAAGCGCTCATTTTGAGGGCGCAAAGGGATTGAATAGGATCAAGCACCCATGTTTGCATGTTGGCGAAGGTTTGAGCCGAGTGCGTGACGCCAACACGCCTGACCTATTCGAAAACTGCTGAAATGTGCACCCCACTCGGGGATTCGATTGTTCTAGCAGAGAAAAATCGCCTAAAGGTTGAGATGCAGGCGGTGGTTTCTTGAGATCGAGCTGGCCAGTTTGGAGGTTTTATTGATGAGTCTTGTATGGAGGGTTTTTCGCGTTACATTTTTTTTGGCGATTTATTTCTTTGCTGCTTTGGTAATTGTCGCACTTGTATTGCAATCATGGCCGGTTGGCAGCCAGATGGTGTTTGCATTCGGTGTTCCTGTGATTCTGGTCTGGTGGCAAGAAAAACGGAAATCGAGGAAAGTCGCTGTACAAGCGCAAGCCGAGGCAAGCTCCGAAACCCGAACATCTCGATCTGAGCCGGTAGCCCGACCAAGTGCCTACGACACACGCAACGAGCGTGAGCGCGAACGTACTCGCCAAGCCAATGCGCCCAAAGCGCCGGCGACCGTTCAGGCCTATTCCCCACCAAAGAAGGACTACGCCGAAATCGTTCGGGCTGGAAAGTCTACGACGCCGGCAGTTGCAGCGGTCGCTGAACGAAACCAACCAACGCGAGTGGCATCGAGCGCATCGGCCCGATCATCGAAAAGCGGGTGGGTCCCGTCTAATGAAACAGCTAGCGTCGCCGGCCGCAACATCGGCGGGATGGTCTATGTCGGCACGCCTCCCTTGCTGAACACCAACGGGTATCGTGACAAGTGCCGAGCCTATATCGATCCGTCTCTGTCTGTCGCGCGCTCTGGAGCCGACAAAGCTGGTGAAGGTATGCCCTACTGGCCCGGATACGCGGATATCTCACCTCAGTGCCGGGCGACCTACCTCGACTGGTTGGCCAGCGGGCGCAACGACGCTTCCTACAACCCTGGATACATGTTCCTGTACTTCTACGGACTGGAGCGTCGCTTCTTCGTCGATCAGTCCAACGAAGATGCCAAGGATATCGTCCAGGAAGTTCGGCGGCTGCAGTCACTGTACCCTGACAACCACTCTGTCAGGCGTTATTTGGGGGAGTTCCTCGACATTGCGATGCTTGCCGAAACCGACCTCGACGCCATCGAGCCGATGTTCGAGAAGCAGGGCTGGGAACTTCCGTTCTCACTCAAATACGCAATCGGAGCTCGGATCGACAAAGGCGAGAACCTGACAGCTGACTGGTTGCTGAGTTGGTTCATCTGCCATCCGGAAACATATCTGAGAACTCCCGCGACACGGTGCCGTGACGAGTTCGTCGCTCTTTTCCGTTTGCGGTTTGATCGGCGTTTTCCTGATGGGCTCAAAGTGACCAAACCCCGGAAATCACTAACGGCTTCTTATAGGGCCGCCTCGAGCGAGTTTCAGGGGGCTGCCAACCCAACCGTTGATGGCAAACCGGTCCCGGATATTTCCGGTCTGCGCAAACCGGTCGAGATTGCCCAGGAGTTGGCTGACGAGGTGATGAACGACCTCGACAAGCTCAGTCGCTTCCTGGGCCGAAATCCCGATGGCCGCGGAAGCGTGGAAGCGCATGCTTTGCTGCCCTCTGAACTATGGGATGCCTTCCCATCAGAGGAAATGGACCGCTTGAAATCTTGGGCAAGCGATATCGTCGATCGGGGGGGATTGGTGCCGCTCGAGGAGGTGATCGGGCGTCTGGAGGGAGAAACGAACGAGAAGATCGGGAAACGGCAAATGACAGGAGCCGCCGACGCGCTCGCGCGCCTCGGTTTCGGTCTGGCGCCCGACCCTCGGTTTGCGCTCCGGTCGCCCAAGGCGGAGGAGCCCGTTGTGCTGTTTAACCTGGGTGAACCCATCGAAAGACTGGAGGAAGTTTCCGACAGCTATAGAAGCGCCTTGATCGAATTGGCACTTGGGTCGTTCGTCGCCCATGCTGATGGTCGCATCGCAGAGCCTGAACGCAGGGCGTTGGAAGATCAGGTTTCTGCCGCGGCCCTCAGCGATCAGGAACGCCGCAGGCTTCGTGCAAACCTTGAATGGTTCCTGGCCGTGCCACCGGACATGGCACTTCTGCGGCGGAAACTGAAAGAGGTGGGCCAAGACAACCAGGCCGCCATGCGGGCAGCGCTGGTTGGTGCAGCACATGCCGATGGCATCATTCACTCCGACGAAGTCGCAAGCATCGAGAAAATCTACAAGGCTTTGGGCCTTGACCCCGCGCTTGCCTACTCTGACCTGCATGCTGGCGAAGTTGCGGATGGTCCTCGCACCGTTCGTGCCTCGCAACCGGGCCGCCCGGGCGAAGCGATACCCGCGCTCGAAAAAGCCAGCGGACCGAAACTCGACGCTTCCCGGATCGCAGCAATCCGTTCTGACACCGAGCGCGTGTCGTCTGTCCTAGGGCAGATTTTCGACGTCGAAGAGGAAGAAAGTGGTGCGTCCGGGCCCGCCAGCCAAAGCCAGCTGGCGGGGCTTGACCCGAAACATGGCGCCCTTGTCCTCGAACTAGTTACTCGGGAGCATTGGTCTGACACAGAGTTCGAGACGATCTGCGCCTTGCATGGCTTGATGGCGTCCGGGGCACTGGAAGTGGTGAACGAATGGGCTTTTGAGACCTACGATGAAGCGCTTCTCGACGAGTATGATGGATATGACGTGTCTCCGGAGATTGCGGAGGCGGTAAAAGAAACGATGAGTGCGGAGGGCAGGGATGTCTAAGTTGAAACCACGCGAACGCGATGCAATCGTACAGGCGCTTCGGGCCGGGGTCGTGCCCAAGCTCGGCCTGCGTCACATCCAGGTTGGCCGCGTTCGAGAGATTGAAGAACTCGTCAAAGACATGGATCGGATATCCGATGGCGGATCGGCAATCAGGTTCATCATCGGGGAATACGGATCGGGTAAGACGTTCTTCATGAACCTGATCCGCCTTGTGGCTCTGGAGAAAGGCCTGGTCGTGATGTTCGCTGATCTGGCGCCGGATCGCCGCATTCACGCGACAGGTGGACAAGCTCGGGGGCTTTATGCCGAGATGGCTCGAAACCTGTCGACGCGGACAAAGCCCGATGGCGGGGCTTTGGCCAGCGTGGTGGAGCGGTTTGTCAGCCAGGCGCACCGAGATGCCGAAGAACGGGATTTGCCCACGGGGACCGTCATACGTGAACGCCTTGGCCACTTTGAAGAACTTACCGGAGGGTTTGAGTTCGCCGAAGTCATCCGTCGATACTGGGAAGGCCATGAGACCGGCGACGACGAGTTGAAATCTGCAGCCCTGAGATGGTTGCGCGGCGAGTTCGCGACACGCACCGACGCGCGCAAGGCGCTTGGAGTGCGAACGATCATCGACGACGCCAGTGTCTATGACCATCTGAAGCTGATGTCGGCATTTGTGTGCGAGGCCGGTTACAAAGGCTTGCTCGTCGGCTTCGACGAGATGGTAAACCTCTACAAGCTGACCTCGTCGCAGGCTCGCAATGCAAACTACGAGCAGATCCTCCGGATCCTGAATGATGTGCTGCAGGGCAGTGCCGAGAACCTCGGATTTCTCATGGGCGGGACCCCGGAGTTTCTGATGAACACCCGTCGAGGGCTCTACAGTTACGAAGCCCTTCAATCGCGTTTGGCCGAGAACACCTTCGCAAGAGACGGGTTGGTCGACCTTTCAGGACCCGTTGTCCGGCTGGCCAGCCTGACCCCTGAAGATCTCTTCGTTCTTCTGGCCAATGTCCGGCGGATCATGCAGGATGATGCCGGTGCTCTGCCGGACGACGCGCTCGAAGCCTTTATGGCGCATTGCTCGGACCGGATCGGTGAAGCTTACTTCCGCACCCCGCGCAATACGGTGACGGCATTCGTGAACCTGCTTTCCGTGCTTGAGCAAAACCCCGGTGTCGAGTGGAGCGATCTGATCGAAAAGATCGAAGTCTCCGAAGACCTCGGCGAAGACATGACCGAGGTAGACGAGTCGACTGGCGCCCAAGACCCCGGTGACGATGACCTGATCAGCTTCAAGCTCTGACGCCGATGAGCAGTGCGTTCGATAAACTGGCGAGGCCTGTTCAGAAATGGATACGCCAGAAAGGATGGCGCGAACTTCGCGACATCCAGGCGCGATCCATCCGGACGATCTACGAGACCAACGCCGATTTGATCGTTGCGGCGTCCACGGCGGGCGGAAAGACCGAGGCGGCGTTCCTGCCGTTGATTTCACAGGTGCTTGACGAGCCGTCGGGCGGCACCGGCTTCGACCTGCTCTACATCGGCCCGCTGAAAGCCTTGATCACGGACCAGGCCATGCGGCTGGAGGGCATCTGCCAGGAAGCAGAGCTTCCGGTTGTTCCCTGGCACGGGGATGTCTCGCAATCGATCAAGACGCGCGCGTTAAAATCTCCAAAAGGAGTCCTTCTGATAACCCCGGAGTCCCTTGAGGCGCTTTTCATTCGTCGCGGTTTGGAAGTTGCCCGCCTGTTTGGGGCCACGCGGGCGGTCGTGATCGACGAACTGCACACGGTTCTGGACAGCGAACGCGGTGTCCAGCTTCGTTCACTGCTCACGAGGCTCGAGCTCGCAATAAAGCGCCCAATACGTCGGGTAGGTCTGTCAGCTACTCTGGGCGACATGGACCTCGCCAAGGCTTATCTTCGCCCTGACGCCGCAAACGCTGTCCAGCTCATCGAAGCAGATGGCGGCGAGGCTGAATTGAGGCTCCAGCTTCGCGGCTACGTCTCAGGCGATGAAGATGAAAACAGTCCATCCGCAACGGATGCCATAGCAGCCCATCTTTTCAGACACCTTCGCAGCAGCGACAACCTGGTCTTCGCCGGAGCGCGCCAACGGGTCGAGATTTACGCAGATCGGTTGCGGGAGCTTTGCGAACGGGAGCACCTGCCACAGGAATTCTATCCCCACCACGCGAGCCTCTCCCGAGAACACCGTGACTTCGTAGAGCGGCGCTTGAAGGACCCTGCGAAACCGACGACAGCCGTTTGCACGTCGACGCTTGAGCTTGGAATCGACATCGGTGACGTGACCTGCGTGGCTCAAATCGGTGCGCCATTCAGCGTCGCGGCGTTGCGACAACGGCTTGGCCGGTCAGGCCGGCGTGAAGGACAACCTGCCATTCTCAGGCAGTACGCTGTCGAAGCCAAGTTGACGCCGGAGAGCAGTTTCGTGGATCGTCTTCGCCTCGGCCTGATCAGGTCCATCGCGATGATAGATCTGTTGTTGGAAGGCTGGTGCGAACCGCCAAAACCGCAGGCGCTTCATCTCTCGACGCTCGTCCATCAGATTCTGTCGGTCATTGCGCAGCGCGGCGGTGCGTCTGCAAGCGCAGTCTACAACGTGCTCTGCCGCGAAGGCCCCTTTCGGAAGGTCACAACCGAAGTCTTCGCAGATGTGTTGCGTGCTATCGGCCATCCAGAAACCGGCTTGATCGAACAGGCCGGCAGCGGGCTGTTACTTTTGGGGCCGACAGGCGAGAAACTGGTTGAGCATTATAGCTTCTATGCGGTGTTCCAGACACCTGAAGAATTCCGTTTGGTTGCAGAGGGGCGGGATCTTGGAACTCTGCCAATCGACAATGTTCTTGCTCCCGGGATGCTACTGATTTTTTCTGGGCGGCGTTGGGTTGTTCATGAAATCCATGATCGTGAAAAGGTCATCATCGTCAAACCCGCGAAGGCCGGTGTGCCTCCCGTCTTCGGCGGCGACGCAGGCGACATTCATGACAAGGTCATCGACCGAATGTTCAGTGTGCTCGAGGGGGATATCAATCCACCCTACATGGAGGCCGTTTCGCTAGCGCTGCTAGACGAAGCGCGCGCCCACTATGAGCAAATCGGGTTCCGGAGCAAGAATATCTACAGTTCTGGCGAGCGTACATCGATTATCGCAACGCGGGTCGGAACGGTGAAGACGTCAACTCTCGCGCTCGCACTCAGAAGTAAGGGGTTCTTGGTTGAACAGCATGACGGGTTTCTGCTGGTGGAGGACGGGGACGAAACCCCCGACCTTCAAACGGTGCTAGCGCATATTCGATCCGGCGAACCTGTCGATCTGTTCGCGGGAGCAGGGAACTTCATGTCGGAGAAGTTTCATCCGTACCTGTCGAAGCCGCTCTTGGAGTTGGATGCAGCCAGTTCGAAGCTTGTTCCTCAAATTCTTCCAACGTTGGTTGAAAGGATCATTCAGGCATGAGCGGTGGGAAGCAGAGGTTGTTCCCTTGCATGCTCTGAACCGCTAGGGACAAATGCAATTGCCTTTGGGGGCGCAGAGATCATTTGGAGAATGTCGTGGCCGATAAGCTGAACATAAATCTAAGATATTGCTATGGAATTGGAAAGCTTGAGGCAGAGCTGGAGTTTAAGCATAAAGGCTACGCCATCTATGCTCCGAACGGTGTCATGAAAACATCGTTTGCGAAGACAATGATGGATCTTTCGGAAGGCAACACGCCTAAGGACCTGCATTTCCCGAATCGCGAACCTACTTGCGAGATCACCCTGAATGGGGAGGGGCTTAAGAAAGAGGAAATTTTCGTCGTTAAGTCGTACGATGACAAATTCTCCTCAAGCCAGGTATCCACTCTTCTCGCAAATGCTGAGCTTAGATCGAAGTACGAAAAAATCCATCAGTCTATTGGCGAAGCAAAAAAATCTTTGGACAGAGCTCTCAGAAACGCTGCAGGGTTTGGTGAAAGGTCCCGGGAGAATTTAGACTCGATTATCGAGGATGTGTTTAGCAGTAGCTACTATGAGGCACTTGCTGCAATAGAGGATGAACTCGGGGGAGTCAGCCAGTCAGACCTTTCCAAAATCGACTACAAAATCATTTATGATCCCAAAGTTCAGCAATTCCTTTCCAGTGAAGACGTAGCGGCTGCAGTCGAAGACTTTGCGCAAAAGTATGATGAGATCACCGAGCAGTCTCCAATCCTACGAAGGAACTTTCAGTATCACAATGTTGCTCAGGTTCAGCAGCAGCTGGAGGCGAATAACTTCTTCGGTGCTGGGCATCGCATCAGCTTGGTAGATGAAAACACTGATCAGATGGAAGAGGTTTCCTCGGACCAATCTCTCCGCGAACGCATTGAGGAGGAGAAGCTTCGCGTTTTGAACGATGAGACAGTCGCGAAGAAGTTCGACACATTCAACTCGAAGCTCAAAAATAAAGAACTACAGGCTTTCCGGGACTATATCACAGAAAACAAACACCTTCTGCCGATGCTAAGCGATCCGGAAGGCCTTAAACGTGACCTGTGGATGCAGTATCTTCGGGTTGCATTTGATGAGTACAAAACTCTTGTTTCAGAGTATCGAACCGGTCAACGGGACCTGGATGCAATCGTCACAGAAGCAGATGAAAGCAGAGGCGATTGGGATGCCGTGGTTGCCGACTTCAATCGCCGCTTTCTTTATTTGCCATTTGAACTTGCTGTTGAGAACAAATCAGATGCGATTCTCAAAGGCAGTGCTCCATCCATAGCCTTCGTTGTCAGAGATGCGGGCGAGGAGAGGCGATACGCTTCATCTGAAAAGCAGGATTTACTTCGTGCTCTGAGCACCGGCGAAAGCCGAGCACTGTACATCTTGGATATCATGTATGAGGTGTTTGTGCGGTGGAAGAACCGGGCCAAGACCCTCTTTGTTTTTGACGATATTTCGGACTCTTTTGACTACAAGAACAAGTTTGCGATCATTGATTTCCTGGAAGATGTGACCAAGGTCGAAGATACTAATTTCCTAGCTATCGTTCTGACTCATAACTTTGATTTCCTTCGAACAGTTTCAAGTAGAGATATCTGTCCAGCACATCAGTGTCGGCTGGCCTTTCGATCTGAGGATGGAATTAAACTTGAGCCTTTTGAGCAGACAGACATCCAGAGTCCGTTTCGTAAGTGGCAGGGAAGGTTGGCGGAACCGTCCGTTCTAATCGCGTATATCCCGTTCCTGCGTAATTTAATTGAATACACGATCGGTCCTAAAGATTCAGATGGGAACGCTAACGCTGACTACCTACAGCTTACTAGGATGCTCCACTTCAAGGATGAAACTGAAGCCCTTACTATTCAGGACTACAAGATCGTGTTCGAACGTCATTTGGCGGGTTGTACATTTCCAGATGTTGATTTGACGAAAAAAGTTGTGGAGTATTTATTCGCGACTGCCGATGAGTGTGAGAACGTTGCCGATGGCATAAATCTAGAGCATAAGATTGCTCTCTCAATTGCTATCAGGATGCGAGCCGAACGCTACATGGTCGCGAAGATCCGTTCTGCGGAAGCAGATTATGATGTTTCGAACAAAACTATGGGAAAAATACTACAAAAATTCAAAGACTTGTTCAACAACGAAGCCGAGAAAATTGGACTTCTACGCCGCGTCAATCTAATCACGCCAGCGAACATACACCTCAATTCCTTCATGTATGAACCAATCCTAGACATGGGTATGGCTGAATTGGTGGCGCTGTATCAGGCTGTTAAGTCAGATTTAAGATAGGCATACTCAGAATGCGTTTTGCACTTTTGAATGGTCAACGAGTTGAGGCGACGCCTGGTGCCTTGGGTGTATGTCCAGGCTGCAATACCGACATGATAGCCCGATGTGGCACCAAGAAGGTCTGGCACTGGGCACACAAAGGGCGCCGTCACTGTGATCATTGGTGGGAAAACGAAACCGAATGGCACCGCGATTGGAAGAACCGGTTTGTCACAGACTGGCAAGAGGTGCCAGATCGTGATGAAACTGGTGAGCTGCATATAGCAGATATCAAAACATCCTATGGTCTTGTGATCGAGTTCCAGCACTCTGCTATCAAGCCTGATGAAGTGAAAAAGCGCACTAATTTCTACGGCCAAGTGATCTGGATCATCGATGGAACCCGCCGCCCATCTGATATGATCCAATATGAACGGATGCTTTCAGAAAACCGCTGGGAACGGTTCGATGGCGTAGATATCTATACCGTCTATTGCGAGGAAACCCGGCTCCTTAAGGAATGGGGATCACTGGGCAAGATTGTCGGATTTGACTTTGGTGGCGAAAATCTGTGCTTGCTTACAGCCGCACAAGGCAGAAGCCGCTATCTCTTCGATTTTTTAAAGGAGGAGTTCGCAAAGTTGATCAATGAGGGGAGGCCGTTGCCAGTGGTCCAGTTTGCAGAACCCACCCGGCGCGGTTATGGAAGGCGCAGAAGGTTCTAACAAATGTCAGGCCACAAACGGTCGTTCTTGGCCGTTCGTCCTACTCCGCCTTAGATCAACCCTTTAGATGTGATAAAATCCCCGGCAAAACCCTTGCGGTTTTAGCAGGTTTTTGACACAGGCCCGTCACCGTCACCGTCACCGTCACCGTCACCGTCACCGTCACCGTCACCGTCACCGTCACCGTCACCGTCACCGTC
>NZ_JAAGOV010000036.1:0-106038 GCF_010500785.1 Salipiger sp. PrR003
GCCAACCCAGAGGCAACGGGACACATCACGCTCTACACCGACGCCAAGGGCATAGCCTACCCCTTGCCCGATCATCCACGGCTGCAGATCGATTACGCCGCGCCGGCACGTCGTAAGGACATGGGACAGGACGCGAAGGACGCGATTGCCGAGGAGCGGCATATCTTCCTCTATTTCGCGGGAGAGCGGGAGCTGGCCACATCTGTTCGCTCCGCCTGGCGCGCCTCGGGCCGGCGTCCGAAAGACGCCTATATCTCGGCCTTCTGGCAGAAGACATAAAAGCCCGCGGCCTCGCGTCACCTAGGGAGAGGCTTCTCATCTCGGCAGAGATGACCCGTCAAATCCGATTCGTGCCTATCCTTCGCGCTTAGGGGCAACGAACCTGGTGACTGCCAGCGCCTTGATCTGGGACGGGCGCCGCGCGGAGCGGTGCTCGAAGGGTCAGTTGGAGTGCGCCGTCCCGCTAGGTCGGCTTCCTCCGTATACTGCATCACCAGGATGGCGAGAAGGTCGATAGCTACTGCGAGGAGCACGCCTGAGGGCCGATTTGTGGAGCCGAGGATGATGCTCAGGCTGCCACCCTACCCTACTCTGGATTCGTATAAGCGCCATTGCGTTGGAATGTACCTGTTCGCAGTAGTCCAGTGAGCGAGGGCAAACGCAAATACTAACTTGCCGAGAGCGAAGACCTCGGGCGCGGGGAAGAACTACGTTGATATCTGCTTGGCGCGGCGTGGACGCTCCTGCTGACACTCGTGTCCTTTGCCGTGGTCGCCTTCGGGAGCTTCGAGAGGGCCGCCACACTCATCACCGTATCCGTTCTGGCACTGGCGCAGATCGCGGCACATTTCCGCTTCTTCCTGCACATCGACCTGTGGAGATCGCACCGCGACGATCTGATGCTGATCCTCTTCACGGCGCTCATCATCCTTCTGATGGTCGGCGGAACGAAATGGATCCTTTTCGACCAATGGTCGAGGATGATGTGATCCCCGGGTTCAGTCCTCGGACGCACCCCCATCCGAGCCAGGCAGTGGTTCGTCATTCCGCTGCCACGGTCGCGATAGTCCGGCCTGTCGGCAGACGTCCCGCAGCGCCATCTGCAGCCCCTCCTCGATCACCGGATGATAGAACGGCAGATCCAGCATGTCAGAGGCCGTCATCTCGCACTGGATCGCCCAGGCCAGCAGGTGCGCCAGATGCTCGCCACTCGGGGCGCAAAGCGCCGCGCCGGTCAGCCGCCCGTCTTCGGCGCTGGCATAGATGCGGGCCAGGCCTTGCGCCCGGCCTTCCACCCTGGCGCGGCCCTGATTGCCATAATCCACCTCGCCGCATACATACTCCGTGCCGTCCGGGATCGCGCCGATGACCGCGGCTTCCGGCCGCGTGAAGGCAATGCTCAGCGGCACTTTGCGGGACGTTCTGCGCACATCGGGCCAGGCCGCTGCATTGCGTCCCGCCACCGTGCCCTCGTCGGACGCCTCATGCAACAACGGCCGGTCATGGTTGGCGTCTCCTGCGATGAAGATTGGCGCATCGCCGCATTGCAGGGTGCCCGGATCGAAGACTGGTGTGCCGTGATCGTCGAGCTCCAGCCCGGCCTTCTCCAGATCGAGGGCGGAAAGGTTCGGCGGGCGGCCGGCGGCAATCAGCAGCTTCTCGAACCGCGTCTTTCCCCCGTCCCATGTGAGGGCGGCCCCCGTATCGCTCGCGGAAGGGTCAGGCTTGCAGTCCAGATGAATCGGGAATGACTCGGTCAGTATCCGGTGCAGCGCATCGCTGGCCTCCGCAGGCAGCCCAGCCAGCCGGTCGCCCGCGTCAAACACCTCCACCCGCACACCCAACCGGTGCATTGCCTGCGCCAATTCCAGCCCCAGTGGACCCGCCCCGATGACTCCAACGCTCTCTGGCAGATCCTCAAGCTCGAAGATTGTCTCGTTGGTCAGAATGTGATCCTTCACCGCCTCATACGGCTTGGGCACTGCCGGACTGGCCCCCGTGGCGATGACCACGGCCCGCGCTTCGACGCGATCGCCAGTATCAAGCGCCAGAACGCCCGGAGCTTCAAAGCGCGCTCGGGCCGTCAGGCAGGTGCCCTTGGGCAGTTCTTCTATGGACTGCCGCACCCCTCGGGCGAAATCGTCGCGCAGCAGACGCACCCGCTCCAGCACGGCCCGCCCGTCTATTACGGGTTCGGCTGTGACGCCGAAATCTATTGCCTGTCGCACCGCTTGGGCGGCGTCCGCAGCAGCGATCAACAGCTTCGAGGGCATGCAGCCAACCGTTGCACAGGTGGTTCCCGCAAAGACCGGGTCGATCAACAGCGTGGTTGCACCTTCCTTGCGGGCGTGGCGCTCCGCGGCCAGACCCGCGGTTCCCGCGCCGATCACCGCGACATCCGTGGTGTAAGTGGCCATTCCCTTCTCCTTCCGCTTGCACGCCCAACCCCCTGCACGGGGCGGAGTTCCCCGGCTGGGCCAAGGCTGTGCAATGGCTGGGGTGCCCCGGGCGCCCCAAGCTCCCGGGACACCGGCGGCGCGAAGACGTCGCACGGCCGCCGGTGGTGCAGCGTCAGGCAGCTTGGTTCAGGCGCATCTCCGCAACATTGGTGAGCTTCTCGTCAGCGGCCTTCTCTTCCTCAAGGGTCTTCTTGAAGATCCCGGCACACTCCGATCTCCCAAGCTCTTCGGACCATGCGATGAGGGTACCGAAGCGGGTCATCTCGTAGTATTCCACCGCCTGCGCGGCGGCAGCCAGAGCGGCGTCCAGCACGTTCTGGTCGGCGATGTCGCCGGCTACGTCGTTGGCTTCCTTGATAATCCCGTCGATTGCCGGACAGGTGGTGCCCTTCGGCTCCTCGCCGATACGACGGAATACCTCTTCCAACCGTTCCACATGGCCGTGGGTTTCTTCGAGATGCCCCTCGAAGCCCTTCTTCAGATCGGGATTCCTCGCCTTCTCGATCATGTCAGGCAGTGATTTCTCGATCTGCCTCTCGGCGTAGTAGATGTCTTGCACCATGTGCAGATATAGGTCTTCGAGAGTTTCGATATCTTTGGAAAACAGTGCCGTTGTTCGTTCCTTTGCGTTGAGTGAAGGTTGCCTTTGAACAGGGCCCGTAGAGCAATGTTCCCGACTCCGCGCATCGCAGCGCGGAACATCCGCTACGGTCGGCCGTTCTCCTACCATCTCCACCCACAACCGCAGGGCCGCCGCCCAGGCCGGCATCGGAAAGGAAACGACATGGTCAGATTTCTACTCGGCGCCGCGGTCGGTCTGCTCGCCTACCGTGTCTGGAAACACAGCCGGCCGTCGCCGCCGTGCGAGGTGCGTGACGCGGGTCCCTCCCAGATGCGCAACCCGCCCCGCCGATGGGATTTGGTCGACGAGACGGCGGATGAATCCTTTCCCGCCAGCGACCCGCCCGGCACTTATTGATCCGAGGCCCAGCCTCAGTTCCCGAACCGGCTCGCCGTCTCCTTGACAAAGGCCACGGGCGCGTGAGGCGTGATCAGCGAGAACCCTAACTGCCCACCGGGTGGCGTCATGGTTGTCGCCGATTCCGGATCATCGTCCGATGCAGCGAGACTTGCTGAAACCGGCTCAGGAACATTTGCGCCGCCTGCCTGTTCTTTGATGCGATGCGGGCCGATATTCCGCAACTGCAACCGAAGGAGGACACCATGCAGGTCAACGAAGTCATGACACCGCACACGGTTACGCTGACTCCGGAGCAAACGCTGAAGGACGCTGCCGAGATCATGCAGCGTATCGAAACCGGCTTCGTGCCCATTGGGCAGGACGAACGTCTGGTCGGGACCATTACCGACCGCGACATCGTCATCAACGGGCTCGCACAGGGGAAATCGACCGACGCAGCGGTCGGCGAGGTCATGTCGCGCGACGTGCTCTACGTATTCGACGATCAGGAAGTCGCCGAGGTCGCGCGCAACATGGGTGAGAGCCAGGTTCGCCGCATGCCGGTGGTTGATCGCGACAAGCGATTGGTGGGCATCGTGTCGCTCGGCGACCTCTCCACCGACGGAGATCCATCCGCCGCCGGCGTCGCTCTCGAACAGATATCGAATTGATCGGCGACGCCGCTGCCTCCACGTGCATTCCTGTGCGCGGAGGCGGCGTTGCCTCTCTCCTCGTCCCCGGCGAACCGGGACACTGGAGAACCATCCGCGGGCGGACCATGACCCGCTAAAACAGAGCTGATCGCGCCGAACCGGCGACAATTCGCGGGCGGGAAACATTCTCGCGCCCCCCTAAAACACAGATGAGGATGAACCACCATGCCTGCAAAATCGAAAGCTCAGCAAAAGGCCGCAGGGGCCGCCCTTGCCGCGAAACGGGGTGAAATGAAGAAAAGCGACCTGACGGGTGCAGCCCGCGAGATGTACGACTCCATGTCGGAAAATCAGCTTGAAGACTTCGCGGGAAGCGACCGGAAAGGAAAGCCCGAGCACAAGGGATGACCTGGCTCAGGTCACGCTCAGACTGCTGTTGATCTTCCGGACCTCGCGAGCAAGATGGCAGCGGCAACCACGAGCCTTGCAGATGCGCGGTTCAGGATGCGTCGTTTGAGTGGCGTCAGGGCATGAGTTCCGAACACGGTCCCGGCACTGACCCAAAACAGCGCCGCAAGCCCCTCGGCAACGAGTTAGAGCGCGCCGAGCGTGAGGAACTGGGGTGTCACCGCCACGGTGTGATCCACGAACTGCGGAAGAAATGATGTCAGCAGCAGGTAGGCCTTGGGATTGCCCATCAGGGTCCAGAACTCGCGGCGCATGAGGCGCGAGGTGGTGGGGATCACGATCTCGGTGGAAAAATCGGCCCGCCAGAACTGCCAGGCGAGAAACAGAATATAGAGGACACCGAGCCACTTCAGGGTCACGAAGGCGAACTCCGACGTCCGCAGGATCGCGTCCAGCCCGAGTGAAACGAGGACGACAAGAACCGTCCAGGTCGCGATGCGTCCAAGAACACCGATGGCAGCGCGCCGCCAGCCTGAGTTGGCTGCCGAGGTGAAGGCCAACAGATTGTTCGCGCCCGGCGAGGCACCCAGCGCAAGCGCTGCCGGCAGGAAAACCAGAATGTGATGGAGCATCATGAGGGGCGTTGTTCCTTTGCGGGCAAGGTCACGAGGAGGCGTAACACGCAATAACGGGAATGCCACCCTTCAGGAACATCTGAACCGTTGCACTGTTCCCAGATGAGGACGGGCGGCGCCGTGCAAACCGCGGCCCGCCCCGAATACCGAATGGAGGTGCCCCGAATGCAACCCGACGACCTGAAAGCCCTTTACCGAACGGAACTGCAGGAAGCCTGCTCTTTCGAGGCCCAGTTCACCAACGCGCTTCCCCGCCTCGCCGAAAAGGCCGAGCACCTGAATCTGCGCAATCACCTGTCTGAGGAAATCGCCACCATGCAGAAGCGCGGCGAACACCTTTGCGGGCTGCTCGAAGTGCACGATGCCAAAGATGAAAACCACACCGATGGATCCATGCAGGCGATCT
Source organism: Salipiger sp. PrR003 (assembly GCF_010500785.1). Taxonomy (NCBI): domain Bacteria; kingdom Pseudomonadati; phylum Pseudomonadota; class Alphaproteobacteria; order Rhodobacterales; family Roseobacteraceae; genus Salipiger; species Salipiger sp. PrR003. The sequence continues at coordinate 5,523 of NZ_JAAGOV010000036.1, forward strand.
TGCGCGAAGCGCGGGACTGGGCCGAGGCCATCGCCAGTCCGGCCGTGCGCGACGCGGCACTCATCGCCTCCCTCCAAAGGGTGCTGCATTATGGTATGGCGGTCCATGGATCGTTGGCCGGATGGGCTCGTCAACTGGACCTTGAAGACAGGCAAATCCTCGAAAACGCTGTCGAGGAAGAGCGCCGCGTTGACGCCCGCCTAACCCAGATCGCCCAAGAGCTCGTCAACCGCAAGGCCGCGTGAGCGGGGGCAGAAATGGCCCTATAGACGATTTTCGGCGGCACCAAATTTCCTGGCAGTCGCATCGTTCGCCACCTTTCGGCAGAGGGCCACCCGGTTCGTGCGATTGCCCGATCTCCGTCATCGCACGTCTCCGGAGCGTGCAGTCTGAGGCATCAGGGGAACAAACCGCTCTCGCACCTGTTTTTCCATCACAACCACGACACATCAAAGCGCTGTGTCTCACCGGACTCGCGGCCTCTCCACGCGGCGGCCCTTCGCGCCATCCCTGCCCCGCGCCCTCGCGCTGGTGGCTCCGACAGCAAGGAATACCGATGCAAACCACACTCACCGTGAACGGCACCCGCCACCAGCTCGATCTGGACCCGCGGGTGACCCTGCTCGACGCCCTGCGCGATCACATCGGATTGACCGGCGCGAAAAAAGGGTGCGACCATGGCCAATGCGGCGCCTGCACCGTTATCGCGGACGGGCGGCGCATCAACGCCTGTCTCACCCTCGCCGTCATGCACGACGACGCCGAGATCGTAACCGTCGAAGGGTTGGCCGAAGGCAAGACCCTTTCGGCCATGCAACAGGCCTTTCTCGACCACGATGGTATGCAATGCGGCTACTGCACCCCCGGCCAGCTCTGCTCGGCCACCGCCATGCTGGAGGAAGCGCGGGCGGGGCGCGCCAGCCACGTGACCGAAGACCTTGAAGGCACGACCCGGCTGACCCGCGACGAGATCACTGAGCGCATGAGCGGCAACCTCTGTCGTTGCGCGTGCTACTCCGGCATCGTGGCGGCCATTGAGGAGGCCGCGGCGGAATGAGACCGTTCGACTATCACCGTCCCGACACGTCCGATGACGCCCTGAAACTCGGCGGCGAGGAGGCCGCCTTCATCGGCGGCGGCACCAATCTTCTCGACCTGATGAAGCTGGAGGTCATGACCCCCGATCAACTGGTCGACATCAATCGTCTTGGTCTCGATCAGATCGACGAGGTAAGCGGCGGGATAAGAATCGGGGCCACCGTGCGCAATTCCGATCTCGCCGACGATGCGCGCATCCGCCGCAACTGGCCGGTCCTGTCCCGGGCCCTGCTGGCTGGTGCTTCGCCGCAGCTTCGCAATCGCGCGACCACCGCCGGCAACCTGCTGCAGCGCAACCGTTGCCCATATTTCCAGGACATCGACGCGCCATGCAACAAACGTGTGCCAGGTTCGGGCTGCGCGGCGATCGGCGGCGAGCTACGCAACCACGCCGTGCTCGGCACTTCCGATCAATGCATCGCACTGCATCCCAGCGACATGGCCGTGGCGATGCGGGCGCTGGATGCAGAGGTGATCATCCGCGACGCGGGCGGCGGCACCCGCACGACCGGGCTGGCCGAGTTCTACCGCCTGCCCGGAGACACGCCGCATATCGAAACCACACTCGCCCCTGGCGAGCTTGTCACCGCCGTCCATCTGCCCGCACCTGCCGGTGACCGCCAAATCTATCGCAAGGTGCGCGACCGCGCCTCCTACGCCTTTGCACTGGTCTCCACCGCCGTCGTGCTGCGGATGGAAAACGGCAAGATCGCCAGCGCCTCCCTCGCGTTCGGCGGCCTTGGCACCCAGCCCTGGCGCGACCCCGAGGTCGAGGCGCTTCTGACGGGAGAGGCCCCGTCCGAAGCACTCTTCGACAAAGCGGGCGAACTGCTGATGAGGGACGCCGAACTGCGCGAGGGTCTGGAATTCAAGAAACCGCTCGCACAACGGGTGCTCAAGGCGGTGCTGACGGAGGTGACACAATGACGCTCGAGTATCAGATCGACGGCCCGGAGAATGACGGGTTGACGAAACCTTCGCCGGGCGGCCCCCTCGGTGCCGATATGGAGCGGCGGGACGGGCGCGACAAGGTGACCGGGGCTGCCCGTTATGCCGCCGAGCACGTGCCGGCAGGGCTTCTGCATGGCGTCCTGAAAGGCGCGCCCGGGCTTGGCGCCGTGCGACTATCAAATGCCGAAGAGGTTGGGGCAATACCGGGCGTCCGGCTGGTGTTGCAGGACGAACGCATGATCCGCAATGCGGCTCAGGGAACCGCGGGCGAGGCCCCGGTCCAGGGCGTGAGCAAGGCCGAGTACGTCGGCCAGCCCGTCGTGCTCGTCGTGGCCGAAAGCTTCGAGACCGCTTGGCACGCCGCCAACCGGCTCCAAATCTCCTGCGAAGGGGCCAGCCTGCCCGTTTTGCCGGAGAACGGTGAAGTGGATGACGACATGCAGGAAGAGGCGATCACCGGAGAGCCCGGGACCGCCTTTTCCGATGCCGAGGTTTTAGTCGATGAGACCTACACCACCCCCGCCCTCACCTCGGCCCCGATGGAGCCGCACGCCGCTGTGGCAGAGTGGCACGGGGACCGTCTCACCCTGCACGGCTCGCTGCAGATGCTGCGTTATAACCGCGCCGAACTGGCCGACAGCCTCGGCATCGAGCCGGAAAAGGTCCGCTTGCGCGCGCCATTCGTCGGCGGCGGCTTCGGTTCCAAGCTCGGGATTTCGGCAGATTGCGTCGCCGCTGCGCTTGCGGCGCGCGAGCTGGGCCAGCCGGTGCGGGTTGTTCAGCACCGCCGGCAGGTCTTTGAAATCAACACAAGGCGCTCCGAGACGCGACAGCGCATCCGCCTCGCTGCAGGGCACGACGGCAGGCTCACCGGACTTGGCCACGAAGCCCGCGTCTCCAACCTGCCGGGCGAGGAATTTTCGGAACCGGTGCTGCAGGGCAGCTACTTCGCCTATGCCGCGCCGAACCGGCTGCTGCGCAACGATCTCGTCCGTCTGAACCGCCCTGCCGCCGGATCGGTCCGCGCGCCGGGCGAGGCCGTAGGTGTCACCGTTTTCGAAGTCGCCATGGACGAGCTTGCGGGAAAGTGCGGGATCGACCCGGTCGAACTCCGCCTACGCAACCTGCCCGAGACCGAACCGGACAGCGACCGGCCCTTCTCGTCGCACCGCCTGGCGGATTGCCTGACCAAAGGCCGCGACAGTTTCGGCTGGGACGACCGACCTGCAGAGCCGCGCCAACGGCGCGAGGGCGAGTGGTGGATCGGCACGGGCATGGCCGCGGCGGTCCGCGTCAACATGGTGATGCCGGCCGAGGCCCGCGTCCGGCTGACCCCTGATGGGCGCGCCGTGGTGGAAACGGACATGACCGACATCGGAACGGGCACCTACTCGATCCTCGGCCAGATTGCCGCGGAGGGACTGGGGCTGGCGGTGGACGATGTTGACGTTTGCCTCGGCGACACTGATCTGCCGGCGGGCTCCGGCTCGGGCGGGTCTTTCGGGGCGGCCTCGACTGGCACGGCCGTCTGGCTTGCCTGTGAAGAAATCCGCCGCGAGATCGCTGGGCGCATGGGCTGCGACGCTCAGGAACTGACGCTTTCCGACCGCCATGCCGCCTGTGGAAACGACCGCCGTTCCCTGCCCGAAGTGCTGGCCGGCGAGCCGCTGTCCGGTCGGGGCAAACTGGAACCCGGCGAGGCGCTGGAGAAGGTGCGCCAGGCAACTTGGGGAGCGGTGTTTTCGGAAGTTGCCGTAAACGATGTCACTGGCGAAGTGCGCGTGCGCCGGCTGCAGGGCACCTTTGCCGTGGGTCGCGTGCTGAACCAGCGCACCGCCCGCTCGCAGGCGCAGGGTGGCATGACTTGGGGCCTCGGCCTGGCGCTCACCGAGGGAATGGTGCACGACCGGCGCGACGGTCACATCGTCAACCGCGACCTGGCCGAGTATCACGTGCCCGTTAATGCCGATGTGCCGCATCTGGATGTCCACCTGCTGGAGGATCTCGACCCATGGGCCGGCCCGTTGGCGGCCAAGGGCATCGGCGAACTGGGCATCTGCGGTTCGGGGTCAGCGATCCTGAACGCGATCCACCACGCCTGCGGCGTCAGAATCCGCGACCTTCCCGCGACGCCTGACCGGATCCTGTCCGGGCTGACATGATCTGCAAGGGCGGGTTCCGGCAGCTTTTCGGCGCCCCAAGGAACAGAAGGGCAAGCCAGCCCGTTGTCGACATGAGGAGAATTCGACCCATCAGACATTTCGTGCGCCTCTGCCCCGCCATCCGGCCCTGCCACGGCGATCGTGCACCGCCGCTGTCGAGACTGTGAGACCGACAGACGCAGCACGCCAGACCGGAGCAAGCCGAAATGACACCGAAATTCCTTCAAACCTCTCGCCGTGCCTTCCTGGGCGGGTCCGCGGCGGCGGCCGCGTTGAGCGCCCTCAGCGAACCGGCGCTGGCGCAGCGGAACCAGCCGCCGCTGGACCAATACGAACCAGTCTACCTGACCGCGGCCGAATGGGCCTTTGTCATGGCCGCCGTGGCGCGGATTATCCCCTCTGACGGCGACGGCCCCGGCGCGATCGAGGCCCGCGTGCCCGTCTTCATCGACCGCCAGCTTGCGGGTGATTTCGGGGCGGCCAGCGATCTTTACATGGAAGGCCCCTTTGCGCCCGAAGCCGACATGAACCTTGGCACGCAATCGCCGCTGACCCCGGCCGAGATCTACCGCCAGGGCATCGCCGCCTTCGACGCCTGGTGTCGCTCGGAACAGGGGGCCGCCTTTGGTGATCTGGACCCCGACGCGCAGGACGCCGCGCTTCAGGCACTGGCCGATGACGCGGTCGGGTTGAAGCCCGAGCTGCGCGAATTCTGGACGCTGCTTCTGCAGAACACCAAGGAAGGCTACTTCGCCGATCCCCGACACGGCGGCAACGCCGGGATGCAGGCCTGGGTTTATATCGGGTTCCCCGGCGCGCGAGCGAATTTTCACGAATGGGCCGGCCGGGACGAGGCATATCCCCTGGGTCCTGTCGATATCGCTGGCGAGAGGGCCTGAGACATGGCGCGGACAGATCCGAAGAAAGACGTCGTCATCGTAGGCCTGGGCTGGACTGGCGCGATCATGGGGATCGAGCTGGCCAGCGAGGGACTGGAAATCCTTGCGCTGGAACGCGGCCCAGACCGTTCGACGGTGCCGGATTTCAAGTATCCCGAGGTCATAGACGAACTGGAATACGGCATCCGCTTCGGTTTTATGCAGAAGCCGAAGAACTCGACCATCACGGTCCGCCGCACCGGCGACGAGGTGGCCCAACCGATGCGGCGGCTGGGGTCGTTTCTACCCGGTGATGGAGTGGGGGGCGCGGGCATCCACTGGAACGGCCAGACATGGCGCCCGATGGAGAACGAATATCGCCTGCGGTCCTATGTCGAAGAGGAATTCGGCGCCGATGCCATCCCCGAAGACATGACGATCCAAGACTGGGGTGTCACGGCGGAAGAGCTGGAACCCTACTATGACCGCTTTGAATACATGGCCGGGATTTCCGGGCAGGCCGGCAATATCAACGGCGAGATCATAGAGGGCGGCAACCCGTTCGAGGCCCCCCGCTCGCGCGATTACCCCCTGCCCCCGCTGAAACAGACCGTCGATGCCAGAATGTTCGCCGAGGCCGCACGGTCCATGGGCTACCATCCCTTCCCGCGTCCTGCCGCCAACGCGTCAGAGGCTTGGACAAACGAATACGGAATGCAGCTCGGTCCCTGCAACTTCTGCGGTTTTTGCGAACGGTATGGCTGCATCAACTATTCCAAGTCCTCGCCGCAGACCTGCATCCTTGACGCGCTGAAGCGCTATCCGAACTTCAGCTACCGGGTGAATTCCGAGGTGCTGCGCGTCGATCTGGCACCGGACGGTCAGACCGCCACCGGAGTCACCTACTGGGACGAAGAGGCGCAGGAAGAGGTCACGCAGCCCGCCGATCTGGTGATTCTGGCGGCCTACCAGCTGCACAATGTCCACCTGATGCTGCTGTCGGGCATCGGCGAGCCCTACGATCCGCAGAGCGGCGAGGGCGTGACGGGCAAGAACTATTCCTACCAGATGAACGGCGGCACGACGATGTTCTTCCGAGATGTCGACTTCAACCCCTTCGCCGGGGCCGGGTCCGTGGGCATGGCCATCGACGACTTCGCCATCAACCAGATCGACTTCGGCGCCGAAGGCTTCATCGGCGGAAGCTACATCGTCGCTGGCAATTCAAATGGCCAGCCGATCCGCGGCATCTCGCTGCCGGAGGGCACGCCCGAATGGGGCGCCGGGTGGAAGCAGGGGATCGGCGAGTGGTATGGTCATTCGATGAGCATCGGCTCGCACGGGTCCTGCCTGTCGTATCGGGACTGCCATCTCGACCTCGACCCGACTTATACCGACCGTCACGGACGACCGCTGATGCGGATGACCTTCGACTGGAAGCCGAACGACATCCGCATGACGCAGTTCATGAAGCAAAAAATCGACGAAATCGCACAATCGATGAACCCCGACAGCTGGCAGTCCAGCTTCAAGGGCGAAGGCGCACGCTATGACATCCGGCCCTACCAGACCACCCACAACGTCGGCGGGTCGATCATGGGAACCGACCCGAACACCTCTGCCGTGAACCGCTATCTCCAGGCCTGGGGGCAGCACAATGTCTTCGTGCTGGGCGCGGGCGCCTTTCCGCAGAACATCCAATACAACCCGACCGGCGCCGTCGGGGCGCTGGCCTACTGGGCGGCCCGGGCGATCCGCGAGGATTACCTGCCGAACCCCGGCCCGCTGGTCTGAGGAGGAAATGAAATGAAAACCCTTCTCAACATCGTGCTCGGACTGGTCGTGCTGGGGGGCGTCGCCCTGCTGGCATTTATCGCGGTCCCGGTGCAGCGCACGCCCCCCCAGCAAGAGGTGGCGGCTGACTGGCAACCCGAAGACGGCCAAGGCGAATACGCCATGCGCCTCGCCGATTGCGCGGCCTGCCACACGACGCCCGGCGGCGAGATGTTCGCCGGCGGGCGGGCTATCGAAAGTCCGCTCGGCACCATCTATTCGTCGAACGTCACACCCGACGACGCAACGGGGATCGGCGGCTACAGCCTCGATGACTTCCGCGCCGCGCTCTATGACGGCGTGCGCCCGGACGGCACGCACCTCTATCCCGCGATGCCCTACGAGAACTATCGCAAGCTCACCGAAGAGGACGTGCGCGCGCTCTTCCACTATTTCACCGAGGAGGTGGAGCCGATCCGCAACGACACGCGGGAAGCGGACCTTCCCTTCCCCTTCGATCAGCGCTGGACGCTCAGGGGCTGGAAATGGCTGGCGCTTGACGAACCGGGCTTCCGCGCGGATGCCGAGAATCCGGTTCTGGCGCGCGGGGAATACATCGTCGAAGGGCCGGGCCATTGCAGCGCCTGCCATACGCCGCGCAACGCCATCATGGCCGAGGCGGCAGTCGAGGCGTCGGACGAGGCCTTCCTCTCGGGAGGCAAGATCGCAGGCTGGACGGCCCCTGCCTTGCGCGGCGCTGGCAGCGCCATTGCCGGTTGGAGCCAAGAGGACCTGGTCGCCATCTTCTCGACCGGACGCAACGCCCATGCGGCGGTCAATGGCGAGATGCAACTGGTCATTCGGGACTCGACCCAATTCATGAGCGAAGATGACCTTGCCGCCATGTCGGCTTTCCTCGTGGGGCTGAACGATGGCGGCGCGACACCTGAACGCTCCGGCGACAGCACCGGGACCGAGGCCCTGATTGCCTCGGCCGACCCGGACATGCCTCTGGGGGCCCGGCTTTACATCGACAACTGCAACGCCTGCCATTTCGCCGACGGGCGCGGCGCCGACGAGGTCTTTCCCGAACTCGATGGCAATTCACTTGTGACGGCGGAAAGCCCGACGGGGTTGATCTCCATGATCCTGGGGGGATCGGAACTGCCCTCGACACCCAAGCGGCCCTACTCGCTGAGGATGCCCGGATTTGCAGGCCGGTTGACGGACGAAGAGGTGGCGGAACTGGCCAGTTTCGTCCGACAGGCCTGGTCCAACGACGCCGCGGCCGTCAGTGCCGATGACGTTGCAGACCTGCGCGGGGAGGCGGAAGCGAAGGTCGAGTGACCTCCGGAGGCCCGATGGATGCGCAGCAATTCATGCCTGGCGCATCCACAGGCGCGTCACCACCCAAAGCACCACACCGATCCCGATTAGCACGGCAGCGATGAGGTATTGAGCCGGGTCACGGCCCGTCCATGGGCCGACCAGGAAGGCACAGGTCGCCGCGCCAGCCACGGCCACCCAGACCGGTGTGCGGAAGTGGTCGTGATCGACCTTGTCACGCTTCAGCACCAGCACAGCCACGTTGACGACGGTGAAGACACCCAACAGCAGGAGAGCTGTCGTGCCGCCCAGTTCCGGCACGGCGCCGACGAAGGTGATCAGCCCAGCCGCCAGAAGCGTCGTGAAAATGATCGCCGTCACCGGCGTCTGTCGGGCCCGATTCACCTTTCCAAGGACGGCAGGGAGCACACCCTCCTCACTCATACCGTAGACGAGGCGACTGGCCATGAGCAGATTGATCAGCGCGGAATTCCCCACTGCAATCATGGTGATAAGGCCGAAAACCCATGGTGGGAACCCGGGGGCGCCCGCTTCCACGACCTTCAGCAGCGGCGTGTCGCCCTCGGCCAGATCGTCAATCGGAACGATTGAGATTGCGACAATCGACACCACAAGGTAAAGAACCGCCGCAATGGCCAGGCCACCAAAGAGCATCTTTGGGAAGGTGCGGCTCGGCGCCTTGGTTTCTTCAGCCATGTTCACGGAGTCCTCAAAACCGACCATGGCGAAGAAGGCCAGCGTCGTGCCGGCGATGACCGGCCAGAAAACGCCGTTCTCGTTGTCTCCGAATTCGAAGGCCTTGCCGATGTCGGCCTCGCCGTTGGAGAAAACCATCATGCCGATAACCACGATCATGATCAGCCCGGTCAATTCGATACACGTGAAGACCGCGTTCACCATGACGCTTTCTCCCACACCACGCATGTTTATAAGGGAAATCGCGCCGACAAAAACGAGGCCGATCAGGGTTACCGCCCAAGCTCCAAGGTCCAGACCGAACCCGGTCGAGAGGTTCTCAGCAAAGGCACGGGCGGCGGTAGACGAGGATGTCAAGCCAGAGGACATGACGGCGAAGGCAACGAGGAACGTGACAAAATGGATTCCGAAAGCCTTTTCCGTGTAAAGCGCTGCCCCGGCGGCCTTGGGATATTTTGTGACGAGTTCCAGGTAACTGCAGGCCGTCAGCGTCGCGACGACGAAGGCTACCAGGAATGGTAGCCAGACGATGCCACCCACCTCTTCGGCGACTTTCCCGGTCAGAGCGTAGATGCCGGTGCCAAGGACATCGCCTACAATGAACAAGAGCAGCAGACCGGGCCCGATCGCGCGCTTGAGCTTGCCTTTTTCGTCACCTGGAGCTTGCAAGGTGCCATTTTCGAGGGCATCGGTCACGGCAAGTCCTCCGCGATCGGGCGTCGCCCATGCTTGTCCTGCTCATGTTCGAGTATCCTCCGGACTTCTGCGAGCAATGCGGCAGCCCTGCCTTCGGGTTCGCCATGGTCCGCGCTCTCCGCCGCCAACTCGGTCAGGACCGAGTTCAGGAAGTTCGCTCTTCCGGTCCCGGAGTATCCTTCTTCGGCAAGGACCTCTTGCAGCTCTTGGGGGGAAATCCAATTCCCATCCCGCGTTCGCAATTTACGGCTGTTTCCCTGCGTCATGGCCCCAATCCTCCTGCAGGAGAAACGGCCTGTGACCGAAGCAGTTCCCCCCGGCGCGCGCCCTGCCTCCATGCGGCGTCTTTCCGCTCAGTCTATCCAGTCTTCGACAAGGGCAAGGCTGGGCATGAAAGATCGGTTTGCGTTCGGAATCCCGCACAGTGACCGAGACGGAATTTACCCCATTCTCGGGAAACGCATCCTTGGCAATCGGGGCCAATACCGCCAGGCGTGCCAGTGACCACGGTTATCTGACGGGACGCGCCCCTAGGAGACTGCCGCAAAGCGTGGCACAGGTCCGGCGCCTTTACCGCAACGTCAACTTCCGGCTTCGCGCCTGAACAGCGTGTCGCGAACTGCGCCGAGAGCGTGCGGTCGCGGGCGGGCTGGCGCCGGGCCGCGGCAAGGAAGGCGGCGCGCTCCTCGGCGTCGAGGTAGAGGCGCCTTCCGGCGGGATCATGCAGGCGCATTTCTGACATGATGAGCAGATTGCCCGAATTCTGTTTACTCGCAAAGCCTAAAAGCCGCCGCCGGGCGCGGGGCCTGGCGCGGCTGCGGAGTGAACACTATTGCTAATAGTGTTCACTCGTGTTCGGGGCGTTTGGGCGCTTGGCTATGCCAGTTGGTGGTCTTGTACGCGGCCTTCGCTAGTCTGCTCGCACCAGTGAGCGCCCGGTCGCATGTGCGCAACAAGGCCCTTTTATATGCAAATTATAAAGCGAACTCATCGAGGGCATGAAACACTCCTCGACCGACTTGAGGGGCCCCTGAATATTCTGATGTTACGAAGTCTTCGACTACCGGATCGCTCAACACAAAATTCCCAGCCCCGTCATTGACGAGCATACGGACACCATCTGAAATAATGAGAAGATCAAGATCACCATCGGCATCATAGTCCTCGGGAGCGAGGACAGAGCCGACAATACTGGCGTCGTAAGAGGCCTCCTCAAACTCTAGATCTCCACCACTGTCGACGATGTCAAAAACACGCAGGCCGCGGGGCACTCCGTATTCCTCGTCCATGTAGGCGGCCGTCACCACTTCAACTTTGCCATCGCCGTCAAAATCCCCCGCCGCTACCGAGCCGATCTCGCCGCCTTCGTAGTATTCTCCGTTGACAATGATACCCAGCCAGTCCCGCACATAGTAGCCGTTTCCATCATTGAGGTAGGTGTGAATCCCCCTCGCGTCGCCGCCAGCAATTACCAGGACATCAAGATCCGTGTCGCCGTCGAGATCGATCAACTGCGAATTCCCGGCCGGTGCCTCGCTAGGCATAATGGAATCTACATATGTCATGCCTCCGCTGCCGTCGTTGGTCATGACAATAACGGAGTTTCGATCATACCCATTGAGGACAACAGCATCTAGCAAACCGTCTCCGTTCATGTCTCCGAGCTTGGCTTCATTTCTGTTAGAACCCAACTCCAGATAGCTTCTGGCTTGGAGTGAAAAATTGTTCTGACCGTCATTCTCGAACACGTAGATCGACTCTGAATGATAGCTGCCGGCAAGGTAGTCGACATCCCCATCACCGTCTATGTCTCCAGCATCAAACGCCTTGAAGAGGTCATCTGGCAGCCTGGGAAATTCTGCCGCGTAGCCGTAGATTTCTACATCCATACGCTCAGTAGAAGATGCCCCGAGCGAAAAGTTTCCATGGCCATCGTTGAGGTAGACTTCCGTTGTAACGTCGTAGCTGAAGGGGACAGAGACAAGGTCTCTTGGAATTTCAGGAACCGATGTTGCGCTATGGAAGACCTTCAGGAAATCGTTGTAACCGTCCCCATTCAAGTCCGCACTCAGGAAGGCCGATCCACCCGACACTGAGCCATTCTGGCTGTGGGTCACATCGGTAGTGATGTTGGTCACGACCTCAGTGAAGGCTCCGGTACCATCGTTCAAAGCGACCACGATGTGATCGCCGTCTTCGTACCAGAGATCGGGTGGCTGTTGTGTCGGGGGATTTCCATTTTCAGAGACTTTGAAATTCAGACTGTCGAGACGAAGCGGCTCGCCCCCGTCACCGCGTCCGGCAAACTCAACCACATCTCCGGCCTCGAGCTCGAGGCCTTGAATGACGTGGGCTGCTTTGCTGGAATGGTTGGCGATCGAGCTTCCCGTGGAGCTATCCCAGAAAAAGCGATCAACCTCCTGCCCATTGATACTGATCCATAGCTCAGAGACCCCATCATGCTCGTCGAAGAAGTTGATGGTCAGATCGTATGTCCCCGACTGGTCCATTGTGAAATTTGCCCGGGCAAGATTTCCGCTGGAGTGCTGAAGAACATGATCGTTGGAGGCTGCGCCGTTTCTGACCACCTGAAAGCCGGAGATTACATTGAGGTCTTCGGCCTCGAGCGAAAAGTCCTGCGGATCTGAAACAGGGGTTCGTTCACTGACATCGAGGTAGTCGGTCCGAAGCGGTTCCCCTCCGTCCGCGGCCCCTCGCAGCTCGATGACGTCCCCTGGTTTGAGCAGAACCTGAGGAATGAACGCCTCCGCCTTGGAAGCTGCAGTGACTATGCTCGTTCCGTTGGTCGCGTTCCACTCAAAGGAGTGGACGACTTCACCGTTGACGAGGACCTCCATGATCGATTGGCCATCTGTCTCGTCGAAGTAGCCGACGGTTAGGTCGTAATATCCTCGTGCGCCGGCAAAGACGCCCCCTGCTTGTGAGGAGGCTGATGTGGCTTCCAGGTACCGGCCCCCAGATGGGTGCGGATTGCTTTTGGCCGCGAAACCGCTGCCCACCGTCAATGTTTCGGCTTCGGTTCGCCCCGCTGCGACGATCGGGGTGCTGGGAGCGAATTCAGGAAAATCGAAGATCGAAGAGCTGGTGGCAGGCATATCAAATCCCCCTAATATCAAGGATAAAATGGATGCGACTCAAATCTGCTTAAATGATATGCACGAAGGTTGACCATCTGGCTCTCTACGTCAAGCAGAGTATGTTGGCGGACGTAACTACGCTGGCGGGCATGTCATGACAGCGGTGTCGTGCATGTTGCGGAAATCAGCCAAATACCTTTTCCGAGTTCTCGTTTTGTGCTGCGAAAAGTCTCTAGCCGGCAGATCGGACATGAGACATTGATCAGTGGGCGACATCCCTCGCCGAACTGGTGCGGTCATGTCTGGGCTATCTATTGGGAGCTAGAGCGCGCCCCATTTATATATTCAAGGTCGGCAATCGCTCTAAGCTGAAAAGGTGGTCTTTTTCCGGGGAGCGCCGCGCGCGTGTCAGGATCATCCCCATGAGGTCAGATTTCAAATGCGTATTGATTGGGCTGAATGCCGCCGATTGGCGGGAGCCACGGACTAGAGATCCATTGACGTTGGCGGCGCGCGCAGGCAGCCTGCTTAGCATTCCAAAACGGCCATTTTTATAATTTATTGGAGCTTAGCAATGCCCAGTTCGGCGCTGCCATCCTCGATGGCGCTCTTCCCCGTCGCCCCGTTTTCCGCGTCGATCACATCAGGACGTACCGAAGCTGAGGACCTCTCGATCGGGTCAGGCTTCGGAGTTCGCAAGAACCCGCACCCTTCCGGAGGAGAGTACCTCCAGGCAACTGCGGCGAGCTCCGTAGCGGGCGGCACCTTCACTGGTGCGACTGGAACCTACGATCTCACGCTGGGTTACTTCGATGAGACCGATGGCGTCTCTCATCTCGAGATCGTGGTCAACGGCACAATCGTAGGCTCCTTCAACTGGGATTCCTTGTCCGGCGACGCCACCGTGACGGAGGCCTCCAAAGCTGAATTCAGGCTCCCCGGTATCACACTGACCGCTGGCGATACCATCGAGCTCCGCGGGACAATGGACGGCGGGGAGCCGCTGCGCATCGATTACCTCGATCTCGCGACAGGAGAAGGCGCCCCCGCCAGCGAGAGCTTCATGGTGGAGGCCGAGGACCTGGACATCGGACAGGGCTTCGAGGTCGTTCGTAATGGGGCTGCCTCAGGTGGCCTTAATCTGCAGCACACACACGGGGCGCTGGCGAGTGCATCCTACACAGTTGAGAAGGCCGGCACCTTTGACGTCACCATCGGCTACTTCGACGAAACTGATGGCGCCTCGGCGATGCGGGTGCTTCTGAATGGAGTTGAGATCGCCGATTGGACCTGGGATTCAGATGCCGGTGCCGCCATCGCGAGCAAAGCAAGCAGAACCGAGAAGGTGCTTGCGAACCTCGCGCTGGGCGAGGGGGATGTCATCACGCTCGAGGGCAATGGTGACGGCGGAGAGCCTCTGCGTTTGGACTTCCTGAAATTTGATGCCGTGGATGCCACCGAACCGGAGCCAACCCCATCGTTGGACTTCTGGTTCTTGCGTGATGGACAGGTGGTGTTGGCTCTCAATGATGGAGACGGAAATTTCTCTGAGAAGAACACCGGTATCGATGAGGGGGACTCCCGCGTGCTTGCGGCAGATTTCGATGGCGACGGTGATATCGACTTCCTCACCTGGAAGATCCTATCGGACCCCTTCCCACTACCGGCGTATAACTCAGATCCAGCAACCTACGAGTTCGAACTTCAGACGATTGTCTATTTGAACGATGGCTCTGGAAACTTCACATCCGCAATCCTTGAGGCTCAGTCCATTACGCACGATCTCGATCCGTTCTGGGTCGAGCAGGCCAGCAAATACCCGGAGGACACGTCGGCACCCTACGTGATAGCCAGCGATGACAGACGGGAGCTGCTTCTCAGGAACTTAATCGATATCCAAGATGCTGCGGACTACGACGGGGATGGCGATGTCGACCTGGTGGGTGTCGCTAAGGCGGCTGGAGGGTTCTTCATTCTTGAGAACGACGGCGACGGCACATTCGAGATGAAGCCGCCCGCTTTCCCCGGCATCTCTGAGGACTGGGTAGTCAATACACCATACACCATCGACTTCCTTGATGACCTGCGAAACGTCGTCAAGTTCGCTGACTTCAATGGAGATGAGCATCTCGACCTCCTCTTCAGTTCCGCTGGCAACATCTCCTATTCCTATATCTTGCTGAACGATGGAGCTGGGAACTTCGACTTCCTGGAAGCGCACTCGGCAAACGATGGGAATGTGCTCGAACAGATTGTTGATATCGATGCCGATGGGGACATGGATGTGTTCTCCAACACCGAAGGCGAAGGTGGTGGCATAGGTATTTTCGTGAATGGAGGCACGGGCGTCTCAGAGGAGCGGTACACGCCATCTGGGCATCGCATAAATCACGACCATTGGCCGTCAGGACGTGACTCTCTGTACAATGTTGGACCAAGCGCTGTTGCCAACTTTGATGATGACCCATGGGTCGAAATCGTGAATGCAAGCATTGAGAACTCTAAACTGGGTGCAGGCCTTCGTGTGATCGATTTGTCAAGGGAGGGTGATGACTTCCTCTTTGAGGTCCAGTCCCTGGATGAAACGATCACGGGCGACATCGTCGGAAATGGCGATTTCGACGGCGACGGCGACTTGGATGTCATCCTTGGAGTGCGTGACCTGTCAGGGGGTTACCCGGGTACGAGCGATCTCTATCTACTGCTGAATGATGGTAATGCTAACTTTTCGATGTCAGGCTTGCTGATCGAGGGCGTGGATAATTGGCACGAGTATCAGCCCTACTACTCAAATAGCGGAGCATATGCTTTCGGCTCTATCAGGACCGCTTACATGGACGATGCGATGACCATCGCATGATGGCTCCGGAGCTCAGCGGAGGTTCGCTTGCAATAGAACTGAGGTATCTTGATGATGACGGTTTCGAGGTCCAGATGCGTGAAAATTCACGCGTGACTGCGCTGGCCATTCGTGGAACCAACTTTATTTGTGTCAGCGCTCTTTTCGGGCGCATTATTGAGCTACGTCTCCTTTCAGTCAAAGTTGACTCATATCAACTTTCACGCAATCGTGGGTTGAATATGGGGTCAATAGTGTACATCAAGCCTAAAAAGAAAACGGAGACGATCATGGCCCTCGATATCAACCTGCAGGAAATGGACAAAGCCGAGCTCACAGAGCTGAGCAAGAAAGTGACCAAGGCCCTTGAGGACTACGATGCCCGCAAGAAGGTCGAAGCTCGCGCTGCCGCCGAAGCTCTGGCCAAGGAGCATGGCTACACTCTTACCGAACTTCTCGAAGCCGGTGGAACAAAAGGCTCCAAAGGCGCGCCGAAATATGCGGATCCGGCAAACCAAGCGAACACGTGGACCGGCCGCGGCCGTAAGCCCAAATGGGTGGAAGCGCATTTGGAAGCTGGTCACGACCTGGAAGAACTGGCTATTGCATCGTAAGCTGGCCTGCTGCCGAGCAGGCTGATTTGCCTTGCGATAGGACCCGCCCCGCAGCAGACTGCGGGGCGGGTCTTTCGTTTCGGGACGGTTGGCTTTTCCTGAACAAGATCACGTTGTCACGCCGCATGAAGACTTCCGCTCCCGTGGTGCCGATCTCTCGGAAGGCCGTTTCGAGCGCGATCTCGTCGTTCGAAAACTTCTGCTCCCAGAGATGGCTGGTCCCGTCGGGATCGACCACTTCGAGGGTCCAGGTTTCTTGATTTTCGTATCGGTAGATGTCGATGACGGAGTGATGGCGGTCTATCACCACGCATTGCGTCTTGCTTGAGCTAATCAGTCTTGCTTATGCTTCCGCCATCTGTAGAGAGCCCACCGTGCCATGCTCGCGCTGGGTCAGGATGGGGAAGGGGAATATCTGCGGTCAATGCGTAGAGGAGATCGACGTCGAGCTGTGACATCACTGCCCTATGTGAAATTCAGGATGTGCTCGATCCCTAATTTGAGTGTCCGAGCTCCTCCAGAGGCGCCCAAGCCAGATCACGAACTCTGAATCCGCCTTCTGAAAAAATGGTACCTACGGTTACCCAGATCCTGAAAGTGGGTAACCGTAGGTACCATTTTTTCAGAGAGTTTATGCCTGACGCATAAAGATTACGATCACTGAAACGTGAGTTATTCGTGAGCAACTCTTGCTCGAAAACAAGCAGCCTGAGAAATTTAGTCGAGAACCTCAGACGATTGTCTTCTGAAAGCCATCTCTCGGAACGACTGCATCATGGACCCTTTTGCGTTTTCATTCAGGCCAGTGCGGTGGTGGCCGGCCGGGTCGATCTGCTAGCTTCGCTGATCGATCGCTTGGTCGTCGGCCTCATGACGTTCGCGAGTTTTTTCGGCGGGGATGCGCCGCGTGAGACGCGTCGACGACAAAGGGTAGAACCAATTTGGTCGTTTCCGCGTTGATAAATGTCTTTAGGTTGTTGGATGTCATCACAAGGAGCGACCCATGGCCTCGCGCGCAGTCTGGAAAGGGCAACTTCGGCTTTCGTTGGTTTCAATTCCAGTGGAGATTCACTCGGCTACAAAGTCTGGAGCTCGGGTGAGCTTTCGCCAAATCCATGGGCCCAGCGGCAAGCCGGTTCGATATGAAAAGACTGTGGCTGGTGTCGGCCCCATCAAGAAGGAAGATATTCTCAAAGGCTATGAGTACGGGGACAACGAATATCTCTTGCTGCAGCCAGAGGAAATCGACGCCATTAAGCTCGAAACCAAGAAGACCTTGGAGCTCGTGCAGTTCGTCGGCGCCACCGAGATCCCGCCGCTCTACTTCGACAAGCCCTATTACGTCGTGCCCACAGACGATCTGGCCGAAGATGCCTACCGGGTCGTTCGGGATGCGCTACGGCAGTCCGAAAAGGTAGGGCTCGGGCAACTCACAATGCGGGGGAAGGAGCACCTGTGTGCCTTGAAGCCTTGTGGTGACGGACTGTTGCTCGAGACACTGCACTATGCAGATGAAATTCGGGAGGCCGATCCACTTTTTTCCGGTATCGAAGACGATCCAGCCGACAAAGAACTCCTCTCGGTCGCCATGGAGCTCATCGACCGAAAAACTGACGCTTTCAATGCCGCCGCGTTCGAAGACCGCTATGACGCTGGCTTGCGTGATCTGATCGAACGCAAGCGGCGCAGCAAGTCGACACCCCGCGCAAAGACTGGGGGTGACCGGACGGGCGGTTCGGATGAGGGCAACGTCATCGATCTCATGTCGGCTCTTAAGCAAAGTCTGGACCGCGACAAGTCTGGCTCGCGCACAAAGTCTACGAATAAACGCACCCCGTCCAAGCGCGGCTCCAGCTCAAAGAAGTCGGCCTGAGATGGGAGGGCTGGAGCGGTATCTTGAGCGCCGAGATTTCAGCAACACGCCAGAACCCTCGTTGGGTTACCACTCTCCCGCGCTCGCCCTGCGCTACAGTATCCAGAAACATGCTGCCACCCGGACCCATTTCGACCTGAGGCTTGAGCATGACGGCGTCCTTCTCAGCTGGGCCGTGACTCGAGGACCCTCTCTGCAGCCAAGTGATAAGCGCCTGGCTGTACGCACGGAAGACCATCCGATCTCATATCTCGATTTCGAGGGAACTATCCCGCCAGGAAACTATGGCGCCGGAACCGTGATGCTATGGGACATAGGACATTGGGAGCCCCTCGCTCCGATCTCAGCGGGGCTCAGGAAAGGGCATCTGAAATTCCGTCTGCATGGCGTCCGGCTGTCCGGAGCGTGGCATCTTCTGCGTATGAAGACCCAGGAAAAGCGAGAAAACTGGCTTCTTACGAAGGACGAAGACGAGGCTGCAGGGCGCCGGGATCCTGTCGCGCGGTATCGACGAAGCGTGTCCAGCCGCAGAACCATGGCAGAAATCTCAAGGGATATTGAATCGCCTTCATCGCACGAGGGGAAGCGTCCGAGATTTCGCAAGCCGCAATTGGCAACTCTGCGAGATGATTTGCCAGAGGACGACGCCTGGTGGCATGAGCTCAAGTTCGATGGCTACCGCGGTATGGTGGCACTCGGAAAAGGTGGCACTCGCATTTACACCCGCGGGGGTAACGACTGGACTGGGCGGTTCGAAAGTCTGGTCCCTGCGTTTGACGACGTTGCCTGTGACAGCGCACTGATCGACGGTGAAATCGTGGCTGGCGCGGGCCTACAGGGGTTCTCCGCGCTGCAAAAGGCTCTGAAATTTGGCGGCCCTTACCGCTTCTATGCCTTCGACTTGCTCGAGCTGGACGACCGGAACCTGACAGACCTCCCACTTGCGGATCGCCGGATTGCACTTGAAGGCATCTGGCGGGAACTGCCTCCGCTCGGGCCCGCGCAGCTCTCGCCGATCATAGATAGGGAACCGGGGCGCGTTTTCAGAGATATTTGCGCAGCGGGAGGCGAAGGTCTTATTTCGAAGCTGAAGGATGCCCCCTATCGCGGGACGCGAACGCAGGCTTGGCTCAAGACGAAATGCGAACGAAGGGATGAGTTCGTCGTCATTGGGTGGAAGGAGAGCAAGAAGCGTGGGCGTCCTTTCTCGTCGCTTCTTCTTGGAACTGGGGAGGAGGGCGGACTCCGGTATGTCGGTAAGGTCGGGACCGGGTTCGACAATGAGGAGATGGAGGCACTCATGGTCGCGATGCGGCCGCTCGCTCGCAAGACGCCGGCAGCGGAAGTTGATGACAGGGAGACCAAGGGTGCGCAATGGATAACGCCTCGTCTGGTTGCCGAAGTGCAATATGCCGAGCGGACCTCGAAGGGGCTACTACGGCACTCGCGATACATTGGTCTGAGGGAAGACAAGCCTGCCAGGGAAGTCCAGCTCGACAATGATCGTCCGAGCGAGGATGGCGAGTTAAACGTTGCAGGGGTGCGGGTTAGCAGCGCCGGACGAATGGTTTACCCTGGAGCGGAGGTGTCAAAGGGCGAGGTCGCTGAATACTACGCTGCGATCTCGGAGCGCATCCTGCCTTTCGTAGCCGATCGTCCTCTCTCGCTCCTACGTATGCCCGAGGGTCTCAAGGGTGAGCGCTTCTTTCAGAAACATGCGGGCAAGGGCTTCCCAAACCAGATCAAGACGCTGCCAATTGAAGAGGCCGCGGGCCGAGACGCGACCTACATGTATGTATCCGACACTGCAGGCTTGGTTGCCGCGGCGCAGATGGGCACGCTTGAATTTCACATCTGGGGAAGCCGGCGCGATAGCTTGGAGCACCCAGATCGCATGGTGTTCGATCTCGATCCGGACGAGGCACTGGACTTCAGCGCTGTGACCTCGGCAGCCTTTGATATCCGGGGCAGGCTAGAGGAACTCGGCCTCCCGTCGTGGCCGCTTCTCTCAGGCGGTAAGGGCGTGCACGTGGTCGTTCCTCTTCGCCGCGTGGCAGCATGGGATACCGTGAAATTGTATTCGCGCGTGTTCGCGACGATGCTTGCAGAGCAGGAGCCGAAAAGGTTCGTTGCAAGCATGTCGAAGGCCCGTCGGACGGGTCGGATTTTCATTGATTGGCTACGCAACGAACGTGGCGCAACCGCCATAGCCCCTTACTCGCTGCGAGCCCGTCCAGGGGCGCCCATCGCCGTGCCAGTGCGGTGGGACGATCTCGCCAGCTACCGCCAAGCCCAAGCCTTTGACATACGCAGTGTCCTTCGAAAAGGTATACCCGACGTTCGATATCCGGCTCCGGTCTCCCTGACGAAAGATCGGATAGCCGCTTTAGAGCAAGCACTGCTCGCTAATAAGTCGGACTGAGAAAATTTGGTGCGTTCAGTTCCAATGGACACTAAGAACCTTCTTGGGAGAGAAAGAGATGGGTCGGGCCCGGCAGGAATATCGGAGCTCACGCTTGAAGGAGGCATAGTCGCTAGCGAACTGAGGTGGCCACCGCTCTTCGGTCATCGCTGAACTCGCAAACAAGCGGACACTTGCCGGCCATACCACGCTTCGGAACACCGAAAAGTGGTAAACGTTCGGGTCTATGGAAGCGGCAACACGGAGGCCAAGGATGTGGGGGTGGGTGGAGGAAAACTCCGGGACAATCCAAGTGATCGTGAGCATTGCGACCGCGATCATCTGGATCTTCTACCTGCAGGTTTTCTTGATGAGCTACCTCCGGCAAACCCGAGCGAGCTTGTTGATCACTATGGCCGGGGGGAAAACATCTCGAGCCAGGTGCATCGTCTCCAACATGAGTTCAGAACCCGCCTTCCTGGTCGAGGTTATAGCTGAGCTGGAACAGAACGGCACCAACCTATCGATGAGTGTGACCGACCGCATAGGCTTTCAACCTAGTGCAGACCCTGAGGACACTGGCTCCGCAGATGCCAGCTCTGCGCATGGGCCCGTTCAAAGTGGTGGCCATGTCGACGTAGGTAGCTTTCAGGATATCTTTTCGCGAGCGGAACGGCAGCTCAACCACAAGGCAGAGGACTTCGACCACTTCCGGATCATTGCCGTGGCGGCTACCAATCAGGCCAGAGGGCTCATTGCAGCTCACAGGTCTTTCGAAATCCAGAATGGGCGCGTTACCCCGGTCGAAGTGGAAGCATCGCAGGTCAGGTCCAGACGCACGCGACAGAAAATAAAAAGGGTCCTCGAGCGCTTGCAGAAGGAGGACTGGATCGAAGGTCTCGTCAGTGATGAAATCAGCATTGGGAGAAAGTGACACGCTACGCGCACTCGGCCATCTGCGATGGGCATCTGTAAATTCAGCGACGTTCTGACGTCCTTAGACTTTTCGCAGTCCTCGTTGCGTATTGTGGGAGGCGTGGGAGTGAAGTCAGAGATCTATGGGCGCGTACTTTCTGATCCCGTGGAAGAAAATGTCGATCTCCAGGCCCAGGCCCACTTCGAAGTCGTTGAGCTCGGCCCCGCTCCAGTGATGTTGCTCGAGGCGATCGAGGAATTCCCGACGTGTTTGATGTTCGCGCGGGCTCAACGGGAAGGTCTCCGCGGCACGCAACATATCGATCCGCTTGTGGACCTCACGCATGCCTGCGAAGGCTTCCATCATCGGGCGCGTAAGTCGAGGGTCCTTCTGCCAGGACCGGCCGGCGAAGACCTCCTGCACGACACGGTTGCCGGCGCCGAGGCAATCATAGGCTACGCAACCTGAGAAGCCTTCCTGGCTCAGCTTGTCGTGGATCGTGCATTTATGAGCTGAGAGGTTAGGGCACGGCTCACCAGGGTTCTTGTCGAACGCGAAGTCGTCTCCTTTGTCGAAGGCGAGAGCAATGCAGCAGAGCGCAGAGCACTTCGAGCAATCGGTCTTCAACAGGTCGGTCTGTGGCATATTGGTCTGCGGTCCGCCGCTGGGAGTTGGAAGTCGGCCGTATGCCAAGAAATGGCAGAGGGATGCAAGTCGAGGAGGGGGGAGGGACGGCTGCTGCCATTGGCCCGCTCCCGCGGAGGTGATCACGTGTCAGAGGCCGAACCCCTACTTTCGATCATCGATTGAGGGACTCTATTTCCGTGGCGTCGTCCGCTACGATGGCTGCCTGTTCGAGTAATCTGCGGACGGCCTTGTCGCTTAGGCTTCCCTGTTTCCTGACGCTACCTTCCACCAGTGCGCCGAGATGGGTGATGAGATCGAGCCCGATTAAACCTTCATCTTCAAGATGCTCGATCATCAATGTGTTCAGGCGGATATTGGTTGCCTGTGTCGACCCTGGGCTTCTATAGAAGCCGAAACGCCCGCGTAAGTTCGCGCTCTCTCCGATATAGCAGCGCGACTTTTCCTCACCTGTAAGGCGGAAGCGATAGACCCCCGCCTCTTTTGGCGCTTCCGGAAAAACCAGTTTCCTTTCCTGCGAAAGCGTGACATCTCCGCTGGGAACCCAGTCAGCGGTCAGTGAGATCGCAATCCCGGTGCTGAAGATAGTGGGAGAGCTCGGCTCATTCACCCGAACGAAGCTGACTTCTTCCATCTCCAAAGCGAGATCTTCCGTTCGCCATCCAGCGTTAAGCCAAGCAGTTGAGTGCCTTTTCCCGCCCTGATCGTTGTTTCCCCACCAGGCTGGGTATTTCCTTGAGCTCGGAGGGAGACCCCTACCGATGATCTCTTCGATGTCTCTGAAGCTCATCCTCACCGTAGTGACAGGCAGCGACGACAAGCGTTCACACAAGGGATCGTAGATGCTCAAGGGCTTTCTCCAGTTGGACGATATCGAGGACATAAAACTGAAAAGGCGGTGGCTGATCAATGGCAAGTTCTGCTCGGGGTCAGTCGATCGCTCCGTTACGGGACGCGGATCAGTGTCCGACATCAAGCTTCCATCGTGGATCTCTTGTCAGTCGGTGAGAAATAGGAGGATGTCAAAATCCGAGCGCAAGCTGTACTCGTAAAAGGATGGAAGAACCGAAGAGATCGAAATGACCAGAATTTTGATTGCACTTTTCTTGACGTTCACGTTGACATCTTGTGCGACGAAGACGGGCCAAGACCTCAAAGAGGTGGATAAGTATCCACCGATTTCTTGGACTGTGAACCAGCCAATACAAGAAGTCTACAAGGCCTACAAAGACCATGCCGAGAAGAACCTCAGCGGGGGCGATTTTCTCTGGAGTGGTGGACTACGGGTCAGGAGCGACTTCTACGGGATGGAAGAAGGGGCCGACCTGGAGGTCAAAATGGAAGGGAACCCGCTTGCGCCCGTGACATATCTTCGCTTCGAGCTAAGCAAGAGCGGCACGGGAACAAACATTCGGGCGTGGTACTACAACAACCCTTGGCGACATCGTGCTGAAGAGTTCAGGGACGATATCTTCTGAACAACGAGGCGCCGGTGGTTCGGCGCATCTTCTTCTTTTACCCGCAGTGAGCCTGCGTTCGCAGAGCCTGTCTCAACTCGGAAATTCAGAGTTCGTGTTCCCATGCAGGACGCCGGCCAATTTCAGGTTCTCGATGCGATCTTCATAGAAGTCAGCCGATTGCTGAACCGTGGCCACCTCCTCGGGGATCGGTCGCGCGTGTGGTCCGATGTCCTCAAGGTTCCATGCAGATTGCGCCCTGCCGTAAGACTCCCGTGCTGTCTTAGTGACCACATGTCCGGACAGGGCTGAGACCTCAGCCGGCTCGAGCACGGACTTCATATTGGCCACAAACTGGTGCCTGCAGCTGTAGAGTGAGAAGTGCTTCTTGCGGCGCGGGAAGATATCTTCTCCGACGGCATAGAGCAGCTGGCTGACCTGAGACTTGGTGTTGTCGAACCGGCCGGCCTCCTGCCACTCGAGGCCTCGCTCGGACATGCGTTTGATTGCTGCCAGGATCGAGGTCGGAAGATCTGAAAGATCCAGAGTTCGGACCACGCCATTGCCGCGGGCGTTCGTCGCCTTTGCGTTCAGCACATAGAGCCAGCTGTAGTTCCGTCCGGTGTTAGGGTCCCGGTAAGTCTGAAAAGCTGTCGCCCGCCATTCGATCGGTCTCAGCCCAGTATGTACGGTCGCCTCGAGCCAGTCCCGGAGAACCGGCGCCATCTTGGAGCGCGATTTGTACTGCAGGTACGCGAAGACCATGTCCAGGTCCGCCTTGGGGAACTTCTTCTCCTTCATCGAAGAGGTCTTCTTTGCCAGGCGGTCATCTTTACCGGTGCGCTTTCCAGAGGTCTCATCTCCTTCGACGATGTCCTTGTCGAGCATATAGAGAGCGACATCGATGTCCGGATCAGGCTTACCCATAAGCGTGTAGTAGGCGGCCTGCCGGTAGACCCGCCAGGTCGACGACTTCAGCTCCGGCTTGGTGGAGATCAGCCAGGCCACGAATTCCTTTGCGGAAAAATCATCGTAGTCCTGCTCGATGCCCTGCTGGCGCTTGTAGCGATTGATCAGCATGCGGCCGCGGTTGAGATACTGAGAGGACGTCGTCTTCGAGACGGTGGTGTTCTCCCGGGCCAGTGCGCTGGGTGACTTCAGGGAGGGCTTAGCGCCGACGTTCTGGTCGAGTTCCTTGTTCTCGTCCTGGAGTTTCCTCTTCGAGGCCTTCACCCGTGCCACGATCTCGGGGTCCGGACCGGGTGGTTTTGAGGGGTCGATCGAGGCTTTGCCTTTGGGGCCGGCCTGCGGGGAATTGCCAGGGAACGTCAGGCTCGAGAGGACAGGTCTCTGAACTCCCGGGGACGGGGCCTTGGGTTTGGCCGATGGAGAGGAGGCCGCACGATTATTTGCAGCCGGGGCCGCACGCCCAGCGCGAGAGGTGTCAACATTGGGTCCGTCGGAGCCTGACGGGGCGGAGTGTTTGGCTGCCGACGTGTCAACATTGGCGGAGGGGCGACCTGGCGCCTTGGTGTCAACATTGGCGGAGCCTGAGGTGCGGCCGTCAGGGTGTGCCTGTGAGGTGTCAACATTGGAAGATGTTGGGGGCCTGGCGGCGGCGGGCCGGGAGGTGTCAACATTGGAGGAGGGCGGGGCCTTCCGGGCCGGCCGGAGGGTGAGGCCGCCAAGCTTGGGCTTGGGTGTGGTGCCTTTGGCGCTGGCGGCGGCGGGGGCCTGCTGGGCTTTGCCGTGTGCGTCCTTTGGGCGGTGGGACTGGGGCCTGTCCCTGTCCTGGTGGTCAGACATCGTCTGGGCTCCTTGGGGGTGAAATCGTTTTGGGTCTTGGAATGACTTCTGTCATGGAAAGGGCCGCACGATGTGCTGGAACCCTTTTGAGGGGAGATGGAAAACTGGGTTTATCCAGTGGGCTTCTAAAAATCTATTTTTTGAGGTCTCTCCCCATTACTTCCTAACTAAGTATCGCGGATGGTTAATTAAGTAACAAAAATATTGGAAAGGTCACACGAGGGTGCGGACGCCTGACAGTGGATGGTCTGATTTCAATATTTTTCTTACTCTTTCCTCGAAAAGTCTTACACATCGGTGGCATCTCCATAAAAATAAGGGGCTCTCACAGGGAAGTCCTCAACACGATCTGCCCAGCGCCCTACCAGCCCTCTTCGGCGTTCTGACACGCTCGAGGACGCATCCGAGGGTGCACCACCCTGGACCGATTTCTGCTGGGCCATGCCCGGCTGTTGCAGCCGTCGGCGGCGGCCTCCGGCCCATCGGAGGGTGAGGCGCTGGGTGGCCAATGCAGGCGCCCTCAGCTTTGGCCACCAGGAAAACAAACTCTGAATCTATTCCTCACCAAGAAAACTCTGAAAACTCCTCTCCGAGGGGGAGTCTTTGGCCATGAAAAATTCAGGCGTAAGGAAAATATTGAGTTAGGTATCGCAAGAAACAAGATAGGTATCGCGGATGTCAGGATAAGTATCAAAAAAAGGCAACCTGTCCTAAGATACGCTGACTTGCGGGCAAAGTATGTTGACTTCCGTGCAGTTTGATCTGCCTTCGCTGCAGGTCATCGTGACCTGGTCCACAGTTTTTTCAGGGTGAGGGGGAACTGTAATGGCAAGTTCGACCTTCTGGTTGATCCAAAGCTCAAGACGCCGGCCTGGGGATCGTGCTTTCAGAGGTCTGCGGTGGACTGTTGATTTCCGCAATTCAGCTTGTAAAGAAGTCCAATGAGGTCTCTGGCATCTCCTGACACGAGACTGTAGAAAACCCTCTGCCCATCACGTCTTGCGTTTACGAGACCTTGTTCGCGGAGCACCGCAAGCATTTGGCTGGTCGTTGCTTGCGGTGTGCCGACACACCCCGTGAGTTCCCCTACAGATTTCTCTCCGCAGCAAAGATGGCACAAGATCATCAGACGCCGCTCATGTGCTACGACCTTGAGAAATCGGACAGCTTCGGCCGCGCTGCGTGACATGTCTTCGGAGAGTGATGGGCGGACGACTAGCGGCACGTCAGACACAATGGATTCCTCACAATAACTAAAAGAACGGGTGCTGAGAAAATTTCAGCATGCCATTACCGTCATGCTGAACACCGAATGTGTCAACGGTTTTCGTCTCAGGCTCCAGCTGGTGTGGTGTTGAAGCCTCGCTGCAACGCGGCGTGCAGAGAGCTTTGAGGGATGCTACCGTTCAAATGAGCGCGACACTCTGTTGTGGCGAGAGAGCGTGATGGTGGAGCCACTTTGACGGAGGTCTCCTTGCGGGAGGCATGATGAACCCCCTTCCTTCCAAGCTATCATGTCGTCGCGCTCCCCGACTTTCCTCGGCTCGGCAACCAGGTTGCGGCTAGAGTTCGAAGACGAGCTGGAGCGGATCGTTCGCGAGATCGCGTTCGCCTGGATAGCCCACGGAGACATTCGAGACCTCGCAGCCGGAGATCTTGAAGGCTGCGGATGTGTGCGTGTGGCCATATAGCCAGCGCCGAGGACGATGGCGGTCCATGAGCCAGCTGAGGTCAGACGCGTAGGCGCCGGCGAGATCGCTATCCGGATGCGGGATGGCATTCGGATGTGGCGCATGATGGGTTACGATAGTGGTGTCGCCGTCAAAGCCGTCCTCGAGCTTGCTCTCGAGCCATCTGAGGTGCCGCTTGTGGAGTGCTCTGAGGTCGGCAGTCTGAATCCTGCGGTAGCCATCGCAGCTCAGCCGGATTGCCCGGTAGTCGTTCATACGGCTCCGGGCGGTATGCATGTTAATTCCGAGGTGGCCGCCGCCGAGTTCAAAGTTAGTCCACAGCGTGCACATCAATACACGAGCCCGGTTATCGATGCGGACCTCTTTCTGTTGGGCGAAGTGGCACCCGAGCTCGTCGCACGCAGCCTGCAGCTTGTCTTCGCGATCCAGGTGATGACCGTAGTAGTCATGGTTGCCTGGCAGGACATAGACCTTGGCGGGATCGACATGCTCGAGAACACGCGGTATCAGCCTCCGCCATTTCTTGGCGCCGTGATTTGAGATGTCGCCAGCCAGAACGATGATGTCGGAAGTCCAGAGATCAGGATGCAGTTGCCTCAGAGGGTCTTTCCCGTCCTGCTCCCACAGGTCGAGATGGAGATCCGCGATCGCCGTGATCCGCGGCCTTTCTGAAATCTGAGGTCTGACGGTAGTCATATTTTGGGGCCTCGAAGGGGGCGGTCTCCCCGGGCAGAGAATGATGTGAAGTCTTGGTAGCATCGAAGTATATGGTCGCCAATGATGAAGGGCTGATTGTTGCCTGATCGCTGTGAGAGCTCTCACCTTCGCGTTGAAGACACCCCATGCCTCCGCTACCTTCTTGTGACGAGGAGGTGACGTTCAGACGATCGAAAACGAGTTGCCCTATGTTCAGGGGCGCGACGACGAGGGCGGAGAGCAATGAGCGAGACACCAGGTCGGCTGGAGCCGTGTGGGATCGAGGAGAACATTCCTGCGAGACTGCGGCTTGCCGTGGAACTGGCACTCAAGCTGCAGCGCGAGGGTCGCGGCCGTCGGACCGTGACGGAAATCCACCATGAACGCCATGAAGTCCGCGTGATGAACGCCCACTTCTCTCTTAAGCTCGAGGGGATCGACGTCCCGATTTTCCTGATTTCCCGCGCGCTGAGCGGAGAGCCCCTCGATGGGGAAGAAGCAGACCTCGCCCAGGCAGCACTGGCGCACATCAAAGTGGAGACCTGGCTCGACGGCCTACACGATCAAGGTCTGCTTCCTGTCCCGACGGATGTTGCGTTCCTGCGTGAAATCCACCGGCGCCTCTATGAGGGGATGCCGCGATCGATGCGACATCTCGAGGGCAGGGAGGTCGTGCCGGGAAATTTCAGAGACACCCATGTCAGTGTGGGTCAGCACGTTCCCCCATCTCCGGACCGCGTTGGCGCCTTCATGGATCATTTTCAGAGACGGTACCGGGGACTGGCTGCCGGCGCCACAGGTCGCGTCCTGGCGCTCCCGGCCGCTCACCACCGTTTTAGCTACATCCATCCATTCCAGGACGGCAATGGACGCGTGGCGCGCCTGATGACGCACGCGATGATCTTGCGAGCAGGGTTGTCCGATCAGAACCCGTGGTCGATCTCCTATGCGCTCTCGGAGGCCCACAATGAGCACCGGAGCTATCATGAGGAGATGGCGCTGGCGGACACTCCGCGCCAAGGCGACCGTGACGGCCGCGGAAATCTATCCCTGCGCTACCTCGAGCATTTTACTGAGTGGTTCCTCGAGCGTATGATCTGCGAGATCAGCAACACGATCGGGACCGGCCATGCTTCTCCGGAGAACCTTGTCGAAGCTGCCGCTGAGTAAATTGTCATAGAATGTCGCCCTCACGCCACGAACACCATTGGTTGCATGGCGAGACCCGAGTTCGCCTTTGACTCTTTGGGTGACGCGAAGTAGCAGCACTCAATGACAATAATAAAGTGTTCGGGGGTTACACATGTATAGAGCCTTCGCTATCTCGGCAATTTTTTCCTTCATGATGGCGCCGGCTCTTGCGGATGACTTCGGTGCTGACTACCTCGCTTCTACAAAGATTGGCCGAAGCCTGACGACGCGTGGCAAGTCGTCTGTATCGATGGTGACGATCAATGAGTGCAAACTGTCCTATGTGTTTCAAGCTATGGGGACTTGTGAGGCTTCCGGCGATCTGAAGAGTGAAACCGCGGATATCAACCTGCGTAGCGTCGGGAAGCTATCTGCGCATGTTGTCGGAGACTCTACCGAATTCATTCTCTCGGGGCGCCCAGACATCTCCAGCCTCACGTCGGAGACGTTCTCCCTCTGCGGGGGCGAGGTGCATCATCGGTCGTCGCTCAGTGAAGCGACCTTCTCGATCCCAGAGCTGGTTGGGCAATCAGTGTTCGACGAACTCAGCAGCTATATTCAGACCTACTGCGAATAGGCCTCCTAGCGGCGTTCCCGGGCTTAAAAATCAAGAATGACTCTGGCCTGTCGAAGCAGCGTTGAAGGTCAAGGTCCAGCTGAGACCTTCGGGATCGTAGTTGGTGACAGCGTTGCCGTCGACCAGACTGGGCACCATCGTCTCGATGAGCTTTGTACCGAACCCTTTCGCCTTCGGCGGGGATACGATCGGACCGAGCCGCTCCTTCCACTCCACTGTGACCGTTCCGTCTAGGGCCAGGCTCCAGGACACCGCGAGTTCGCCACCTTCTTCAGATAGTGATCCGTACTTCATGGCGTTGGTTGCCAGCTCATGCAACGCCAGCCCAAGGGTCTGCGCTTTAGACGCGGGGACTGTGACTTGGCCATCGCCGGCGAGGCTGACACGGGCTTCGGCCGCCTCGATGACCGGGCGAAGCTGGGAGTGCATGAGCTCTTCCATGTCGACAACGCCAGCTGTTCCGGTCAGCAACAAGTCCTGGGCGGCAGCCATGGCAGATAGCCGACCCTGAAAATGTTCGAGAAAGTCGTCGGGATGGCTACGCGCAGTTTGACGCGCGATCGCGCTGATCAAGGTGAGCATGTTCTTCGAGCGGTGGTTCAGCTCTCGCAAAAGCGTGTCGATCTGCTGAGTAGCCCGCCTGCTCTCGGTCACATCCTCTGCGATCGCCGCCACACCGATAACGCCATCGGCGGACGTAACCGGAAAGAACTGTTCTCGCCAATGGCGTGTCATGCCTGGGTTCGCTGGAGTTGTTCCACTGACTTCGATGTCAGACTTGGGCTCGCCAGTCTCCAAGACCTGCGTCCAAATCTCGCGGATACCCGCGTGATCATCCAAATCGGGTAGCAACTCTTGAACAGTGCGCCCGATGTGAGCTTCGGCCGGCAGCCCGTTCATCTCGGCGAGCTTCCGGTTGATGTGCACGAAGCGGAAGTCTCGATCCCAAACGCCCAGGCCGACAGGCGCCGCATCGAAGACTGCCTTGAGGACCGCATCGGTCCTCGTGATCCGCATCTCGAGTGCCCTGAATGCGTCGTTGTCAGCAGACTGAGGGCGCTCAAGGCGTCCAGCGAAAGTCGTGTCGGTCTCGAGGCCTTTTACGGCGACTGGCTTACCTGTCGTGTCCCGTAGGACCACGCCGCGGTCGAGAACGGTGCGCTCTTGGCCATTGGGAATAAGGATTCTGAATTCGGACTGGTAGTCGCGATCGGACGCGAGCACGCTCTCAAGCTCTTCGTGGATGCGCGGTCGGTCTTCGGGATGAATGAGCTCCACGAACTCAGCGATATTTTCAGGTGGAGATGTCCGACCGTAGAGTGCGAGAAGCCCGGAACTCCACTCGAGCGTGTCCTCTTCGATCCACCATGTGTAGTTACCTACGCCGGCTATGCCAGCCCATTGCGCGTCATTTGCAGTATCCAAGAGATAGCCCCCTGACTTTGCTGATGCGGTGCCTCCTTACCTCTGAAGATAAAACAAGCTCTGAGTTTCTGCCAAGTGTCAGAAGTGCGTCAGGTGACGTTGACGTCCTTAAGCTGTCTTCACATTGGTGGGCTACCTTCGTCCACAACGAAGGCGAATACAAGGCATGGGCAGAAATGGTATTTTTCAGAGCGCAATCAGGACGGGAACGGCAACGAAAGGTGTTCCGTAAGCAACGCTTGCCGGGAGGGAGAGTTCTGATCTCACTCAGGCGGGATGTATATGAACGCGCCAAGCAGCGAGTCAGGGCATACTCCCCGAAGAGCTCTGATGCCCCGCCGAGAAGCTAAGAGAGGGGCACGCACCGTTGGGGATCTAGTGGTGCGAGGCCCCTCTGAGCCGTTCCGGAGTGGTGTAGTAAGCTCGGGGCCGCGGGTATCTCGACAAGAGTCAGCGAGCAAGGATGCCGTTTCGTAAGAGGTTCAGCCCATTCCTGTGAAGCGCGCCCAGCAAGAGAGTTATGAGCGCGCTTCGAGGGGACGCTGAAATCGCGGAAGCCACGATCATCTGGGGGATGCAGCGCCGCCCTTGAGCAAAGAGATAGCACATTGCTCCGGCGCCCGGTTTCAATCTGATGTGAAGCGTCGAGATTGCACGTTACGACGCAGCGGACGCGAGAGCTAAAGGAGAGAGCTCCTTAACAAATATGGGCGCTCTCTCCAGAGCGGTCCCGTGAGTGGCGGTGAAACACGCTCACGTTTCGAGGTAGCGTTCTCATGCCACCGGGCAAACCAGCAGGCAAATATTCGCCGAACTACCAGTGAGCAGGGGCGCACGGAACCGATGTCGCGATCCCAAGGTTTCGCTCCAAGGACACTCGGAAAGTCGTCCAAAGAGCGTTGAGCTCTATCTCATTGAGGTAGCAGCGTTCGAAAAAGCGGCTGTGGGGAGGGAGATGAGGAGATGACACGCAGGCTTGTAAACCTGGGACACGGCTTCTGGAATGTGCGTTTAACGATGAAAATCGGCGGCATTCTCAACGTTGGTACCCACGTATCGATCGTGCGCAAGAAGTCCGGCCGCTTCGTCATCCTCGATAGCTATACCCTGAATGGAGAGATCAAAGAGCCGGTCCCGGTCGTTGCGCCTGCACTCGCCCGCATCTAGGTGATCACCAAGCTATTGGGGGACGGACCCGACCAGAAGTTCGAGTTCGCACTGCTCCAGGCTGAGGCCAAGAAGGTGAAGGATGACTACGTCATGGCTGAGCCGGCCTACATGCGGGCCTTTGAGGTGGCGGACAACGATGAGCAGAGAGCAAGTGCTCTTCACCATCTGGCGAAGGGGATCGCGGACAAAGGCGATGGTGACTTCTTCCTGCCGCGTCTGAAGACGCTTGCCGAGTTCACCATGGATGAGAGCAACGATATACGCAATGAGGTTCGCGCAGACATTTTTCAGAAGATCGCGGACATGCGTCTGCAGGTGGGCCATAAGCCGATAAGCGTACGCGGGGACCTTGATCGGGCCCTGGGCTATACGCGCTGGGCACCGGGAGTGACGCGGGAATTGTGTGAGAAGATCATCAGGCAGACCGTCAGGATCATCACAAGCAACCGT
The DNA here is from genome assembly GCF_010500785.1 of Salipiger sp. PrR003. NCBI lineage: Bacteria > Pseudomonadati > Pseudomonadota > Alphaproteobacteria > Rhodobacterales > Roseobacteraceae > Salipiger > Salipiger sp. PrR003. The sequence goes on from NZ_JAAGOV010000036.1 coordinate 37,973, forward strand.
AAGGAAACCAATGAGTACGGGATCGACTCCTTTGAAGACCGTCTGCCTTTCCTCCAACACCTTCTCGACGCCCTTGAAGAAGGAGGCCCAGCGCTCATTCAGTGCAAACCTCGCACGCGGGAAGAGGCTCTTGCCGAGATGGAGCGGGATCGTGAGCGTGCGGCCGCAAGGGATGCGGAGCCCGAGATTAAATTCTGAAAATGATGCCGGCCCCTACATTGCGGGGGCCAGTGCCAGTTGTGGCCTGAACGCAGGCTTGTTGGAGGTCTCGATCAGGAAGATGGCCATATGGCGCAGCGTGGCTTCCATAGACTGCTCTTCTGGCTCCCAGAACTCGAGCACCTCGTGCGCCTCCATCAGGGTGTCGGTGATCTCATTCAGGCGATAGTCGGTCGGCTCGGCGCCCTCTTCTGCGATGTGGCGGTCAAGGCGATGCAGGAGTGAATTCAGAGTCACACCATGGCCTGTGAGCGCCATCTCAAGGACTTCGGAGTCCCTGAGGCCATGACAGCAGTCGATCATCGCCTCGTGGGTTTGAGCGGGGGTCTTTTTGTCGGACATTGGCAGCCTCACATCCTCGGGCCAGGCGCCGGCGCAGGATCGATCAGTGCGTCGATCCGAGCCACCATGTCAGCCTTCCTTTCGGCGCCGCGGTCCGTATTGGGCTCCCAATAGATCAGCCCTTTGTCCCGCGCATCACGAAGAAGCTCGGTGGTCTTCTCGATTGCCTCGGGGACATCGTGGACGGCTGCGACCATGAACCTGTCGATGCCGGCGAGCATCTCACGAAGGTTGTCGGCCCCGCGGGATGTGTTCGGCTCCCAGTAGATCAGGCCCTTCTCGCGCACCTCACGCAGCATCTCGAAGAGTTCCCCCAAGCGCTCGGTGTTTTCCTGCGCGGTCTCGTGTGCCGTGACGTCGTCGTTCATATCTTCTTTCCTTATTCAACGCGAAGAAAGTGTGCGCCCTTTTGCAACTGGCGCCCTTAATTTAAGATTAATAAGGTTCGAGTACTCTCGAGACTGTCGAGAAGAGGATAACGACCATGAGCACCCAAACGCCCATTGATGTGATCACCCGCCCTGTAGATGCACGATCACTGGCGTCTTTCTCACTTGCGGCGTGCGGATTTCTTGCGATCTGGTGTGCAACCTGGGGCGCGCTGATCGCAAAGATGGCCGGATAAGGCCAGCCAGGCTCGACTTCTTCAAAGGATAGATGTAGGCTCGTCCAGAATTCAGGATATCCAAGACATGAGACCGAGCTTCCAACACCTGCGCGCGCTGGCCCCGTCAGCCGGCAACAACTATGCGATCGACTGGAGTGGTATTGAGGCCATTCTTACCGATGAGTTCGCTGCCATGCGCTCGACCGAGCAGTCTCCTCTGCACCACGCGGAGGGGGATGTCCTCACGCACACCAAGATGGTCGTCGAAAGCCTGGTCGCAGATGACGCCTGGCGCGGACTTCCTGAAAACCGGCGAGAGATGCTCTTCTGGACCGCAGTGCTGCACGATGTCGGCAAGCCGGCAACCACTGTCTTCGATGAATACGGCCGCATCTCCTCCCGGGGTCACTCGCGCGCCGGTGTGTACTTTGCTCGCCGTTTCCTGATGGAAGTTGGGGCCCCGTTCCGCTGGCGTGAGGAAGTTTGCGGTCTGATGGAGCATCACCAGGCACCATTCTGGCTCCTCGAGCGGGACGACCCCGAGAAGAAGGCGATCGAGATCTCGCTCACCTGCAATACGGCTGACCTCTGCCTTCATGCACGGCACGACATCCACGGCCGGATTTGCCAGGACGCCCAGCGCGTTCTCGAGAATATCGATCTCGCAGAAATGCTGTTTTCAGAGTCCGAATGCCTTGGTGTGCCGCGGGACTTCCCGAACGACACGACCCGCATCGAGTATCTCGAGAAGCACGATCGATACCTCGGGTTCGAAGCGCATGAGACCTTCCGCTCATTTGTGATCCTGATGTGTGGGCTGCCGGGGGCCGGGAAGGACACCTGGATCAGTCAGCACTGCGAAAACTGGGACAAGGTCAGCCTTGACGATCTCCGTGCAGAGATGGGTATCTCCCCGGAGGCAAACCAAGGCGTGGTTCTTCAGGCTGCCAAGGAGCGGGCTCGGGAGCATCTGCGCGCGGGTGAGGACTTTGTCTGGAATGCCACGAACCTGACCCGCCAGAAGCGCGCAGAGCTCCTCTCCCTGTTCCGGGACTACGGAGCCCACACGTGCATCGTCTACATCGAGCCGGAGCTCGACACGATCTACGCCCAGAACCGCGGACGGGAAGCCCAGGTTCCTCCCAAGGCGTTCGGCCGGATGCTGAGCAAGCTGGAGCCTCCACGCATCGATGAGGCGCATTCGGTCATGTGGGATGTAAAAAGTGGGCCATTTTTCCGGGGCACACACTTCATAATGTGCGAGACAGCCGGATACCCACACGTTCTGGGGTGGGTGGGGCCTGGATCAGAGAATATTCCGCATTTGTAACGTATTGAAAGACAAATGAGTGTGATTCTATCGGGTAGAAGACACTCATTCTCGCCAGCATTTCAGTCATACCTCTGGGGTCTACCTATGAGTGTATGCAAACTCACATAACAAAAAAATATATGGCGATCTGATAGGGACTTAGTGCGAATCAAACTTCTCATTCTGAGAATGAGGCTGAAATTGGTTCGATTTCGTGTAGCTTGACCTTACTGAAGTTGCGTGCGCATCGAGTAAGATTGGAGATTGATCTCCTGGTGGTCGCAGCTGGCCTTTATTTTGAGGCTATGCCTTGCATTCAGGGGGGAGGCGGTAGTGAGTGACCGGCCCTTTTCTTTTTCAGTACGAGGGCACCCGGGGGAGACTCCGGGTGCCGATTTTTTTGGGGGTTCCCCGTTATTCATTCGATGCTCGACCATTGAGGTCATTGCGAACTGATCCATGCTCAGGCGTGGGCTACGATCTGTCCGATTACCGGATGCATCCAGGCGGGGACCTGTGTGCTTTGCTTTGCAAGCTGTGCTCGATACTTGGCGTCCAGCGCCCGGGCGATCTTGCCAATGACTTGATCGTCCACGCGATCTTTGCCGAGATAGCGCAGCGCTTGAAAGACCATGCCTGTCTTCGACCCAGCCCCAACCAATGTTTTCGGAGAAGCGTTTCGGAACTGGATCACCTGCTGCCCGACCGTCTTCGTGCGGGTGGGCCCGTCTGTCATGTAGGTCGGAATGGAGGGCACTTGGGTAGACAAGCCTAATTGATTGGCAGCCATTGCCGGGGAGGGCTGAAGAACCTGCTTGTCCTTTCGGGCCACAGCACGTGCAATATCATCGGCGGATGGCGCCAGAAGCCCAAACCTCGGGCTTTTCCTAGGGTAGTCATAGAGTAGGCTACATGTGACCCCTTGTGGCGCAACTTCGGCATATATAGGCGGTGAATGGCCTGTTGATGAGACTCTTGGCGCCCGCAAACTCTGGGCTCTAGCCTGGGAACCTTCACACGAAGTCCGGCAGGGAGATTGAGCGCATTCTGTCGCTCTCGATAGGAGCCGCTACGGTGCCCGGAGAATCTTCTCCATGGCCTTCCCCTTGGCGAGTTCGTCGATGAGCTTGTCGAGGTACCGGATCTCACGCATTGTCGGCTCCTCGATGTTTTCCACCCGGACACCACAGACGACGCCTTTGATGTTCGCCCTCGCCGGTTGCATCGCGGGTGCCTCGGCAAAGAAGGTTTCGAAGTCGGTCACACCCATCAGAATGCCCTCGAGGTCTACTTGCGAGTAACCAGTGAGCCAGCGGATGATCTGGTCGACTTCCTGCTTGGTCCGCCCTTTCCGCTCAGCCTTCGCAATGTAGAGCGGGTAGACTGACGAGAAGCTCGTCGTGTAAATCCTGTGCTTTGCCATGGCGCTGCCCGTACTTGAGAGATCTCAACTTCTATATCGCCCAGCGCATGTCGCAGGGAAGATCTCTGAAAATTTTCAGAGTGCGAGCGAGACCATTTGAGCCGGGGTGAGCGATTTCAGGACCTCTACCGTCTCATCGTAGGAAGGGCCGGTTGTCCACTGATCCACCACATCGGAGATGTCTGGGTCGTCCATCCAATCGACCTCGTCCAAAAGGTCAATGTAATCTTCTCCAGCGTCGAGGGGTTCAATGACAACAGTGTCGACCTGGCCGAACTGGTCGGCCGTGAGGTCTAGGCGAATGCCCAAGGCTTCATTCACAAGCCAAGTGTGTGCGGCCTCTTCGATGCTGTCATCCTCGTTGGCGCCATCCAGGTTAGTGACGTCGAGAGGGACATCGACATAGTTGAACAAGGAGACCGCGCCGGCTTGTACCTGCCAGCCTTCATGACCGGCTGCCTCCAGTGCTCTCAGGGCAGCATGGGAACTCTCCCGGCAGAGATGCGTCGACAGAATTGATGGGAGTGGGTGCAGTCCATTCCACTGATCCCAGTAAGCCTGCCAGAGCGGTGCCAAGTGAGCACGCAGGGTCTCCGCGATTTTCAGAGTTCGGGCAATGTCGTCGTCGGGATCGGTCATATTGGGCTTCCTGCTGATGGCCGGAAGATGCACGGGGTGCGGCAATCGGCAAATGGCGATCATGCTCAGCCGGGCACAGGCGCAGCAGGTCGCATGATGATCTCCTTCAGCCTCTCAACGAGAGCATCGAACTTTGGGTCGTACGCCCACTGCTTGACGGCACATTCGATGGCCGGGTCATCCATCCAGTCGATGTTCGGAGAGTGCCCGTTGCCAATGTATCGCCCTTCATAGTGGACCGGCTCAACCAGGGGGCCTTCGATCAGACCGAACTGGTCAACCATAAGGTCGAGCCGGATCCCGAGTTCAGAGTTTACGAGCCAGGTGTGAGCCACCCGATCTTTGTCGCGCTCAGCGGCTCCGGTGAGTTCGGTATCCCACACGTCTGATGGGATGTCGTCATCCGGGTCGAAGAGAAAGGCGCCCGCATAAGTCCGCCAGCCTTCAAGTCCGGCTTCGTTGAAAGCCTCCAGGCCGAGCAGTGAGCTTTCTCTGCAGAGGCTCGTCGACAGGATGGCCGGAAGGGGTGAGGTCTCATCGAGATCATCCAGGCGCCAGTGCTGCCACGCCCCGGGCAGCGATCTTCTCAACACCCACTGGGTTTTCAGGTACGCGCGAATGGCTTCCGCCAACTCGGCTATGAGTTCCAGGTCGTCTTCAGACGGGTTGATGACCTCTTCCGTACACTCAAGCATGCAGCCTCTCCTTCGATCGCTAGATTGCAGAGGCTTGGCATCGGGCAAACTCAATCTATCCATTGGGGCGCTGCCGGATTGATGAATAAAGTGTTGACTGTTCTTTTTCCATGTTGTTGACTGAGGATACGCAAAGAGAGAACTGCCATGCCTGAACAGCAATCCTTCAAAGCTTCTGTCGTCAACCAAGTACGCGACCACCTCGACGGCAAGATCGACGCGAACGGCGTCTGCGCCATCAGCAAGCGGCTTGATGGCTTCCTGTCGACGATGCCTTGCGGTGCCGAGCAGGTGACACCCGCAGAAGCGGCCGAACAGATCATCTGCGGCGTTTCCTGACCACAACGGCGTCGTGGCGCCTCGAGCAATAGAGCGTTCTATGGCTGAAGAACAAGAAGGCCCCTTCCACCTGTCGAAAACCTCCAATGGGGAAGCGAATTGGTTCAGCGCCTACGACCCTGCCTCGGGCGTAAGCATTCCGGGAAAAAGCCGCGAGGAGGCGGAGGCTCTGGTTCATTCGATCAACCGCGCCTGCGTGTTGTTCGCGAAGATGCACCCACAAGGAGGCTCTCAATAAAGCTGACGCCTGACCCTTACAACCGGATCATGGAAGCTGCCAAGCTTGGGAAGGGTGTGAACTTATCACCGAGCGAAGTGGCCGCCATGGCTGTCGACAGCAGCATTCAGCGGCGAGCGGAGAGCTTCAAAGCGGATCGAGCTGTCTGGTACATGCAAGAGATGTGGGGCGCGCTGAAACAATATCGCTATCAGAAGGCGGCTGGGATCGTCAGCAGTGATCCTCTTGGGAGTAAGCGCATCTCGGAAGCTCTCGGCAAAGAATAAAGACAAGGAAGCGGAATAATGATGAGAGAAGGTCAAGCTGAACTCGTGCAGTGGAATTCCAACAAAGTTCTGAAGTTGGCGCTGGTCACAGGAATGCTGCTAATTTACGTGGCTCTGGCGCTCGGCTTCATTATTATTGTGAAGACTACGCTCAGTATGTCAAATGCCGCTCCCGATGGGCGAAGCAGGGTCGAAGTTGCGAAGAGCCAAGCGCTGCAGCAGAAAGCAGCTGGGATGGTGGACGTTGAACCCCTCGGCACGACCGACAAAGAATAAAGGCAAGCAAGCACATCTCCTATGACCAAGTGTACCAGTAAAATTGTGTTTTGGGCGAGCGTCTTTGCCGCGGCAGCGGTAGTTGCAGGAACGTCCGGAATGGTGACATATCTGGCGGTGGCGTCCCGCTCGCCAGGTGCTGTCTGGGTCGAAATCGCGCGCAACCAGCCCCTGGAGCCATGCTTCAAGAACCATATTTCCGCTCGCCTTCACTACGTGGGGATGCTGGAGCGTGAGAATATGTCGGACGACGAACTGGCCAAGTACGTCGAAGCTGGACAGGTCATTCCAGAGGGACCCCATGAAGGCGTGATCGTACCCGAAGACTGCTTTGCGGTCTCGGATGGGTACTACGGCTTTGCCGTGACGTTCTGGGAGCGCCCCAAGGATGCAGACCGCCACTTCGACATGTCGATCCCTTTCTGGACTGGTCCTGAAGTCGGACTGGCACCTGTGGCGAGCACGGACGATCAGGGGTGACTTCCATCATTGCGATAGGGTGCACGTTGACTGACGCAGGTCTTTCCTTGCGTCACCTCGCGCACCTTGGGCCTCAGGAGGCCCCCAATGGTGAAATTTCCAGGTTCCGAGGTCGTCGATCGACTTCTCAGATTTTTCGACGTGGCGGTGATCTCATTCACCGTCATGTCAGCAGACCGCCCGGAAGGGGCGCCGACGCCGATGGCTCGACTGGGCTGGGCGCTGGGCAAGGGAGCATTGTTCTGCGGCATCGTCAGCGGTGCCGCGGTCTACGGAGCCGTGGAGCATCGGATGTCCGGTAAATTTCAGGATGTGTCCTTCGATGAAGCTCTGCTCGAGGTCGCGTCCGCGGTGGATCTCGGCTTCACAACGATGACGGCAAAGGCAGAGATCGAGCGCCGCTACGGTCATGATGCGGTATCGGCCTTTGCTGGGCCGGTCCCGAGGGAAGATGATCGCATCGCGCAAATTCAGGATGTTCTCCCATGGTTCGATGAACAGCAGATCACCAGCCTCGCGGTGCAGGATGCGCTCGCACGCTGGGGCGTTTTCAAGCACGGCGATGGGTACCGGATTGAGAACCTCCCTGCGCCCAGCGCGGAGCTGCAGCCCTCACCATGGGCATTGAAATCAGTGATCGAAGAGGTGGCCGCACAGAGCGGAGAAGCGCCCGCGGCTGCTGCCGAGGCGATCGACCGTGAGCTGACGAACTTCATGATTTCAACCGACCTCTGCGGAGCTGGGAGCGAGGAAGACTGCCTCATCCAGATGTCAGATCTCGAAGGACGGCCGGTCGTCATCATGGCCGATGCGAAGCTCGGCGCCCTGATGGTCCTTTCTGATCCCGCTGCCGCGACGGACAGCCAACCAGCGATGGAAATGTAGTTGACGCATGCGGCCGGCCGGCAACTTGCGAAGTGATTTTAAGGAGACATTCTGAAAATGAATATTGAAGAGCTCACATCGGAGAGCAACCTGGATGCAAGCCAGTTCAGGCGACACCGGAAAATTCTGGCAGACGAGTTCGGAGAGCTGCGCCTGGTGGGTATGCACTTCGGCGACGAGGAGGAGGGGACAGAGTTCGTCTCCCAAGCCCTCGTATTCCTGCCGGAAGATGGCACGGCGCCTCGCATGGTCTGCGCTGGGCGGGTGGGCTCCTGGATGAAAGACGTCGCCGACGAGTTCATTCTCGAGCGGGAGCACATGAAGATGACCGGCGAGGACCGCGTTGTCTCGTCCATGTGCCCGGTAGCGGTCTACGAGGCGGCGGCCCGGAAAGGCTACAGCCTTCTGCAGCACCCCAACGGCGAGCTCGAATTCAGCAAGACTGAGGAGGGCCATCGTCTGTCGATCACCAACGAAGTCTGGAGTGGTGAGGAGGTGGGCTCCATCTCTGCCGGCGCCGAGACCTGGCGCGTGACGCGGGTGGAGATCGAATGCGGAGAGGAAGTCGCGGACACCGTCATTCTCGAGGGAACCTCGCTTCCGGAGGCCTTCGCGACCGCCCAGCAGCTCTCTACGATTACCCCGGCGCGTGAAGCAGATGGGTCTCTGACGACGATGTACGTCTTCGCGACACGCGAGGAGTTCCTCCGGACCACTGGTGTCGACGACGTTGAGATCGACAGTGCGGCGTTCGAAGCGGAGCTCGACTACGAGTTCGATCTGGACCCGGAGAGCCTGATTTTCCGTGAAGAGATGACGCCGTCGGGCATGCAGCTGGCCATGTTCTGATGTTGCAAGATAGGGCGTTGTTGCGCAAATCCGGGAGGATTCATGTTGTGAATCCGGCATGCTAGCTGGGCAGCATGAGCAGACCTCCGAAGACGACCTACAAGACCACCAACTGGCAAAGCTACAATCAGGCGCTGAGGCAGCGGGGATCACTGACCGTTTGGTTCGATCCCTCGATGCAGTGGGAAGCCATTCCGTCGGGGCGTCGCGGCCGTCAGCAGGCCTATAGCGACGCGGCGATCCAGGCCTGCCTCACCCTCAAGATCCTCCTCGGGCTGCCGCTCCGCCAAGCGACCGGTTTCGTGGCGAGCCTGCTCGAACTGTCTGGGCTCGACTGGTCCGTGCCGGACTTTAGCACTCTGTCACGCCGCCAGAAAACCTTGAACGTGATCATTCCGTATCGCGGCTCGAAGGGGCAGCTGCACCTGCTCGTGGACAGCACCGGCATCAAGGTGGAAGGTGAAGGTGAGTGGCATACGCGCAAGCATGGCGGCTCGAAACGGCGCGTGTGGCGCAAGATCCACCTCGGAGTCGACGAGGAAACATTGGAAATCCGGGCCGTCGAGGTCACGTCCAGCAATGTCGGCGATGCGCCGATGCTGCCGGACCTGCTTGCCCAGATCCCGGCGGAGGAGGAGATCGCCACCGTCACCGCCGACGGTGCCTATGACACCCGCGCCTGCCACGACGCCATCGCCGCGCGCGATGCTGCAGCTATCATCCCGCCGAGACGGAATGCCAGGCCATGGAAGCCGGACACAGCCGGAGCCCGCGCGCGCAACGAGATCCTGCGAGCATCGAAGCACTTGGGCCGGGCGCTCTGGCGGAACTGGAGCGGGTATCACCGCCGCAGCAGGGTCGAAACAAAAATGAACTGCGTGAAGCTGCTCGGCCAGCGGTTGATGTCGCGGGACTTTGACCGCCAAGTGGCAGAGGTCCAGATCCGCGCGGCGGTCCTCAACCGCTTCACGGCACTCGGTATCCCGATGACCGTGGCCGCGGGATAAGAGTGTCCGGGGAAAGGGCAAGTGCGATCATCAGCTGATTTGCGCAACAGCGCCGCAAGATAGCCGAAATAGGAAAACAACATGAAAACCAACCAAACCAGCTACAAGGCATTCACCACGGCTTACGATCAGGTCATCCATGCGCGAGATATCATGGTGACCCTACCTCATGAGACCCAGGCGGGGTTGGAAGACTTTTTGGACAAATGGGGACCTGAAGCCGTCGGGGCGGCGCCAACAGAAGGGGCAAAGCCTACCCGCTTTCTCCTCGATCTGTCGGGGTCCCTACGTGGCAACCCGATCTTCTCTCTTATCGCCGCCATGAGGGCGGAGGGCGATCGCCTCGATGCTGCGGGCATCCCGTTCGAGATCCTGGGGTTCACCACTTCGACTTGGAAAGGAGGGCAGTCCCGCAAAGACTGGCAAAATGCAGGTCGGCCGCAGAACCCCGGACGTCTAAGCGACCTGATGCATGTGGTCTTCAAGGGGATGGATGAAGCCTGGTCCGATTGCCGCGATCTTCTGGGTGTCGTACTGAAAGACGGCGCACTGAAGGAGAACGTGGACGGCGAGGCTCTCGAATGGGCACTGTCTCGTGCAGATGGGGACGAGGAACCGGCAGCGCTAGTGATGGTCTCTGACGGCACGCCACTCTGTGACAGCACGCTGTCGGTCAACCCGCCGCGCATCCTCGAAGATCACCTCGATGGCGTGCTGGACCGGGCAATCGAAGCCGGCGTTGCCCTCCAGCGCGTTCGCTTGAACTCCGAATGGGACAGGACAGGGATCACGTTGCGTGATGGCATCGATATTCCCGCCTCCGGCGTAGATGTCCGTGATTGGATCGACAACGTCAGGATCAGAATTTCCAATCGAGACAAGATGCCTGCCGATACGCCACTAGAGCGCATTCGCATGGGGGCGGGGGAAGAGGTTCCCATGAATCCCCTCAGTGAAGCCCTGTCCCAGGCGGTGACGGAAGCCTCAAACCGGTTGGCGGCGGAAAGCAAAAGCAGCCTCGGACTGTGATCCTCTGGCAAGCGTTACCGTGGTAACGGTCAGCCGCGTCCTGTCTTGGGCGCGGCTTTCGTGTTCCGAGTCTGTGAAAATCCCGCTCAGTCGCAGTAGGAGCGATCTTGCTATCAGGACCGTAAGCTCGCGGTGGTTCGGCTCTGGCGGTATGCTCGACCGCAATGGTAGCTTCGAAGCTGCCTAAAGCGACAGAGGAGTGAAGATGACGCCGGCCGCCCCCCGTTCACTAAGTAACCCTCGAGCAATCACAGAACGCCGTCAGCTTCTCACGGCCCCTCACATGGCGCCTCTCACTGAGTTTGTTGAGACGCTCAGAGGTGAAGGGAGGGGCGCGGTGCCAGACTTTGATCCGCTGGACGGCGGGATCGAGGCAACCATCCTTTTCCTCATGGAGAAGCCTGGTCCTATGACAGACGATACCGCCATCGCCGGACGGGTAGGTTCAGGGTTCATCTCTCGCGACAATGACGACCCGACTGCGGCTGCCACCTTTAGCTTTATGCAACAAGCGGGCATAGATCGGCGGCAGAGCATTCTATGGAACACCGTTCCCTGGTGGAACGGTACGAGGAAAATCGCGGGGGAGGAGATGACTGCGGGTTTGAACCGGCTGGGTTCACTTCTGGATTTGCTGCCCGGGCTCAAGGCAGTGGTCGCGGTCGGAGGCAGAGCATCCAAAGCTTCGAGTTTCGTCAAATCGAGAGGCCTGCATCTGATCCTTTCCGCGCACCCATCCCCAATCAATCGTGCGGCGCGCCCGGCGGTCTGGGAAGGCATCCCGGCCCAATGGGCAGAAGCGAAGCGCTACCTCTAGTTTCTCCGAGCCGATCGCTATCTTGGTGGCTTCAGAAAACTCTGAATTTCCGCTCACTGGTAGTCAGAAGCGCCAGTGAGCAACTCCACGTTGAGAACTTGGGGAGAAGGTCCTGTTCAGGTGGTGGCTCTAGAAACCCGCTCAGTTGTAGGCATCTCTCCAATGTTCGCCAAACCGGATAGGGCACCGATCGTGGCAGCCATCGGGTATGCTCAAGAAATAGGAGAGTGCAAACTATTCTTTAATGTTGACACTGCTCCTCTTGAGCGGCAATCTATCCATAACAGAAAGGATTGCACGTGACCGTAGCACAAGCCACTATCCCCGATCGCCTCAAGATCCGGGAACCCCTCGCGCACCGCATCAACGACGAGCTCCGCCTGATCGGGATGGTCATGCATCGCCTGCAGCTTGCGCACCGGGCAGCGTACTCCGGCAAAGGTGTCGATGGTAAACCCGTCTGCGCCTGGCTCGGCTTTGACTTCCGTCTGAGCTTCTGGGGCTTCGGCGACGACGGCAACGAGCAGCTGTGGGACGCCAACCACAAGACCTTCTATGTCGACACGCTTTTCACGCCAAGCGGAACGCACTGGACCTCGATCACCGAGGCCAGAGAGGACCAGAACTGGAAGATGACGGGCAGCCACTGGCCTTGCTTCCAGGATGGCTGGGAAAAAGAGCCCCGAGACGTCCTGTGGAATGCTGCCGACAACCTGCTTCCGCGGGACTACTGGGATCGCGCCTCGAGGACTGGGGCAATCGACCTGTCTGTCGGCCCGACGCGGATGCCGGCCGAACTGGTCGTCGCCGAGATCGAAGATGGCAAGGACGAACGTGGGTGTCACACCGATATCGTGAAGAAGCTCTCTCCCTACGATCCGGAAACCGGCGGTATCTTTACGGGTGAGTATGCCTCCCTGAAAACCTACGTCTACTGAATAGGGGGAGACCATGGACGCAAAGAAAGAAGCAGAAGCGATCTGCATTCACAGTGAACTGCTTGACCTTGGTTACCTGATCGATCGGACAGGTGGACTGTGGAAGATCACCGAGCCCGAGTCCCGCGACATGCCGCAGTCGGCGTGCCTGCGGACCATGGCCGAGTGTGATGCCTGGCGTGCCGGGGTAGAAGCCATCCGCTTCATCGCCCCGGCGATTTCTGGCCCGGCGAAGCGTAACGCGCCGCAGCACGGCCAATGAGGAGAAGTTGATGCTTTCTGTTGAACAACTGAGAGAGAAGGCCAAGACTATTCGCTCGATGGGCGCCGCGACCATCGAAGCATATGACTTGGAGGACATTGCAGACGAGCTTGAGCGTCTGCAGAATGATGAGGCCGAAAGTGGCTGGATCGAGGCCTCGAACGTGCCAGTTGCCTTGGAGGGGAAGCAGGCGTGGAAATGGGTGGATGGGAAGCGGACTCCTTCCGGTCCATCCGTCGACGTCATTCCTCACGGCTTCTCTCGGGACCCCAAGCATTGCGGCGGCGTTTGGTTCATGCCGATTATCCCGCCGACATTGCCGGACGCACGAAAGGACGGAGTGACGACAAGATGATCGGATCGAATGTCGGCGAGATGCTTTCTGCAGCCGGACGCGACCGGCGTGAGGCGCAGGCAGCAGTATGGGATGAGGTCTTTCACCTCATGCGAGGCGGAACCACGAAGCGTCAAATGCTCGAGATTGCTCAGACCCGGGCGAGCGAGCTGCGCCCCGAAAACGAGAAGAAGAAGTGAGCCAATGACGAAAGCGAGCGAAACCCTGCACCACCGACTTGCGCGTGATCTCCAGGAAGCCTTGGGCGCGTGCGGCGCGCTCGGTGGGGCTATCGGATATCCCAGTCGGCACGCTGATGTGATGCGTTTCGAGGCCCTGGATGCTGCATCGCGGCTTGAGCGGGCGGCGGCATCGATCCGCCGGGACGTTGCAGATGATGAAGCCAGGGCGGCATCGCAGGCCCATTCGCAAGACGAGCCCGATGCTGGAGAGCTATCGCGACCGGCATCTGAATAGAGATCACGGCCGAAACCGCTGGCACTGTGCAGCCGAGAAATCGGTGCGGGCGTCCTGAAAAGGGCAGTCAGCTGGCAATCGTTCACTGTTGCCGGTGAGTAGGCCACCAATATGAGAGAAGAAGACATGAGTGACTACATTCGCGAGCAGGCAACCGCACGTCGGCTCCGGGAGACCGCGGAAGAGACCACGGAGCGCCTGCTCAGAGAGGACCTGGATGAGGCGATGGAGACCGGCTTGCTGAGCCGAGAAGAGGTTGCTGACCTGGCAATGCGCACGGTTCTTGCCTGGAAGTCGGAAGCGTAGAAAGTCTTCTTCGGAGCCCCGCGATCTGCGTCCCGTGAGGTTCACTTGGCGCGGAGAAGCCGGACCGGTGCGCACCCATAGCAAACTGGAAAACAGCGGGAATACAGAAATCAGGAAGTTTCAGTTGGAGCTTCACACAAAGGAACGAGAGAGGAGCCCAAAAAGGCAATGAATACCGTGAAAAAGGGAAGCCGCGCAGCCGCGCGGGAAATCCGTGAGCAGATCGACAACCTCGAAGGCCCGCTAGAACTTCTGACGCGACGGGCGTTCCACCTCGAGGAAATGATCGAACTGATCGAGGAGACGGTAAACGGGGGAGGGACCGATGCGGAGAAGCTGGAGAAGCTTCTCCAAGAGGCTCGAATGTCCCGGGTGACGGCGAGCCTGCCGCCGCGCCCTGGAGCTTGACTTAGGGCCGCCTGATCTCAAACACCTCAGAAAGCAACTTGAGCGCCCCCCTTGAGGGCGGCCAGCGCGGTCTTTCGGTCGATACGCAAGCCACGCTGGCCGCCGCTGGTGCCGGCGATCTCGCCTCGATGGCCGCGAAAAGGACGGTCACGAGTGCTGCGGGCCGTGCGGCCGCGGTCGGGGCGAAGAAGGCGACGGCAGGCGCGCAGAACTACGGTCAACTCGCGACGGCCGGAGCGCAAAGCCTCGCGCATCGTGTCGCGGTCTAGGACAGCTGCAACAGGACCGGCGAGACAAGAAAAAACCGCACCAGAACTGTTGCGGGTCAACCAGTTGGGCACCTATGTTGCTTGAAACATAACCCCAGAAATGCTTCGCCCCGGGCATATGTCAGAGAACTGACAGGGACGCACCGGGGCATTCGAGTTGAGATATAGTCTAATGGTCCTGTTGAATCAATACTCGTCCGGTCTGTCTGACACCGAAGTTGCGACGATCATTGAGACCATCGGACGGGAACGCCTGACTTACTACTTGGCACAAACCGACTCGGACCGTGAGGCACTTTCCTTGTACCAAGTGAACGGTGACCTCTCGAAGCATGTTCACGAAGTCATCGGCGGGTTCGAGATTGCCCTGCGCAACCTCGTAGCGAAGTCCCTCGCGAGCCATCTCAAGCGTGATGACTGGTATCGGTGCCGCCGCTTCATGATGAAGCTCTCTTCAGATCGCCGGGCCAATGTGCGCGAGGTCAGAGACCGGCTCAAGGCAGCCTCCCGGCCGGAGCGGCCAGGTCGGGTCGTTGCGGGCTTGACGTTTCACTTTTGGGTCTCGATGCACGAGAAGAAGTATCGTGACCTGATATGGACACCTCATCTCCACAAGCTCTGGCCGCCGGGGGAGAACATTAAGTCGGTGCATCGAGACCTCATCAAGGTGCGCGACCTGAGAAACCGGATCGCCCACCATGAGCCAATCGTGGCCGACGGCTGGCATGGACGGGCAGACATAATTTGGGATCGCTTCAGACAGATCACGCCGGAAAGTGCTGCCTGGTATCAGCGGCGGCTCTCTGGGCAGATCGCCAGTCTGCGCAACATGTCACCTCCCGTAGTGATCTGAACTTTTCGCTACCACACCACACATGGAAAAGGCCGGCACTTGCGCCGGCCCTTTCCATGTGTGGTGTTCGGAGGACCGAAACGGGCTCGAAACGACCAGCGAAAAATCAGAGAGCTTGGAACTCGTCGCAGAGCGCCTTCTGGCGCGCTGTGATCACCTCGCGATCCACCAGGTGCGAGGGGATCGAGCTGAGTACGGTCAGTTCCCGGGTGATCATCAGCTTGCGGCCGAAGCGGCGAAGAGCAGCGCCCAGGCCATGGGTGGTGGATGCGCTCGGAGTGTTCGTTGCAGTTGCGGTCATAGCTTGGTCCTTTCTGTTCGGCAGCCCATCTGCCGGTGTGGGACCATTTCTTCGGCCCCGTCGTGCTACATCGCTGAAAATAGGGACGTCCTTGCCGCGGGACCACCGACGATGCCGAAGACCCGCTTTGCGCTTGCTGCATTGCAGCGATATCACACAAACCCAGTTTCGCGTCCGCTGGGCGAATGGTAAAAGGGAAGCACAAGAGCAGAGAATTAGATGACCGAACTCGCAGCACCTGAACTGAAGCTGACCTTATACGAGGCGCCCAGCGACCTGCCCGTGAGCTTGCGGCATTACTGCCAGTCGCCCGAAGAGACGGGGACGACGACATGGTGGTTCAAGCATCCGCACTATGTGACAATGTTCCCGGTTGCGACGCCGTGTGAGATCGAAGGGCTGATCGAATTCAGGAAGAGCGTTCATAGGGAGAACCTGGCCAAGCGGAATTGGGGTGGCGTATTTGCCGGTCTCGAGCGCGCCTTCCGCATGGACTACCTCGTCGAGTATGCGACGATCGGAGAGTTCCTGGATGCCGAGGAAGACCCGCGTGAAGCCGTGACGTTCTGGCGCCTTGCGCGCCACATGTGGTCCGACGGCGAGCATGACGAGGCCAGCCCGATCTGGTCTCGCTTGATGAACGTGAAGGTCCCCCACCGTGATTTCATGACGAGCGCGCGTGACCGCCGTGCGCTTCGAGCTATGCCAGACGTGGTGACCGTCCACCGAGGCGTTCAGTTCCCCAAGTTCTCGAAACCATCCCCTCTGGAGGCGGCGATCGCGGGCTGGGCCTGGTCGTTCTCTGAAAATACGGCTGAGTGGTTCTCGAAGAGATTTGCACAGGCCGGGGACCACTGCTACGTCATTACTTCCGAGGTTCCCAAATCTCTGATTGCTGCCTACATCACGCAGCGCGGCGAGCAGGAGGTCCTCATTAAACCGGGGTCGGTCGACCCTTCCACAATGCGAGTGAGGCCCATCTGGTGATGACTGAGCAACCAATCCCGCCGGCAATCACTCCCGAAGCCGACGGCTGGATTCCCTCCGAGCACTGCGCGGCCGACGGACGAGCACGCTGGACCCGTGAGAAAGACCTGTTGACTGCTGACCTCTCGATCCCCGATGGCACCGTCATCGGCGCCGTGCGGCTCTATCGCTGGAATGAGTCCGTGCAGCACTTCGATCGCGTCGCTGATGCGCTTGCGGCTGCCAACGAACCGCGGAAGGGCCTCAACGTCAAATTCCAATGATGCTCTTCATGACACCGGACGAGCGCCGCCTCGCGACAGAAGGGTGGGTATCTGTCCAGCCTGACATGTTCGATGACCAAAGGCAGAGCTACTGGACAAAGGGTCGCCTCGAGCTCGTGCTGGAGGGCGGCGTCTACGTGCTCTCGGAGGGTTCTCGTGTCATTTGCGAGACTGTAGACGTTGGTTTGGTTTTTGAGGCCGAGCTCCGGCGCCTTCAGCCCTGCCGGCGGTGACACCAAGCAGGTCTAACGGGTACGGCACCCGATATTCGGTGAATTTTCAGAGTTTGGCGAACTCACGCGCCTTCAGCAGCTTCGGATGCAGCTCGGTGGGCGCCAGGATCGCCAGTGAATGCTTCGCCCTTGTGACTGCGACATAGAGCAGTCGCTGCCCCTCTGCCGCTTTGTCCTGACTGCTGATCATGTCCCGCGTGACCGGGTCCGCCGGATGAGATGCCGGATACTCTGACACGACGCCGTCGAGCAAGATCACATGATCCCATTCTCGGCCCTTCGACGCGTGCGTCGTGCTTACGTCGACCTTCATACCTTCCGGAATGTTGATCGCCTTCGCGTAGCTGCGCAGGGACTGACCGAATGGCTCGTTCTTCGCGGCCAACAATACCATCGTCCCGGGTTCCCGTCCGGCGCGGGCGTCATCTGCCCACGCATAGCGCGCCATGGTCTCAATCTGCGCTTCAAGAAAGACTCGGGCTTCTTCGTGCCATTCGTCCTTCTTGCGCCGATAGTCGTTGATGCCGCCCGTCTTCACGCGGATCTTGCCCTCGTGCGTGAGGCCGGCGACTGCTTGCTCGGATTCCTTCGCGCGCATCACGGCGTTGCCCAAGTCGACGATACGCTTCCCGCAGCGCCAGTTGGTCTGCAGAGGCAGATTGAGGGCGGCAGGGTAGGACTTTCGAAAGCCTGTAAAGAAGGAGAGGTCGGCACCCATGAACGAGTTGATCGATTGCCAGTCGTCACCGACCGTGTTGATCACGCAGCTCGGGTTGCGGGCGAGGACGCCGCGTGTGAGGGCTTCGAACGCCGCCGAGAAGTCCTGATACTCGTCCACGAAAAGGTACTTCAGAGCCCCGTCCAGACGCTTCAGCTTGCTAAGGTCAGCGTCGCCGGAGAGCAGGTCAGCAGCTTTCCTAAGGCCCGCCTCTCCGTCGATGACGTTGGTCTCGATCAACCCAGCTTCGTACGCCTCGACAATGCGCGCCAGATGGCGCGTGATCGGCGAAGCTTTGGCGGCCTTCGGAGTGCCGCGGCGGGCGCGGTAGAGAGACGTCGCTCCAGAGATAAAATCGCGAACCTGATCTTCAAATCCGGGGTTCCTCGTGAGAAACTGAAAATCGGTCCCCTCATAACGAGAGCAATAGACTCTGAAATCTTGAGCGGAGAAGTTTTGCATCACCGCGACCTTCAAGTCAGAGATCTGCTCTTTCTGGCTCCGGTCTTCTTCCTTGAAATTCAGAGTGAGATGCCGCGTTTCAGGGCACGTTTTTAGAACCCAATAGGCAAGGCTATGGAAGGTGCTCACTCCGATCTTGCCGCCGACCTCTGGCCCGAGCGCATCCTTGAGCTTCCGACTGAGGTCGGTGGCGGCCGCCTTGTTGAATGTGAGGACCTGAATGGTTTCGGGGGCCACGCCCAGGGCGTTCACCAGGAAGTCGCACTTGATGACGATCGCGGTCGACTTTCCCGAGCCAGCACGGGCGCGCAGCCGGATGTTCGGAGAGACCAGGGATACAAAATCGAGGAGACCCTTGTTGACCTCGAGGTTCGACGCTTTCGTGCCATCGGCAGCTGACGGCAGACGCCGATCGATGGCCTCTGCGGCAAGCGCCGTGAACGGGGCCCTTTCCTCACGGGCAGCGCGCTTCAGGATCTTGGCCCCAGTCTCCTCTGACTGCGCATCAATGACAGCGCGGAGCTTATCGACCACCGAAGAGATATCCGATCGCCGCTCCAAGAGGTCTTCGCAGCGTTGGATATGGCTGACGAAAAACGAGGGCTTCGGCAGGGAGGCAGTGGTCATGGGGCTATCCTGAATTGTACCCGCTCAATACCCGTCATCAGGTCGAGATACAACCTTCTGACCTGTCGCTGAAATCCAGAACTCCGGCGATATCGCACGAGAAACAAGCAGGGCCCTTGATTTTTAACTGGAGAGCGGTCAGACATGAGCTTGCTTCTATGATTGCGGATCGAACGGATCTCGAGTGACGTCTCTTCCATCTTATCTCGAAGCGGCTTGCGGGTACCCGGAGAGGACCCATACCATCATTTCCAAGGAGGCCGCACATGGCGACCGGAACAGTAAAATGGTTCAACACCACAAAGGGCTTCGGCTTCATCCAGCCCGACGACGGTGGCAAGGACGTCTTCGTACACATCAGCGCCGTAGAGCGCTCGGGCCTGACCGGCCTGGCCGACAACCAGAAAGTCAGCTACGAGCTGCAATCCGGCCGCGATGGTCGCGAGAGCGCGGTCGACTTGGCACTCGTTTAACCCCCGTCATTGAGCGAATTCAGAGGCCCCGCGAGGGGCCTTTGTCATTTTTGAGCTACCGTCTTTCGACAGCGCTGGGCGCACTCAGATGAGCACGCTGACTGCTGCCTAGCCACGCCTGAAAGGTGTCGGGCGAGATATGTGCCGAAAAGGCGCAGACTCTGAAATTTACAATTCTCATGAATTCTTGCGGCAAGGCTATTTATCGATCTCCTGCCTTTAAAATTCCGCAATTCATTTGCTATACCTATTGGCATAGATTTCTAGGGTCAGGATTCATAACCAATAGATGACGAGAGCCGCGAGGGCGATGGCTGAGAGGAACACCTTGGGGCATCGGTCATAGCGGGTCGCGACGCGCCTCCAGTCCTTTAGCCTGCCGAACATGATCTCGATGCGGTTACGCCGCTTGTATCTCCGCTTATCGTATTTGATCGGCGTCTTGCGTTTCTTCCGGCCTGGGATGCAGGCATGTATCCCCTTGTCCTGCAACGCTTCTCTGAACCAGTCAGCGTCATAGCCACGATCCCCGAGTAGCCATTTGACGTTTGGCAGGCCACTCAGCAGGGCCCGAGCGCCGATATAATCGCTGACCTGTCCAGCGGTGACGAACAGGTCGATCGGTCGCCCCTGACTGTCGCAGATGGCGTGCAGCTTGGTGTTCATACCGCCTTTGGTTCGACCGATCAGGCGACCACGCCCCCCTTTTTGGCGGCCATGCTGGTCGCCGTTCGATGGGCCTTGAGGTATGTTGCGTCGATCATCACGGTCGCTTTCTCGCCGTGTTCCGCCGCCAGCCCGGCCATCATCCGCGCGAAGATGCCCTTTTCGCTCCAACGCTTCCACCGGCTGTAGAGCGTTCTCTGATTGCGGCCTTGTCAAGCGTGGGAAGTTGATGTCCGTCCGGGGTCATGGTTCTCTCCGAGGTCGCATTGAGCGCCTCATGATGGTTTTCGGCGGCGGATCGTCTCCAATGTCTTGTGCGGGGTGTGGCTCTGGCCATCCCATGCTCTACAGCGAGATCGATCAACCTCCGTCCCGTCGGGACTGCGCTCCCCGCGTCAGACGCGAGAACTCAGATCAGGCGGTGGCCTCCTTTGTCCATTGATAGTCAGTTCCATTTTTCCAGAGCGTCAGCATAAGCACTGCGATTTTGCGAGCCGTCGCGACGGCCGCCTTGCGGAAGCCACGCCGTCCCGCCAGTCGTACAGCCCAGCTTTTCAGCCGCGAGAAACGTTTCACCTGATGGATCACGGATGACGCCGCCTCGAACAGTAGCCCGCGCATCGCACCGTCACCGCATTTCGAAACGCGCCCCGACCAATCCATTTCGCCGGACTGATGTCGCTTTGGCGTTAACCCAAGAAAAGCGCCCACATCCGACGTCCGGTTGAACCGACCCGGATCATCAACCAGTGCTATGAAGCTGAGCGCGTTGACCGGACCAACACCGGGGATTGTCATCAGGCGGCGCGCGACTGGATGGACCTTGGCCGTTTTCCTCACCACCTTGTCCAAGTCGTCCGCCACTTGGCACAACTTGGCATGGGTAGCGATGAAGGCATCAGCTATGACCCGCAAAACCTGGTCGGTCTCGCCCGCTGCTGCCAGCTGATCGCGGAACGCTTGCCTCTGCCGTCCCTGGCCAATGCCGATCATACGGATGCCGAAGGTTTTGAGGACGCCACGAATGTGACCTTCGAGGTCCTTGCGCAACCGGATCAACCGTTCCCGCGCGCCTACCAAGCTGCGAAGCCGGTCCGCCTCCTCGCTGCGGATGTGAACCGGTGTGAACCAACCGGTGCGCGCAAGCTGTGCCAGACCTTCAGCGTCGGCGGCATCCGACTTGTTGAGCCGCGCCGACAAGCTCTTGTGTGCCTTCCGGGCATCAATGCAGGTCGCAGGCAGGCCGAGACCTGCGAGGCCGCGCTGCAACCAGATCGATAGCATTCCGCTTTCATGCACGATCCGTCGGGGCGTAAGTTCGCGGTTGCGAAACCAACCCGCGACGCCCCCGGGATCAGCGGGACAGACGCCACGCGCTACAGTCTTGCCATCCCTGTCTACAACGCAGATCGAAATCTCTTTCAGCGACACATCCAAACCGACATAGTATTCCATAGGACGTTCTCCTCACGGCTTATATCCATGAGGCCAACATACCGGACCTCGTTCGCCCCCGGAGAGCGACCGCCGCAATCACACCATGTCTTATGTGGGCCATACGCGGCGGGCGCATCGCGCCAACGCAAGCCATTGCGATTGATGAAAATAATCCCGCTCAGCACGCGTCTGTCATCAACCCGAGGCCTGCCGTGGGACTTGGGAAAGAAAGGCGCCAGGCGGGCCATCTGCGCGTCGGTCAGCCAGAAGAGATCGCTCATGTCACCGCTCCGTTTTCGGAGGCGTGAATCACGCAGCGCAACAGAAATCAATGCATCCTGACCCTAGGAGAACTCAATCTATGCGTATCCACACTCTCGGCTCGGTCGCGGGTCTCGTTGCTTTTGCTGCCCTTGCAGGGTGCATTATCCCCGATGACTACGAAGCGACGATTGCTTTGGCAGAAAACTCGGTCCAGCTCGCATTTTCGGGCGACCTTGTGAACGCGCCGGTCCATGCTGAGTACATGTCCGGCAAGCCCCAGGACGAGGCCGAGGTTCGTGAGTTCGTCGAGGAATACATGGCGGGTCTCGTCGAGCAAGGCGGCTTCACGAATGTGAGTCAGAAGTACGTCGAAGGCGGCCGGATGAATGTCCAATTCGAGGCGGACGCGACAGACATGATCCGGAAGCGTGGACGGGATGGCTACATCCCGCTTCCGGGTGTTACAATCTATGAAAAGGTGGCGAGCGGAGGCGCGACCTACGAGATTGAGTTCGCCAAAGCCGACGCAAAGACTGTCTCCGAGTTGGCCAAGATGGGCATCGACGTCTCTGGCGAGGTCTGCATCGAAACCGAACTCGAGCTTGCCGAGATGTCGCCGGGCGATTGGGTGAAGGAAGACTCCGGGGGATGGTTCTCTTCGTCGAAATCCTACTGCATTGACACGACGCTTACGCCTCGGGATCGGCAACGGATCTCGTTCTACCGATCCGGCGGGAACAGCTGACAGCGTTGATCAGCAATCCAACGCAGAATAGAAGTCCTCGACAATGTCGGGGGCTTTCTCGTTTCAGATACCGGTCTCGCGAGGCTTTCTCAGGAGTTCTTGAAGAACAGTTTTCAAGTTTTCTGCTGTCGCCTCTGTGCCGGTATCCTTGATCTTCTTTAATCCGATCGAGCTCTGACCCTGGGGCAGGGCGCTGGACCTGATCACATAGAACTGCCACTGCTCCGGAAGGCGCTGATCGTTCCCCTCGTGCCACGCGAAGACGTAAGCATCTGCGAGACGTTCGCCGGAGGTGTTCTCGACAAACGTCTTCCCATCCGGATAGTAGCCTTTCGGAGTTGAAATGCTGAACCGCGGAGACGTTTGTGCCGGACCCCAGCTTTGCAGCCGAGCCGATTGCTTAACCTCAACACGGAGGCCGCTGTCGTGCTCGAGATCCCATCCAGCCCAATCAGAACCAGTATGTCTCCACCGATCTCCGAGGCTTTCAGCAACCATCGCTTCAACGTAGAGGCCACGAAGGGTGTTTTGCATGATTGGCGCATCGAACATGTCGAGCAGCCGCTTCATCAGGGCTTCTTGCATGGGCGAATTACCCCGTGAAGATGCAGACGTCGCCAACGCCGTGTACGAGGGCATCCGAACCGGAGTGACAGACAGAGGCCTCAGCATTGTTCACGTCCATGTTGAACATATAGGCCGCGAACCCCGAAAGAAAGATGATGGCAACCATGGCCAGGGTGATACGGTTTTCCATTGTACTACTCGTCCTGAATTCTTGATTTTTTGCATAGCCGTGACCCAGGTCAGCCCGGCTGGCACGGTCAATGCCAAAGACAGAAGGAGAACACAAGTCAAAATTCAGAGTTTTTCCTGTGCAGCTAGAAGTGCCCACGGGTAAGGCACATGTGCCAACCGCATTTATGGATAGTTGGACACTATCTCGCGCCGGCGGGATCGATCCTTTTTAAGGAAGTACTCGGCCGACATTGCGGCGCTCTTCGAAGGATGCTGCTCGGAGTGGATGAGAGCCCAGCGCCTGCCCTTGGTGGCTTTCGCCCCGCGGCCGCTATTGTGAGCCTCGAGGCGCTTGGTGACATCGTACGTCCAGCCGACATAGGTCTTCCGCCTCCCTGTGTCGCAGGTGGCGAGCATGTAGACGTACCCGGGGCGTTCCGGTTGAGTGGTGGCAAGGGCCTCAGGCATCTTTGGGTAACGCCGATCCTCTAACTTCCATCGCTCAGTCCCCGGAAGATGGTTTTAGGAACCCAGAGATGCCATGGGTTACGGGCATTCCAAACCATCCTTCCTGATGGGAATGTCCGCCAACTGACTCCAGCGGATGACATTTCTGCCGAAGATCCAGCTTTTGCCTTCGGGTTCAGTACCGACCTTGCGGACGGCCGCCGCGATCTCGTGGTCCGTCAGGTCGTCGCCCCCGATTTCGATACGAAGAAGGCACCAGCCATCCGAGACATCCGTATTGGGATGAAGGGTCCAGAATGCCACGCTTTCTGGAGTGCAGTTCCCCGCGCCATAGCCCTCCTCGATTCCCTCGGCCGTATTCTTGATGAAGAGTGCGAGACGTTCTCTTGCGTGTTCGTGAAACTCGATGTCTACAGTTGGCATGGGCAGGAGTCCTTCCGGAGTGGTGGGTCGCTGAGAGCCCCCACAGCGGCGCTGCAGGGGCTTCCATGATCAGCTTGGCGTCACGATATGCAGGCGGTACTGGCCATCCCAGAACTCTGCGAACGGCAGCGAGGTCGTGAACTTGCCGCAACCGCTATCGAGATTGATACGCCGGTGGCTTTCTACCATGTCTGCGCCCGCGGTGTCATCGAACGTTGAATCCATACCCAGAACCTCGCCCTCCTTCCATGCACGCATGCGCTCGCTCATGGCGCCTTGCATGGTAGAGCCGTAATCCTGCTCCCATGGAGTGTGACCGTGTACGACAACGCGCTTCTTGGTCTCATCCCAGCCGCCCCGGTAGTCCAGAAAGTCATTCCGGATCCACGCCCAGTTGTTGTGCTCGAACGGGTCCCTTGCAAGGAACTCCGCAGGGTCCTCAATCGGGTGAATGCCGGCATGCACGAAGAGCAGGTCACCAGCGGTCAGGTGCGATCGCGAAAGCATCGTCTCGATGAAGTCGTCGGGAAGTTCCTTCTCAAACGCCGCATTGAGGTCCTCCGCAGAGTTCAGTTTGTAGCCTTTCTCCACGAGCTCCGTGATCGCTGTGCCGCCCCCGTTGCCGATCCATTGCTGGACTGCAATCTTGTCATGCGCGGCCGACTTGCCGGGCAGCATTGCCATGAGCATCATCAGCTCGTGGTTGCCCGGGAGCATAAGCTTGATACACTCGATCGGTGCCGGCCCGCGGTCGATCAGGTCGCCCAGGAAGATGATCCGGACGTTGCCATGCTTCTCGAGCTTGTCGATCTCAGCCAGCGCTGCCTTCAGAGAATCCAGCTCGCCATGCACGTCGCCGATGCAGAAAATGTGGTCGGGCCCGGTCGCGCCGGGCAGGGGGGTCCAGTCTTTGGTCATGATGCTTTCCTTATAGAGCAATCATAGAATAGATGTAGCGGCATCACAATAGCGTTTATTCTTGGGCCTACATTCTCGGGGATGAGAGCACATGCGAGATTGCTTCAGACATCCTTTGCTCGATTTCTTCGCTCTGAGCCGCGGTTTTGGGGACATACGCGGTGTCGATGTGGTCGGGATACTGCTCGTGGAGATATGTTAGGGCTGCAACGAAGACCTCATCAGTTTGCCCAGCGCTCCGCCACTTCCAGATCTCCTCTGGGATGTCCTCAGGCGCGTCTCCGCTCGCCAACCTCTTCGCGATCTCCTTCCAGGCGTTGACCTCTTCCTCGCAAGCAAAGCTCGGGATCATGTATGGCTCATCTGAGAAGCCCCAAAGAGGCTTTCGCCAGAGTGCAGAGAAGTTGTCACCACGCATGTGCTCCACCATGGGTGGGATATTCCGCTCGGGTAGCACCTCGTGGCCCAGACGCCCTTGCAGGTCCATGAAACCTGCGTATTCGTGTGGTCCTTCGAACACGGAGATACTGTCGTAGTCCGGGGTGATATCCGATGCGGCCAGGATGCCGAAAATGCCAAAGACTTCGTTTTCAGGATCGGCGGATGGGATGTCGATCTTCCGAAGCTGCAGCGCTCCGAGGTTGAAGACCTGCGACAGAGGCCAGATCGGGGAGGTCAGTAAATAATCGACTGATGAGGCTGACTGCGGATCGTGGAGTGGCGAGTAGCCCCAGGGGGTCTTGATGTTCTCGAAGGGAATTTTGTCCGGCAGCACAACAAAGCCGCTAAGACCGCCATCCCGACCGCGCTGGGGAGCAACCTGATAGACAGCTTGCGCATCGTAAGCACCTTTCGGGGCTTCGAAGATGCCTCCGAAGCTGTGAACCTTGTTGTCCCCGAAGGTCTCTCCTGTTTCTCTGAAGAAGAGTTGGCATCTTTGGGTGGGTTTCTGGGTGTTCATGGATGCTCGCTACTGTTCAATTTTCTCTGCCCATCAGACGCCACCATGTCAACTTATTCTTGACGGCGGCGGCTATCTGGATGATAATAAGAATAGAAAGGCGATGGCAAGTCAGTGATCGCCAACCTGAAAGGATAAGCTTTGACCGCAAACGTTGCATCCGTTCTGAAGTCGTGCCCGATGTCGCGAGCCTCGATGTCGCCATCATGGTGCCGGCCGAGGGGCGCAGGGCAGTTGAGTGCGGCAGCTGCGGCACTCGTGGCGGAAGCGCCGACAGCGTTCACGGGGCAATGCTGATCTGGAACCGCCGCTCGACCGACGAGATCATTGCGGCCGGAAAGGTCTGTTTCGATGCGTTGGCCTTCGCTGCCGGGGATCAGCGCGTTCTGCGTGAGATCGAAAAGAAGCCCGAGAACCACCCGCGCATCCACGAGAGCCATTCGAAGGGGGCGGGGCTGCGGGTCGAAGCGACGAGTGCCGCGCTTCGCCAATACCGGGAACTGCTCGATCTTGAGGGGCAAGGCAACAGCCAGACCATGCCCGGAGGTATCATTCCGGTCAAGGTCGACAAGGTTCTCCTGGAGGCGTGATGACGATGAACTCTGAAAACAAAGGCGAACTCGAGACGCTCCGGTCGGAAAACGCTCGCCTGCAAGCCGACCTCGACCGCATGAAGCGGCAGTCTGACGATTGGCAGACCCGTGGCTGGGAACCGGGAACACAGCTCGACAAGGCGGTCGAGCACCTGGAGAACATGGTTGGCCACGTGGACACCCCGATCGGACGCCGGCGGCTCAATGTCGATCCCTCCGAGGGCTGGCTGCGCGGGGCTCGCGAGTTCTGCCATCAGGTGAATTCGAAGGATGGACGCCCGGTGTATGCTGACCTGACCGCCCAGCGCGCGCGGAAGGTGGCTGAAATCGTCGGGCGGCTGAAGTCCGGTCTCGATCGTCCGGTCGCGAATTCCACGACGATCGCAGAGGGGCTCGACGAGATTTCGAACGTGTTGGCGACTTTGCCCTTCAACATGGAACCTGGCGCGACCTCCGGGGACAAGGTGATCATCGCCCTGGATGAGGGCGACATCTTCGAACTGCAGGATGCCCTCCGCGAGGGTGCTGGAACTCGTGCTCAGAACAACGCGCGGCACCGTCTTGAAGAGCTGCTTCTGGCCGGTCTCGATCTGCACCCCGGGGAGATGCCGACAGCATGACCCAGAATGTTCACCCCCTTGCTGCCGCGCTGATCGCTTCTGTGCGAAAGGCACTGCATGAGTACGAGACCCAGGACATCCACGCCGTCGGTTCTTCTGTGCCCGGCATGCTGCTGATCTCGTATGTCCGCAAAGGGTACCTCATCGCCGAGAATGCCAGCCCCCGCCATCTTCCAGACCTCCTGTCCCTCCTCGCGTCGGGCGGGGACCACCTGCTTCTCTATCCGTTCCTTCGCTATGCCCGAGAGGGGTGTTTTGCAGTGAACGAGGCAGCAATCATTCTGAAATTTGAAGGAAAACGATAGTGCTGAAATCCTACTCCGAACTTCCCTCGCCCCACGTCTGGGCCCTTTGCATCATGGCCTGCATGCTCTTTGCCACGATCGGCGTAACGACCAGCCAGGTTTTTGGTCCGCCCTTCAACCCGGTTGAGTACTGCTTGCAGAGCACCAGCTCGGTCGAGCGGTGCAATGAAGCCCACGTCCTGCGGGAAGAAGCGGCCGAATGATGTTGAAGCAATACGCCAGCCTTGAGCCATTCCACGCGATCGGACTCTGTGCGGTCGCCTGTGTCGCGATCATCACCACCGGTGTGACCCTGACCCACATCTTTGAGCCGCCGGAGCCTCTGCGCGGCGCGTTCGACCCCGTTCAAGAGTGTCTGGCAGGAAACGCCGGCCAGGCCAAGTGTGAGGCGTTCTTCAAGAGCCTTCGACCGAGCCTGCTTGGCGATCTCCTGACCGAAGACTGAGCCCCTGAGTAAGGACCTAAAGCATGACTGAATTTTCCGAGACCTACCGAAAGAAGAAGGCTGATTTCGACTCCATCGAGGGGATCGCCATGCAGAAGGTTAGCCGTGTCTGGCGTGAGTATGCGCGTCAGAAAGATGCGGTCTCGACCGGCTTCCGGGCAGTCCCTTGGCAGAGGTTCTCGGTTGCGAGCTTCAAGATCGGAGAGACCCATGTGCGGGTGAAGGTCCAAGGCTACGGCCAATACGGATACTCGGACCAGCAGCAGCTCAGGTTTCCCTGCGCGTGGCTTGAACTCGATGATTCCGGGTTGATCGAAGCCGTGCAAGGTCGCATCCGAGCAGAAGGCGAGGATATCGCACGTCGCGAAGCTGCGGCCGCCGCGAAGAAAACTGCGGCTGTGGAAGCCGAGGAACGCGCTGAGCTCGCTCGCCTCCAAGCCAAGTACGCAGGCTGACGTGGCGAAGAAACCGACCTCATACCACGGCCAGGCCAAGGCGGCCTTCGTGAGCGGGCAGATCACGCGGGAGCAATACATCAGTTGCTGTCAGGGCTTGTCTTTCGTCGAGGGGTCTAAATTCTATGAAGGCGACGACGTGTTCATGGGGTGGCTCAAGCGGCCGCTTCGGGGAGTAAAAACAGGAGACGACACATGCATCCAGACAGGATCCGCTTCTTCCCCGGAAGAGCACTCGCCGCCCCCTCAGCAGGACACGCCAGCCTCGACTGGCTTCTTGAGGTTGCTGCGGTGCCTGAAGTCCCTCGGACGCCGCCGAAGCCGAAGACCAACTGCTTGAAGAGGCTTCTCGCAAACAAAGGTCGGCGCTGAATGCGATGATCGTTGAGGGTCGGCCATCCGCGGGTGAAAAAGTGCGGGGCCTCTTGGCCCGTCCGGAGGTGATGTCACTTCTGGCAGCGGAGACTTCGGACTTGAGGCTGTGGCCGAGTCATGGGCCGGAAGAACGACAGAAATCAGAGAGGCTCGAGCGGCTTCTCGGCAACAAAGGAAGGCGATGATGCCGGAAGATAGACAGAACGACGAGCCAGCGGGCGACGAGCTGCATCGCAGCCTTCAGGGCGTTCTCTGGCGTGCTGCGGTCAATGCGCTCATCCATCCCGCTGGAGCGGCTGAGTTCGGCTACACTCCGAAAACGCCGGAGGAAGTCGAGGCGCACTTCGGGAAAGAGGCTCGAGAGGTCTACGAAGGCCTGAATGAGCAACTCGAGAAGGTCGCGGAGATCTCCACCAGAATCTCGAATGGCGAGTTCCTGGTCGGGGAGAAGTAAGGAATACGGGCCTGTAGCTTAATGCGGATAAAGCGCCGATTGCCCCCTCGGGACCACCCGAGGTTTGGAACGGAAGATGCCGGTTACGCGGCCGGTCGGGTCCACAATGATTGAGAGCGAAAATGTCCTACTGCAGATGGTCGAGCTACAACGGAGAATGCGACGTCTATGTCTATGCCGGCGGTCCGGAAGCATGGGTCACTCATGTGCGGGGCCTGAGGCATCCTGTGGGAGGCCCTCCGACGGGCACGACAGCTCTCTTCGAAAGCGGGTTCGATCACAAGGCTTACAAGACGGCTCAAGCTCGCCGGTCGGCCTGGGAGCGGTCTAACCCCGCCGTAAAGATCGATCACCCTTCTGCGAACCAAAGCTTCTACCATTCGTCGCCGGGCGCCTGCGCAGAGCACTTAAAAGAGCTGAAGTCAGCTGGTCTCCTGGTTCCCGACAGCGTGATTGAGGAGCTTTTGGAAGAGCAGGCGGAGATGGACGAGGAGGAGGAACAGTGAGCAGCGAAATTCGCTACCGTCTGCTGACCGCCGGTGAACTCACCCGCGGCAAAGATCAGATGCTCGCAGAGGATTGTGAGAGATGGCGCCCGCTCACGGCCTCTGAAATCGACTCTGAATTTAGCCCAGAGATCTACAATCCGGTCCGCAGGCGACTGCCAAAGGTCGAGGTCGACCCCACAGAGCTGCCGGTCGATCACCCCGACTACGTCCCGGGCTGCGACATCAGCGGAAAATGTCAGGTGTCAGAGGAAGACGAGGCTTCGGGCGAGACCGAAGCAATGTGCGTGCTTTGCGGTGGGACCAGATATCGGTATCCGGGCAACTGGGGCACCAGAGATTGAAAAGAGGGGAGCCTGATGGCCTATTGCAAGTATTCGAGTGACAAGGGCGACGAGTCCGATGTGTGGGTCTGGGCAGATCTCGATGGGAACTGGATCACCAGCGTGCGGGACACTCGACCTCTTCTTGGCGGACCACCACACCCACTGTCGTTCATCGTTCCGCATGCGAAAGAGCAGCCGGCGTTCGATGCCGCCAAGAAGCGCCGCGATGAATGGGAAAGACTGAATCCTCCCGAGGTGATTGAGCACCCGGCGGCCGGTCAGGACTTCAACCACCGCTCCCCGGGTGCCTGCGCGGCAAACCTGAAATCCCTCAAGGCCGGGGGCATCATCGTTCCCGCTGGGGTCATCGAGGAACTCGAAGCCGGCCAGGCAAAGTGGGATGCGAGGGGAGACGGTGATGTCTGATATCCCGCCAGTTACGTCGTCAACAAGCGGTCATGAGGCACCCTTTATCGAGCCATTCAGCGACCTACCTTCTCAACGAGCGGAGATCATGCGCGGCGGAGACAGGTTCGCCAAATACCATGCCCGTGAGCTTTCCGCTCAGCACACAGAGCCTTTCCGGATCGCGCTTGCGGCGAGCGAGGAAGGCGTCGACATCTTGGTTGCAGCGTTCGGTAATGAACGAAAGCGAAGCCTCAACTGGCAAGCCGTGGACGGCGGCGGCGTCCCCTTGCTGCAGAGCGCAATCAGGAACACTGCCCAGCGCGTGATGCCGATCATATTGAGCGGCTCAACCGGAGGCGTAAAAGAATAGAATGTTGACGTGAAAAATAGATTTATATCTATTGGTGGAGCAACCGGAGTACCAAGAAGATGACACCTGCCCAGCGCGATGCCCTGCACGGCCTTATCAAGGATCCTGCCTTCAAGCCTGACATGCGCTCGGCACGTGGCCTGGTCGATCTCGGCTACTGGGAGCCTGGACAGTCCGTGAAGCTTGGTGGCTATCATGCGCTGGGCCTCATGAAGCACGCTCCGATGTTCAGCCCGGTGCCCCGCGAGGCTTTCGACTGGGCCGCTGGGGGTTACGTGGCGGTCCTGGAGAACAAGTTCATCCGTCTTGACGAGGATGACGAACGCGGCCCGGAACTTGAGCAAGGCAGCGAGGAGTTCGAATTTTCGGCGACGAAGATCCTGAAAAAGTTCGATGCCTGGCGTGAGAAGGCGAATGACGTCGTGCAGAGGTGCTGGACAGCAGACCTCGATCGGGATGCAGAATTTCGCCTGTTCGGCGTCGATCGGAAATCGGGCTGGATCCGCAATCACGCCTGGGAAGAGGCGACGAGCTTCGATGAGGACATCCGCTATGCGGAGAGGACGGTCACGCGAATGGCGAAAGCTTTGTTGGCTCCCGAGATGTCGCGCCTAATGATGACGTCAGAGACCAGCAACAAGAGCTCCTTCGGGGACACTGACTGGGAAGCAGATTTCCTCAAACGCGAGGCCGGTGAGGACCGACTGCTTGGAGAGTTCGAAATCACCGTATGGTTGTAAGCTTCACGTGACGTGAGGGGACCATTTTCACGATTTCTCGTTGACGCCATACGGCTAATCAAGCACATGGGGGCCATAACAAATATCCCTTGATCAACTGGCTGCGGTTCCATACAGGCAAGCGAATAAGAAGGCAGGCGGGCCCGTACCGCTGTCTGAGCGACCATGCTGTGTCAACGGGGGAAGTGCGCGCTCGCGAGGAGGCTTTGTGAGGGACAGGAAGCCGGGGGCCTCGCGAGCGCGTTTAAATTATAGGGAGAGTCCTTTCGGTGCTCTGTAGCCGATCTCAACACCATTCAGCCTGGCTTCCGCAGAGACCACAGTCTCTGAACCCGCTTCGAACTCGACAATGAAAGCGCCCAGTTGGGTGTCTTCATCAGCTCGCTCCGGATCTTTGATGAAGATCGGCTTCTCGAGACGGTCAGACCCTGACGTGAACTCCCACCCGCTGCTGTCGACGAATTCGTATTCCGCGAATTCGTAGGTCTCGAGTTCCTGCTCTGCCATCGCATATCTTCGATTGCTGCATCTGGCATGATCTGCCCTCCAATGATTTGTAGACGTGAGGTGGCGCCGCCGGTGCAAGGTAAAAAAGTGGGGCACTCTCTACTTGACCAAGTGAGAGTGCCAAAATGAAGACGGAAAACCTATTTCTACAAGTCGCGTCCGCGTTCGCGGGCAATCCAAACGGTGTTCCGAAGCCGGATGCATCAGGCAACGACAAGACCAAAGAGGTGAGCCGCTTCGTTGAGCAAACTAAGGGAACTCATATGGTCTTTGACACGAACAGTAATGAGCTCGTGGCATTCACAAGTTCGGCGCCCGAATTCCCAGAAGACCACAAAGCAAAATTGATTAGGAAGGGGCAGGACCCAAATAGCCTGTGGGGAGGCACACTTGAGGAAGCTGTGCAATCCCTCGCAGAGACGTTGGACCCCGCCCGCGGCGCAGAGGGTGTTGTTTTGAGTGCCGTGGAGCAGGACAGTGCGGCAATGGCGATGATGTCTCCTGGCGCAGGTTTGTCGCGGGCAGCCGGGCACTTGCTGTTCGATAGCGCTCTAGAAGACGCTGGATTTGCGGGCGAATTGGGAGTGAAAACGGTTATCATGTGGTCGGAGCCCGAGAGTGGCACGCTTCACATCGCTAGCTCAACAGAATACATCAACACATGGGATCTAGGTTTCAACGATGCGTTCCCGGAACGCGTCGAACTCACTTCGATGCCTGTCCCAGGCCTGGGCGAAGCCGAGGTCTTTGCGAAAAAGGTTTCAGGCGGTGCTAAGCAGTTGGCACCGCTGACTCCGATGAAGGGGTACGAAGAGAACCGCGCGACTTCGAGCTTTACGCGGGCTGGCGGCGACATTGAAAATCTGATCGACAAGCTGATGGAAGTGAGGGCGCAGACCGTGGAACCGCGTGAGGTGCGTAAGCCCGACGCGTTGCGGTTCTGAAGTCACCTGATCGCAACTCAAGAAGGCCGCGCCAGAGCTGAGCGCGGCCTTCGCATTTCTAGAGCCTTGCTTTTGGGGATGCTCTGCCATATCTAAAAATGTGAGTGAACGTTCACTCACATTTGGAAAGGTAGGCAACAGGTATGGCGAAGGCAGCGCAAACACGGAAATCCCTGATCGAGACGACGGCCCTGCGGCTGTTCGCGGAGCGGGGCTACGCGGAGGTCTCGATCAAGGACATCGCGCAGGAATGCGGGATCGTGCAGAGCGCGATCTACCGGCACACGAACTCAAAGGAAGAGCTGGCGATCCGGGTGTTCAGGGAAGCCTACCTGGGCTTTGCAGCGAAGATGGATGCCGCGGCAGAGGGAAAGATGACCCTCGAGGAGCGCCTGTCTGCGTACTTGAAGGTGATGCTGAAAGGCTTCGACAAAGATGCGTACCTGATCCGGTTTCTGCTCGCCCAACAACACGACACCCTGAATGAAGCCGTTGCGGATGAAGATGCCACACCGCTGACGATGGTGCGGGACGCGATCGAGACCGCACGTGCCACCGGCGCCATCGAAGTCGACGATATCGATATGGCGACTGCAATGGTCATGGGGGCCGCGCTGCAACCGCTCACATTCATGCTGTTCGGCCGCATTTCCAGGCCGGCGATCTCTCACCATGACGAGATCCTCAAGGGCATCCTGAAGCTCTTGGGCGCCCAGTAATTTTCAGAAGGACCAGTTTTCATGATTTTCGATTCAAATAGATTTCTCAGCTACTTCGGGATCGTTGCTACAGCGATATTTGGAGCGCTGAACGACAACCTTCTGAAAGCTGCCATCATCGTCTACGCAGCAATGAGTGTGCCGGCCGAACAAGCGGCGACGACGGGTCTTCTGGCTGGGGGCTTGCTGATGCTGCCGTTCGTTCTCTTCTCTGGATGGGCAGGCATTGTGGCCGACAAGTTCGAGAAGGCGAAGGTGATCCGCGCGGTCAAAGTCAGCGAACTCGTTCTCTCGGTATCCGCTCTCGCCATCATGCTTTCGGGCTCCGTTCCAGCGATGCTTGCGATTGTCTTCCTGATGGGGACGCAGTCCGCGTTCTTCGGGCCGCTGAAGCTGGGGTGGCTTCCGGAGCGTCTGAAACGGGATCAACTCACCGGTGCAAACGCATGGCTCGAGACCGGGACCTTTTTGGCAATTCTCGCAGGCACCGTCGCTGGGGGCATCCTTGCTGGCGCAGGAACCCTGCTGTGGGTGGGTGTGGCCTCGATTGTCGTAGCCCTGATCGGCATCTACTGGGCGTGGCAGCTTCCGGTGACCAAAGCAGCGGCACCGAACCTGCACATGCCGCTGAACCCGCTTGCCGGTAACTGGCGCATCCTGAATACTCTGATTTCTGACCGCACCGCACTCAGGGCAGCGATCCTCTCGTCCTGGTTCTGGGCGGCCGGCGCGGTGTACCTGTCGACGCTCCCTGCGTACCTGCGGATGCAACTCGGGGGTGGTGAGATCATGATGACGCTTGTCATGGCTCTCTTCGCGATCGGTATCGGCGCCGGCTCCTTCTTCGCGAGTATGTGTCTCAAGGGGCGTGTTGGGGCATCCTTGCTGGTACCTTCCTCGGTGCTCGTGGCCGCGGCGGCGTTTGGCGTCTTTGCGGGCTTTGATCGGCTCCAGGAAGGTGCTGGCTTGGCCGGGCTGCTCGCGATCCCGGAAGGGCTCTTCGTTGTAGTATCTCTGTTCGCAATGGCCTTCGGTGGCGGGATGTTTGCCGTTCCTCTCAAGGCGATCATTCAATCCCGGGCCGCGGCAGGCGAGCGAGCGCAGGTCATGGCGGGCTTCAATATCCTGAATGCGCTGGGCATCACTGCGGCGTCTGGAATGATGTCGGTTGGGGTGAGTGCGGGCATGGGACTGTCCGACATCTTCCTGGTGGTTGCAGCAAGCGCTGTCCTGGCACTCGTGGGTGCCGTGGCCTTCTTCCCGCGGGCAGCTCTGCAGTGGATCGGGCGGGTCGTCCTCAAGACCTGGTTCCGCCTTGAGATCGAGGGGGCAGAGAACCTGTCGGTGGATGGCCCTGTCGTTTATGTGGCGAACCACACGTCGTTCGCGGACGGGCCGCTATTGTTTTCGCTGATCGATCGTGAGGTCGACATCGCGGTGAACACTGGCTGGGCCAAGGGACGTCTGCTGAAGGGTCTCGCGAAGACTCTGAAAATTGCACCGTTGGACCCGCAACGTCCGATGGCCGCCAAGGGGCTTGCGCAAGAAATCAGAGAGGGCGGTGCCGCTCTGATCTTCCCGGAGGGCCGCATCTCGACGCATGGAGCTCTGATGAAGACCTACCCGGGCAGCGCCTGGATGGTGGATGCTGCCCGTGCACCGGTGGTTCCGGTGCACATCGAGGGGCTGGAAAGCTCGATCTTCACCCGACGCATCCCAGGCATGGCGCGCCGTCTGTTTCCGAAGGTCCGGGTCCGGGTTAGCATGCCCGTCAACCTCGAGGTCGCCGAAGACCTTAAAGGACGCGTCCGTAGAGAGGCAGCAACCCGAGCATTGCAGGGCATTCTTGAGAAGGGACGGTTCGAGGCACTCAGCCAGGCCGGTACGATCCCCGAGGCGTTTCATGAAGCGCGAACTCTTTTGAGCCGCAGTGGTATCGCTTCGACCGATCCGATGGGCACGAAGCTCA
Source organism: Salipiger sp. PrR003 (assembly GCF_010500785.1). Classification (NCBI taxonomy): domain Bacteria; kingdom Pseudomonadati; phylum Pseudomonadota; class Alphaproteobacteria; order Rhodobacterales; family Roseobacteraceae; genus Salipiger; species Salipiger sp. PrR003. The sequence goes on from NZ_JAAGOV010000036.1 coordinate 73,663, forward strand.
CACGCAAGAAGATCGCTGTGGGCGCGGCAGCATTCTCGGCACTCCTGCAGGAGAAGACAGAGCCGGGCGAGCGCGTAGGTGTCCTGCTTCCAGGCGTGGCTGCGGCACCAGTTGTGCTGATGGGCCTCTGGCGGGCTGCCCGCGTGCCGGCGATCCTGAATCCGGCTTTGGGCGCTGGGCCGATGCGGTCGGCGATCGAGACGGCGGGCATCAAGCGTATTCTTACGAGCCGAGCCTTCGTCGAGCAGGCGAAAATTTCAGAGACTGTCGACGAGCTGGTCGCAGGCGGGATCGAAATCCTGTGGACTGATGACCTCAAGGCCGAGATCGGGCTACGAGCAAAGGTGAAAGCCCTGATTGCTTCGCGCAAGGCGGCCGACATCGAGATGCTGCCAAATGACCCGGCGGTCGTTCTCTTCACGTCGGGGACAGAAGGCGCCCCGAAAGGGGTGGTGCTCACCCATGCGAACCTGATTGCCAACGTCGCCCAGGTGCGCTCGAGGACGGATATCAGCGTGCGGGATCGGATGCTCAATGCGATGCCGCTCTTTCACTCGTTCGGCCTCACGGCGGGTGTGCTCCTGCCGCTGATCTCCGGTGTAAGCGTGATGATGTACCCTTCGCCGCTGCATTACCGGATCGTGCCCGAAATGGCCTACGCGCACCGTGCGACCATCGTGCTCGGCACCGATACTTTCCTGGCCGGTTGGGGCCGCCGGGCGAGTGCCTATGATTTCGCAACGGTGCGCGCGGCGATTGCCGGGGCTGAACCGGTGAAATCCGCCACCCGTGCGATGTGGGCCGAGAAATTCGGCGTGCGCATCCTCGAGGGATATGGTGCCACCGAAGCCGGCCCGATCGTTGCTCTCAACACGCCCATGGAGGCGCAGACTGGCACTGTGGGCCGGCCGATGACCTACCTCGAGACGCGCCTCGAACCGGTTCCCGGGATCGACGGAAACCGGCTCTGGATCCGCGGCCCGAACATCATGGCGGGGTATCTTCTGCACGGGCAGGGAGACGCCATCCATGCGCCCGAAGAAGGCTGGTACGACACCGGGGACATCGTAGAGATCGATGATGCTGGGTTCATCCGGATCGTCGGCCGCGCGAAGCGGTTTGCGAAGGTCGGCGGTGAGATGGTTTCGCTGGCTGCCGCGGAGGTTCTGGCAGCTCAGGCTTGGCCGGACGCACACGTGGCCGCGATCGCACTCAAAGATGCCCGCAAGGGAGAGAAGGTCGTCTTGGTGACCGATCAGACCGGCGCAACCCGTAAGGAACTGTCCGGTGTCGCAAAGGCGCAGGGTGTGGCCGAAATCACGGTACCCGCCGAAGTCCTTGTGATGGATCACATCCCGCTGTTGGCTTCAGGTAAGACAGACTACCCGGCGCTCACCGCCCGTATCCTTTCCACCGAGGAGACAGCGGCGTGAGGAAGCTTTTTCAAGGCATGCTCCTCGCTGCCCTCGGACTCCCGGGGGCAGCGACAACGGGGCAGGCATCAAGGGACATGTGCGTAGTTCTCCTGCACGGTCTCAACCGGTCGCCGGCGTCCATGTGGCTGATGCAGCGTAGCCTCGAGGCGCAGAGCTACCGGGTGGTGAACCAGGGCTACCCTTCGCGGTCCGCTGACATCGAGACGCTGGCCGAGCAGGCGCTTCCTGAGGCCCTGGAAGCGTGTCGGGATGCGAAGGCCATTCACTTCGTGACCCACTCGATGGGAGGCATCCTTCTGAGGCACTGGGTGTCGAAGCACCCTGATCCCCGCTTCGGTCGCGCTGTCCTCCTTGGGCCGCCCAGCGCGGGCTCTGAAATTGTCGACCGGTTTCAGGATTGGAAGATTTTCAGAGTCCTCAACGGTCCCGCGGGGCTGCAGCTAGGGACGGAGCCCGACAGCTTCCCGAACAGGCTCCCGCAAGAAGCCGACATGGAGTTGGCGGTGATCGCGGGCACTCGCTCGATGAGCCCGGTCTTCTCTGCGCTGATCCCAGGCCCCGACGATGGGAAGGTCTCGGTGCGCTCTGCCTTCTCGATGCCGGCTGAGACCAAAGTGACGATGCCTGTGTCTCACACGTGGATGATGATGTCGCCCAAGGTCATAGCGGTTGCATCGGCACTCATGGAGAAATGAATGCTCTGTGCATAGACCCAAGTTGTGCCCGAGCTGCACGTTCAGCTTGAGCTCACTTGCTGAGAATGTTGTAGATACCCTCGTACGGCGCGTTTTCGACGAACCTGCGAACTCGGATCGGGTCATTCGGTGCTTCACGCCCGCTCGTGCGGAAGAGGTGCGCCATGTGTACTACGGACGCTCCCGCAGCCAGCACTGAACCAGCGCTCATGATGACGTCAAACGAGGTCATGTCGATCTCCTTGGAAAGAGATATAGCAGCTGTAGCAGGAGATTTCCAGAACCACTCTAGTCACCCAGGCACTGCCTTCGTCGCACAAGGTGTCTGGGCTTAGGGGGGCTCAAGGATTCAGGATTTCCATCCGATCGCACAGATCTACGCCGGAATCGGTGGAGACCGTGATATCGGCCTCTCAAGGTCATGTTTCAGAGTCATTGCGATTAGACCAAGGAGTGATCCTCGATTGCGAAATGCCCATCGGACACTTCCTGTTCGACCGCCTCCACGTAGAGAGCAAAGCCTTCCGCAAAGGAGTACGGAAAGGCCGCAGGCTGCATGTCGAAGGACATAGTCTCCAAGCTCGTCATTCCCTCGCGGTTCATGGTGAAGGAAGCATGATGCGCATTACCCAAATTGAGGATGCCATAGCGTTCGACATCATAGTCCGACAGGCAGTCCACATCAGGATCATCTTCTGACTTCACGCCCAGGGCCGCCTTCAGGAGGCTTGCATCATAGTCATGACGGGGCAATCCGGAGGTACACCTCCAGATCTCGATGAGCTCCCTAGGAAGCGGGAAGTTCCAACCCGCGAACTTCTTCTCGATCCAAGCAAGGTCCGCGTCGGAAATGCCCTCAAGCGGCTGCTCGTCGCAGATGACATTGCTGATCAGGGTGAGGCGATGTGCCTGCTCTCGGATGTCACTCATCATGCGCTCTCTAATGGTGATGTTGACTTTTCTAGTGCGGTGAAAATGCCAGCAATTCGTGAATCCCAAAAGAAAACGCCCCACCGAATGGCAGGGCGTTTTCATCGTTGAAAGTGGCTGGCCTCAGCGGGCGGCCTCGAGGATTTCTAGCCGCTCCTCGAGAGCTTCCATCTTAGCGTCCGTGGCCTGCGCCTTGGCGACCAGTGGGGCGATCAGGTCGATGTAGCGGACCGCTTTCATGCCATTTTTCGCATCGGTTGCGACCAGTTCAGGTGCGACGTCCTCGACCTCTTGGGCGATGAAGCCGAGTGATTTCTCACCGTTGCTTTTCCATCGGAAGGAAACCGGGCGCAGGTCGTTGATGAGATCAGCGCTCTTGAGGTCTTCGATGTCAGTCTTCAAGCGGCGGTCGGACATCATGATCAACTGGTCGGCGATGACCTTGTCTGACTCGAGACGAAGAGTTTTCACGTTGTTCGAAGTGACCCTGGAAGCTACAGTGATGTTGTTGCTAAAATCTGCATTTCCAATGACGTCTAGGCCCGCTTTAGCGGTGGCAGCTCCTTCCATGACGAACTCTCCGCGGGCAGTGCTCTTTCCAAGCACATCTAGATTGCCCTGAACGCCGACGTGCTGTGCGACATCGAGCCTTCCCTGTACGGCAGCGTTTCCCTGAATTGTGGCATTGCCTGTGGAGACTATCTGAGCACCTCGAACGAGGTTGGAAGCGAGGACATTGCGGCCCGCGTTCACGTCATAGGTCACATGGATGTGCCTTCCTGCGGTGACGTCATAGGTCGCTTTCACATGACGGTTGGCGACAACATCACGCGTCGCGTTCACATCTTGGCTTGCGTTTAGGGTCGTAGCCGAAACGGTTGTAGCCGACACGGTGGTCGCGTTTACGGTTGGAGTTGAGACAGAGCCGCCTGAGTTCAGGGTGCCAACGACTGTCAGGTCATCAGCCACACGGACCGGACTGCCACCATTGCGGCTAATGTCGTTGTTGAAGACGGCCGGCGCATTGAAGATGGCGGCACCAGAGCTCGTGTTGAACGAGATGTTCCCTGGCCCTTTGAACGTCACTATTCCGCCCTCAAATTCTGTGCGGCCATCGATTACACCAGCTGCGGTCGAACCCGAGGTGGAGTTCCAGTCGATCCGTCGGCTGCTCATCAGAGTGGGGCCAAAATTCAGGGCGTTGACGCGGGACGTGCTCGCCGGGTCAATGAAGTACGCCGTATTGTTGGCGTCATACACTCGAGGTGTTCTCATCGAGCTGTTCGCGGTCATCAAGTTTGCAGTGACCTGGTTTGCGTTGTTGATGTTGTGACGGGTTCCGTCCGCAGCCATGTTCAGATCGGTCTCCATGCCGTTGAGCGTGGCGTCAGTCTGAGGGGTCCGGTGCAGGTACTTGGACTGGTCGACGCCGCCGAGGCCGGCAATGCCTGCAAGGTCCATGGAGACTTGCACGGTGCCCGAGGACGGACGGACGCTAGTTCCGCCGATGGAGGCGTTCCAGTTCGAGGTCGCATCACCCCAGCCGCCGTGCACACCGGAAATCTGGTTGGTCGGCCCGATCGCTGCGTTGCTGAAGACACCGCCGCCGGCCGCGCCGATCATGCTCGAGACATAGCCAATGTCTTCGTCCGACATGCGCGATCCGCCGTAGGTCGTGATGATGGCTTCAACGCCCCCAGACGGCGATCTCTGCACGAGCAGGGCGTGGCTCTGCTGGTTGCTGTTCACATCAACGAATGAGCTTGGCAGGAAGCCTGCATCCTGCAGCGTTTGGAACCCTGCCGGCGCAGGGGGCTGGGCGCAGCCTGCGCAGGTGCGGGCGACCGGGATCGCTAGTGTGCCGCCACCGGCAACTGCGGCGGCCAAATCGGTCTGGTAAGTGGCAATGTAGCGCTCAGCCGTCTCCGTGATGGTGCGGAGCTTTTCAGCGTTGCTCTGCGCTTTCATGGTTCTGGCGTTGTCAGCAAGCATGGAGCCGATCATGGTCGAGATCATGGTGATCGCGAACAGGACGCCGACCAGTTCCAGATAGCTGAGACCGCGCTCCCGGCGACGCGCATACCTTCTTCTGAATTTCATTAGACTATCCTCAAAGCACTTGTCTTTGGTTTACATGTGCGCGTGGAGTTACGAATTACAAAAATTAAGGATAGATATTTGCAGGTTTCACCACGGCCAGCAGTTCCAGACTACAGCTTCAGGAGGCAGAATGAGCTACATCATTGCAGACGGACCCGACAACCTTTGGACACATCTCTTTTCAGAAGATGGTGGCCTGGTCGCGCGTGACTGCCGGTTCGCGTTCGACCTGGTCGCAAACGAGATTGTCGCAATGGAGATCGACCTCAACGGCGAATGGATTGAAGCCGGGAAGAACAGCGTTTGGGATCTCGAGGACTCTCTGAAGGAGGCCAACGCCGATGCGCTCGACAACCCGGCGGCTTGCGATCTGATAGCTTCCGATGAGCTTCCCGACTGGGCCCGTGCGCCGGCGCCGGCTCCGTAAACAGAAGCGCCCAGCGCGGGCTTCAAGCTCGGCGCTGGGCGTTCCTTGTAGGTGTTCCGCGTGCTTAGGGTCCCGGAGCATTGACCTCGAGGGCAGCAAGTCGATCTCTTAGGAGTGGGCACATATCCTCGCTGTTACCTTCAGCTCCTTTTCTACGCTTTCCACGAAGTCGCAGGGACCAGGAACCCCATTCTCAGAGTTTTCCGCGATGCGATCCAGCAGAGCGCGCTGCGATGAAACATGCGCTTCGCATGAGGCCAGTGCGGCCTTCAGAGTCTCAACGTTTTCGACGTCCGCCAGGCCATTTCCGGCCCTGTCGAGTTCATCCATCCAGCCTGCTACGCCAACCGCTGAAAGGCGGAGGTTGGTCGCGTCCCGATCCTCGATATCATAGGCAGCCTGGCCGGCCGGCGCGACCGGCATTGCCAAGGTTTCGGCATCGATGAGCTTGTCTTGGATGTTGCGCTCAGGGCGATGACGTTCCCAGGCCTCCCGCAACAGCTCATAGGCTTCCTCTGAAATGAAAGCGTAGCTCGTCGGGTTTCTGCGGGCGCTCTGCCAGGAAACAGCAATCGGTTCATCGTTGAGCAGCATGAGGTTCATGCCAACACCCGTATCGGTACAGATCCAGGTATTGAGCTCAACGACTTGGAGGTTCTCGTTGTTTAGGAATGCGTCACCATGCGAGTTCGAATAGCTGTAGAGGCCGCTGGGTCGGTCGTAGAGCAGATCCTCGATCGTTTCGGGGTCGATCCCATAGTCTTCGTGGACTCGGCGGCCCTCGAAATTCTTGCTGGCGATGATTTCTCCGAGTGTCTGGTAGCTCATGGCTTCATCCCTCCGTCCTTTGGGACCATGGTTTCGGCGAAAGCCTTATCCATCATGTCGCGGACGTCCTCGGGCTCAGGAATGCCGTCTTCCCGCATGCGCTCCGGAGCAAAGCGATCCTGTAGGCGCTTGGAGAAGAGAGCCATCATCGTGCTGAGCTGGTCCAGCTTCTCTGAATTCTCAGGTGTGTCGTAGACGACGACGGTCGCCTTATCAGGATCGATACGGACCGGCGGCTGACCTGGCACGCCCGGATCGAGTTCATCACCGCTTTGCTGGGCAACACGCAGTTCTCGCCCCTTCGCGAGCACTGTGACTTCGCCGTTGTGGAGGTCGTTACCCTTTTGGAAGGTGGATTTCTTGACCCGCAAGGGAACCCTGTTCAGGGTCATGCCGATCTCACATTTTTCTCGTCCGTAGTCCGGTCCGCCAGCATAGCCGCCGTCATCGCGCACCAATAGCGAGAGACCAATGCAGTCGCTCCATAGTGCGTCGTCCCGGGCCTCAAGGTTGGCGTTCAAGATGTCGCCGATCTGAGATCGAAGGACAGCAAGGTCGGTGCTGGAGATGGGGTCAGGCAGGAGTTCGGACTTGCTGGATGCATGGTACAGGTAGCCGCCGTCGGCTTCCTGCATGGTCACATCGACGCTTACCTTGCCGTTGGCAGTGGCATAGGCCCAGTTGAGGATCTTGCGACCTCTGCGGCTCAGGTCTGTGCCCTGGTAGGCAGCGTATTGCGGTATCTCGTTTTCAGGCATGGTGTCTTCTCTTCTGGTTGTCTGGAGATGCCGGCTCCTCTTTGTCGGTGCCGTTGCGGGGAGTTTAGGTGTCGGCGAGATCGCCGAAGGCTTGCTCGAGAGCTTTGAGGGCCTGCCGTGCTTTCTCGGGTGGCAACTCGTCGAACCGGCCTGCCGACCCATAGGGGTCTCTTAGAGGATGCTCGGAAGACTCGGCCGGGGCGCTGGATTGGCTGCGAACAAGGGCACTGAGGGTCGTCACGGTGCGGTCTCCCCAAAGGTCTCGTCGAGCGCCGCTAGAAGCTCCTGCGCATCTTCCATCTCGAGTTCAGCGAGCTGGACTGCTCGTACGCGGCCGTCGGAACTCAATGCTTCTCGATCGCCTGGTTGCAGGTCGACATTCTCTCGGCGCGGCATCAGTCCTCCTCCCCAGCGGTGTCGTTGGCTGCGGGCTCAGGTTGCCGGCGAGCAATCGCACGATGGACGAGCAGGGCGGCCGCTCCTGGCACGGCAACCATCGCAAGCAAACTGAGGGTCCAGGCGAGGCTGGCGCCGCCCAGCGCCTCGGGGCGATGTGTCAGAACGCGCGCGATAAGGGCGAGTGATCCGGTTGCGGCCGTGCAGAGCAGCAGGCCACGCACCAATTTCAGGATGTCTTGCTGCGCTGGGTCTTTGCCCTGCCGCTCCATCATCATTTTCAGGATTTTCTGGTTCATTTTTTGTTCCCGGAATTTCGCCGTCGACGTCGCCCCAATAGTGGCGAAGGCAACGGACGTCTTCTTCGATGTCTCTCACTCCGTATCGCATTGCAGTTTCAAGCCCGTAAATGTGCCTACCTCACATTGCCATAGCCAGGTGAGGAGGGCTCTCAGGCGCCGTGAGAGCCCGGTCCGCAGAGCAGTCGACCTCGATCTGCATGTCGCCTCTGGCCGCCAGAACTTCATGAAGGGTTCGATCCATCTCCATCTGGGTGATGGTCTCGATGTACTGGACAATCCCGTGGGCCTTCAGGCCGCCGAGCATGCCCTTGAAGCGATCAGTGGTATCCGACACCTCGATAAGGCGGCCGGTGCACGAGTAGCCTTTGCCGAAGCTGTCGCGAACGGAGGCGATCTTCGGCACCAGGTCGTTGGCATGGCGGAAGGCGAGCATGCGAGGGTCGTCGGTATCCGCCGTGAACTGTGCGCCCGGGCTTCCGAATGTCACGCCGTGGTAGGTGACCTTCGACCTGTCAGACCGGTGCTCATCCATGAAGATTTCAGCCATGGCGCCGCCAAGGCTATGGCCGGTCACTAGAACCCTCTCAATGCCCATGCGTTCCACGTAGCGGTCGATCGCCTCGACCAATGGGCGCAGCTTCTCATAGTGGCCGTTGATGTTGAGGATATTGTCTCCCCAGTCACGGTGGCACAGCAGATCGGTTCCCTTGAAGGTGAGGGCCAAGGTGGTCACGCCATCGACTTCAGTGGTCCGCACGAAGGCGAGCGAGTTCTCGTTCACGTATCGACCGTCGGGCTCATAGCCCTCGGGGACATCGAGATCTGAAAGCTTCAGTGGCACCCAACCATCGACGTGCGGCTCTTCATCGTAGACGGCGCGGCAGAGTTCGGCAGCGTATTTGATGTCATTGGTGCTGATATCTCGGGTAGCCATGGTTGCTCGCTTTTTCAGGATGTCGTGAGTGCTAGATGGCCGTGGAGACGCATGAGACGGGACTTCGGCATCACAACATCGGAGGGGATTGCTTGGGAATGATGTGCTCGTCGATGTCCTGTGCGATGCCATCCATCAGGTCTTCGGATGGCTTTTCGCCAACGAGAACAAGCCGCGCCGGGATGGAGCCCATATCCTTACCGGTCAGAGGCCAGACAGAGCGTCCTTCACCGTCGATGACAACCACGTCCAGATCATCGTGCTGGCGGTTAATGACGTTGTTCGGGCCCGACCCGTCAGGCCATGCTGGGATGTCCGCAGGAATATCGCCGGCCGAGACCGCGGTATCGTAGTCTTCTCGGGACGCGCATACCCAGATGACGGGCTGCCGTGCTGGAAGACATGTCACGGCTTCGAACTTGGCCAGCGCTGCCATAACGGTTTCAGACTTGGGATCGGCGTGCGGATGCAGGACAACCTCGAAGCCGTCGTGGAGTTCCTGAAAATCAGGTACCTGATCCACACACATGCTGATGGTGCCGCCGACCCCAAGACACCATTTCAGGGTATCGATCGCCACCTGCTCAAAACCAGGGCCATGCGAGGTTGAGATCGACGTACCATGGATGGCAATCTCTCGAGCCGCAATCGCGTCAGGACACAGAATGATCAGCCCTTTGAAGGGCTCGTGGAGCCCAGCGCCGGTGCTTTCACGGGACTTTGCTAGGAAGTTCTCTGCTTCAGAGGTGTTGAGGTGGACGTAGGGAGCGCTGTAGCTCGGCATCAGATGTCCAGGATGTTGTTGTCAGTGTCGACCGGCAGGACACGGTAGCCGCTTGCTTCGAGACGGGACCGTTTGCCGGGCGTTCCATTGGGAAGAGGGAATTGCGACCGTCCGCTGTAGAGGGATGCCTCTTCGCAAAGAATGGCTGCCGCCCAGGCGTCTTCCACGGTTTCCCGGCGCGTGCTGGCGATAGCCTTAGGCTGACCCCAATTGGGGTCGATGAGGGCATACATGGGGTCAGACATCAGACATCTCCAGCGCAGCGTATGCTGAGACAACTTTCTCGCGATCCATTTTAACCATGCCGCGCTTGATGAGGGTTCCACACTCGAAACAGATCGAGCCGTTGCCCGGCCCGCCCATGCCGGCGATCAGGACATCGCAGATGTCGCAGGATCTGCACGCCGCGGTCGTGATCGAGCCCTCCTTGGGCTCAGCGGGTTCAGGGTTCAGGGGGAAAAACTTGGGTTCGCTCACAGCGGCCTCCGAGGTGGTTCGCGAGGCGCATCCCCGCGATATCAACTCATCGGCGCTGACGCCGAGAAGACAGGTTTTTAGGAAGAAATGGCGACCCCGGTAGGATTCGAACCTACAGTCTATGGATTAGAAGTCCATTGCCTTATCCAGTTTGGCCACGGGGCCGCTGGTGTTCCGGGAGGGATTCGAACCCCCGATCCGCCCGTTATGAGCGGGTGGCTTTGGACCGCTAAGCTACCGGAACGACACAGCAGAAATCAGACGCGTCTGCGCCTGCTGCCTATGATATGTCTTCCGTGTCTGATCATCGTGGAGGATGCCTTTTCGCTTGCACTGACAGGTAGCTCGTGCCGCCCGTCAGTGCAAGGATAAATTACGCGATGTCCTTGATCTGGAATTCTGCCATGTCCCGGAACTTGAGCTCAGGCATGGTCAGCTGGCCCCAATGGCGCCGCGGGTTTCCACACATGTGGCAGGGGCACTCAGCCAGATGGTCTGCATTCGTCGCCTGGGTGTCCCAGGGGCGGACGGCGCGGGCACGGCGCTTCATGCGGGCGTTGTCAAATCGACGACGGGAATGCTTGCGAACTCCGGGCTTTCTCATTGGGTAACCTCTTATCTTACAATAAGAAATGTAGTCGCCCCGGAAAGCGTTTTCAAGGATAAGTCAAAATATTAGGGCGCGGGAGATGACCCTCGAAGCGCCGAGCGGATCTGGTCTTCTGAAAGTCCGTACTTGAGAAGGAAGGCGATTTGAGCTTGTGGCCCCTGATTGTTGATGTCGCTCGCCATCTTGCTGCAGGTGGCTTCGACCTCTGGTGGGGAAAGTTCGTGTTCGTAGGCGCCGTTGTTGATGTCAGCGGCTTCCGTGTCGGCCGTCTCATGAACGAGCTCATCGAGCACTTCTGTGAAGTCGGTTTCGTCATAGGTCGGAAACCCGTCCATGATCTGTTCGGCCATCTCCTCGCGGGCTGCGCTCTTGTCTTTGTCTTTATTGAGGAGGTCCTTGAGTGCGGTCATGATCATTTTCCTTTGTTGCAATCTGTGGTGAATTCGATGTGCCCGCTATGATGCAACCTTCCCACTCAGGGACCTGACCGAACCGGCAGGTCATCATCGAAGTCCTCATCTTGGATTTCGAGCTCATCACCTTCTGAGAGACCCAATCTATCGAGGACCTGGCCAATGTGTTCGTCGAACGTGAGCGTGGTGCTTGGTTTCTTCTTACCGGGCACGAGTACGGTCTTGAACACAGGCCGCAGGGTAGCTTCGGCGATTGCGGTGGGGTCGCAATTGTAGAGGCCCATCTGCCCGACGTGGAACTCGTTGAACTCGATGACCAAGGGCTTGTCCGCGGAGTAGTCCCAAGCGCAATCGATGCAGACGGCATCCAGCCCAGCTTGGGTCGCCACATGGCAGGCGAACGCAGTGAGATCGCGGGCGGGAGCGATCTCGGGCTTCTTGCTACTGGGGGTCGCGAACTGCGCTCCCTTTGGGAGGTTCGCCAGCGGGGTGAGGTGGTATGCGACCGGTGAGGACGTGATCAGATCACCTTCGACGAAGAGAAACCGTTGCTCGTAGCGCATCTTCACCGGTTCCTGGACCATCAGGGCGGGGCCCCCGTCGATGAACGAGAAAGCCATGCCCTCCATGATGTCGTCGAACACGTCCGGATCGTCGAAGTAGTGGGCGAAGTGCTTCTGACGCGTCGACTTCATGAAAACGGCACCGTGCTCCCGCATGATCTCACGGGCGCGATCTTCCGCTTCGAAGATGTCATCGATCACGTCAAACTGCCTGCCGGCATTTTCGGTGAAGGCTGGCATCTGGCAATATTTCAGAGGACGCAGGCCGATGCCGTCAACTTTGCCCATGGCTTGCATCTTCTTGCTGGTACGGCCGAAGAAGACAGAGCTGGGGTCCGGGTCTTCGTCGACCCCTAGAGCTCGAATGTTGTCGCCATGCACATCATGCAGGGCCTTCCACATGGCAGCATCCTCGAGGCGCTCCTCGGGGTCGTCGGTGTTGCAGAGACGGTAGTTGAAATCGGTCATGAAAACCCTCCTGAGGGGGCAATTGGGTGTGATGAAGCCTCAGGCAAGTGAGGTCGAGAACGATCATTCTCGGTGTCGTTGGATGGCGTCTCCAAATAGTATAGGCCCAAGCCTTCGCCGTGACGGATGAGGCCTCGGTCTAGTAGCTTGCTTGAGAAGCGTTCTTGCAGAAGGGGGTGCGACGAAGGCTCTCGCTTGATACCCTTTTGTCTGGGCTGCCGTTACACTCGGACACGAAGCCGTAGTAGATATCCCTTTCGAGGGTCGACATCTGTCCGGGCAGGTGCCGCCCTTCGAGCTCGAGCAGGGCGCGACGCATCTTTGCCATGACGGCAATGACGGCGCTGCTGGGGTCATTGGGAGCAGGATTTCCCATGTTCGTGATCCTTCCTGAATCTATTCATTAGCCTCGCACCTGCGCATAGCGTTGAAGCCGGACGGAAGTGCGTGACGTCGCCGTGGAGTAAAATCAGGAAGTTTATCGCCCGTTAACAGGACTCTGAAAATTGGCGATCAACAGGGGATCGTCATGACATAGGTGTTACCAGTGCGTGAGTGGAAGCTGCACTCAAGATCGCCGCCCTTGGCCTGGAGGACATGTTTGAAATTCATCCAGACACGCGCTTCGCGACCTTCCTCCTCAGAGTGATCATGGGACGTGTCCGCGGCCTCGAAGAGGTCGTGCCGATCTCCATTGTCGGATACCGTCACGCGCAAGACATGTCCGCCAGCGACCCCGGTCGTTTCAGTTTCCAATGCGAGGGAAACCTTGCCATTCTTCCGCGTGTTGTCCTGCCAGCGACAGCGAATGGCGTGGTAGGCATGATCGACGATCATAGGGACGGAGGCCAGTAGAAATTCAAGGCCGACAGCCGGTTGGGCGTCAGTGTTGATGTCTTCCGTCAGACGGAAGGAAATACCCCGCGTGCTGCGCTTGGCCAAGTCAGTTAGGTGAGAGAGGAAGGGCGCCGCGAGCTCGCCGTGGTGATTGTCAGGCACATAGCTGTTCACCAGTGGCCTCACCCTATTTTTCTCAAGGTCACTCAGATCGCCGGCGATATTGCTCACATTGCGAGCTAGCGTAAGCAACTCCTCAAGTGTGCCTGGCGCCAGTTTGGCGTCAGCGCCACACAGGATACGACACAATGCGTTCACCATGATCGAATGGTCGTTGAGTGACGAGCTGAGTGCTGAAAGGAGGGTGTTCTGGGAGGCTACTTGCGCTCCCAGATCGATGTTCTTCGATGTTCTGGCCCAGTCGCTCACATCGAGTGCGATGCCCAGCGCCAAGGTTCGACGAGATTTCAAAGGCTGGCCGTAGACAATGAAGGTCCGGCTGAAGCCTTGATTGTCAATGAGCCCGAGCATGAAAGCCGCTGCCTTCTCGCCGACCTGGAGACGTCGGGCGTAACGAATGAAATCTCCTTCATTCGTGAGAGTACCGAGATCATTCAGCGCATTCAGCGTGAACTGCATCTTGAAGGGCTCCCCAATGTACGGGGACAGGGCCGCGTGATCGGTGAGCCGAATAATCGGCTCTGCGAGCGGATCTTTGTCATCGGCGACCATGGTCCACTTGAACAGCGAAACCGGGAACCTGCGCCGTTCGATGCGGGCCAGGTGGACGTGCGTCTTGCGGATCATGGCCACTTCGGGCGGGGAAGCCTCCGAGATCAGTTCTGCCTGATAGCAATCGCGCAACCTGCGGAGCATCACTGCGTTGACAACGCTGTAGTTGGCGGACCGTGCCTCAGCGATACCCATCAGGATCACGTCTTTACCACTGGGGAGGCTCTGGATCAGCATCTGAAAGAGCCCTTGGTCGAGGAATCCCTGGAGTTTGGGATTTTCGGAAGTAATGTGACCCCACAGCTCATTGGTGTCCACGATACTTCCATCGAGAGCTATGAGGGCCAAGGGTGATGGGGCCGGGGCCAGATCATCCAAGCGGGCGGAATGTGTAAGGTCGGTCACGTCGTTAGCTAACTTGTATGGCAGGAGGCCGTTTCCTTGAACAAACAATGCCTAAAATTCAAGCTTTGCTTGCCATGATCGGCGACTATCAGCCGACTATCTATGGCCATGAGGTCCACCGTGTCTCAGGTGCCGAACAGAAACTCCCTGAAACCTTCAGACTGAAGGTCATCCAGAAGTTCACGATAACTCCGTGCGCTTTTCTCACATACGTGCTCTGCCGCAGGCCTCACCTCTCTTGCGGGCCACTTCCGGTAGTCTGACATTCGGACGACATTAGTCATGGCTTAACTGGCTATCTTTATAGGTCCCGCTGTTCATAGCGGGCAAGGATAGATAGCACAACATGAAGACTGTAAATTATCGTCTGGCGCGGGGCCTGCGTGTCCTCGCGTTCAGTGCAATGGCCATCGGGATGGTCTCAAGCCCAGCTCTTGCGGATGGAATCAAGATCAGCCCTCCCTACGATGCATACGAGAACGCGGCATTGCTGATGTACAAAGGCGAGCAGAGGGATCGGGCAGAATTGAAGGCCTTGTTCCGAAGCACGATTGGCGAGTTGGACCCGGTCGTGACCCCCTGGTGCGCAGGCTTTGTCGATGCGATGCTGATCCGATCAGGCAAGCGCCCCCTGGGATCACTTTGGGCGCTCGACTTTCTGAAATACGGCGAGCGGGTAACGCAGCCGCGGCGCGGTGATATTGTCGTTCTGTCGCGTGGCCCGGTCTACGGGCATGTCGGGTTTTTGCACACGATCATCAACGTCGATGGCCAAACCCTGGTGGGTGTTTTGGGCGGGAACACCGAGGGACGTGATCACCCCGGGCGTGTCGACATTGCCTATTTCCCATTGAGCATGGTGCTCGGCATCAGGAGAGGGTGACAAGTTCGCCTGATGCCGAGTGCGGACGCATCGAAGCTAACTATCGTTCGTCGGTATTGCGATGCACATTCGTCTCGATATGAAGCCTTCGCAGAATTTTGTGTCGAGGGAGCCACGAAGACAGACTGTTACATTTCACTGCTTGCATTTTTGATGGGCTCGGGGAATTCAGTTGGGCGTAATAAGGTTTCAGGATGTTTGACGAAAACGATATAAAATTCGAAGGCTATGGGCTGAAATTCAGGGTTTTACGACTGCCCAATTTTGGCACTTTCAACGGGTATGCTGGACTACCCGTCGAAGCGCTGACGGAAGACCCCAGCTTGCTCGCTGACCTGTTTGAAACCCAATGTCATGGCAGATGGCTCGACTTCGGTGAACACTGGGCAGATGGCAACTACTGGCTGGGTTTCAGTTGCATGACACCCAAAGATGTAATCCCCCTGAGCGCGGCAACCTGCAGCAATTGGCCCCATGAGTTCTCTCAGAAAGTAGAGTTACTCAGGGGAACTGGCCGAGAGTATCGAACCCAGGACTTCGTGAGGTCAACTCTTGACCGCGTAGGACGCCAATTTAAAGAGTTGCGGGATGAGCGAGCGAAACTCATCGACACCAGACCAATCAGCGCAGGCTGATATCCTCGCTCATTCCGCAGCGCTCTCGAAACCACCGTCTTGGGACAGCGAAATAGGACGTGGCTAGGTTGAGGAACCAGATCCCGCTAAAGGCGAAGAGCCACAAGCAGAGCCCTGGCTCGAGAGGAGTGTACCTCTCGGCAATCGGTCCCATGATGGGATAGCCCAAGAGTGCGTTCACGCAGTAGGCGGAGCCGATCAGGCAGCTGACAAAGAGTAGCCAGAGAACTGCAAGAGGCCGCACGAGAGACCAATAGTAGGACTTTGTCATCTGCTCTGTGTAGGACGGCTCGACGCCGGCAATTTGAAGCAACCTGAAGTGCCAGGAACGTCGCGAAATATGATACATGTCAGGTCCTGATTTCAAGGAAAAGTGGGTCCGGGAGTCGGCTCGATCGAAGCCGGTCTGACGATACTCTCCATGACCCCACGGGCGAGGCGCTCGGCATCCTCTCCGGCGCGGTGGGGACCCTTGTTTTCACGAAGCCACGCCTTGGTGGCAGCAATCTCCTCTGGGGTCGCCAAGCCATTCAGTGCTTGCCAGGGTGAAGTGATCTGGATCCAGCCCTTCGCGCAGACCGTTTCCAGCAGTGTATCCATCCAAGGCTGATCATTCCTGGGGCTGTCAGAGACGATGACAAGCTCAGGTCGATTGAGGGCCTCCAAGACTTGAGCTGCGACCTCATACGCTCTCGGTGCGTTCACCAGAGTGCTGCGAGCGATGCCATGGACATCTTGCGCGTGGCGGCTCCACTTGCTCTCATCCCATTGTGATGCTGGCCTGATCATGCTCGACGTGGTGTCGAATCCAATTTGCCCCTCGGGTTCCTCGGGCATCTGGATCCGCGACCAACCAATCTCAACCGGCCAGGCGTCAGGCCCGCCATTGCAAGCTTCGATGTCCACGAAGCGCAGATTGGGAAGAAGCTTCTCCAGTTTGAGGCGACGAATTTCTGCTTTGCTGGGGCGCATTTCAGAGTCCTGTGGTGTGAGAAGCGGTCGGCGCGGGTTCGAGGCCCAGATGGTACTCTAACATCGCGAGAGGCAGGCTTCGCCCCTCGATGCTGCCGGGTGCGCCGGAGAATGGCACATCAGACAGATGGGGGCGGATGACCGCCTCGAAGGCCTCAGGTGTCCAGGCCACCAGCGCATGGAAGGCATACTTGTCTTCGCTCAGGCCAAAGACACGGCCGCAGATCGCTTGAGCCTTTGCGGACGTGTATCGGACGCCATCGAAATGGGCGGCGCCGCTCTTGTAGAGGTGCCCTTCCACCAGCGCCCGATAGAAGACCTCTTCACCGTGGGTCATCGCGAAAGAGTTGATGTCGTTCGAACTCATCCGTAAGGGCATGGCCAGCAGGCGGCCGTGCCCGTCATAGACGTCGGCGCCCGCCTGAATGCGCACAGTATCGAGATCCACTGCCACGCGATCTCCGTCGATCTTCCTCAGAAGCCAGTCGATGCCTTGAGCTGCACGCTGGTTGATCACCTGGATGGCCTCTGCAGGGTCTTTGGCAGAGAGGTTCGCCGTCGGGTAGTCGATCGGGAAGACGCTGTCGTGGCTGACCACTCCGAAAGCCAGTCCTTTCGTCAGCTCGTCTACATCGACCGATTTGCCGGTGACGTGCTCGGTCCATTCCGGCAGGTGCAGCAGTAGCTCGTCATAGTCATAGCGATCAGCATCCAGCTTTGGGAAGATGGTGGCTTCCTTGACCTTCGGCGAGGTGTCCGTGGTTGGTTGCTCCTGATTGAGCCAGGTCAGCAATTCAACAGCGATCGAGCAATCGACCCCCAGCTTGTCGGACATCCGTGCGCAAAACCTCTTGGACACATGCACAGAGGACTGGGCTCTCGTGGCCCACGCGGGCAAAGAAAGTGTGGATGCGCCGCGAACCGCAGCCGATTGGGCGGCGGTGTATGACGTGGATTTGTCGATCATGGCTTCATCCCATTGTTTTCAGAGTCTCGCTGCAGGGCGGCTGCTTTTCGTTGACGATGTGTCGTCATCTCCGGCATCTCGAAGGTGCCGACGGCCAGGATCGGGAGAGCATCCGATTTCTCGATGTCAAAGATCATCTCGTCGTCCGGCATGTCGAAGGCATAGAGGGTCTCCGGATCCCAGTTGTAACGCAGCTTGGAGCCGGCCGGGACAGTTGCAGAAAAGGCAGAGCAGCCCTGTACAAGTCGATCAAGATAGTGCTCCGCGTCGCCTTTGGAGAAGCCCCCGTTAACGAGCATGTCGACGAACCGATCCCGGGGTCCGCACAGGAACTGACCTTCGTCGAACAACTTTTTGAGGCCGTTGACCTGACCGCCGTAGACCACGAGGCCTTCGGGGCCGGCTTCTACAGACACACTCTCATCCTGGCGAAGCTGCTGCCAGGTGATGCCCATGTCCTTTTTCGACTTCAGTGACCTCGTTACCATGCCAGCCACGCTATCCCAGAAAAATCGGTGCATAATCCCTTTTTGGTCGGCTTCGTCTCTCCACGCCTGCCATGCCTTTACACCTTCGTCGTGCTCGATCCCGTCTCCCTGAAAGTTCATCAGGCCGAACATCTCGGTAGACCGGTCTTCATCCCCGATGTCTTCGTCCTTAAAGTAGTGAGCCCGGTAGTCCATGGCGGGCTTGAGATGGCCATTTGGCATGTTCTCCAGCACGAGCTGATAGCCATCCATGCGCGCATTGATCTGCGTCCCCTCGACCCACGACTGCATTCCATTGGCTCCTAGGCCAACGAGCGTTGCGGCAGGCATGCCTGCTCCTGTTAGATATCCAGGGAGCTTCGTCAGAAGAGCGTGATCGAACAGCACGGCATTCTCGGCACCAAACCAGTTCAGATCATCAGGAAACGTGCTTGCAATGGCTTCCTGCAGGAACAGTGTTGCCAATTCCCTGCAGTCCCAGCTCTTGCTCTCACCTTTGAGTGCACGGTTCCAGACCTTGGTGAACTCGGTGTCGTGCCCTTTGTCGTCGAGCGGTTCGATCATGCCGGCATCAGCACGGGCCTTCAGGAGGGGCTCAAAGAGGATCGTCTGGAGGTGATAAGCGCAGACCTCAAGATGACTGTGACACCCACGCTCCCTGGTGCCATGCGGATTCTCGGAAAGCACGTTGAAGACGATCTCGCGAACTTCTTCCTCGGTAGGGGTCGGGGTCATCTTTGCAGGTTCCTTTCTCATGCCCGGCGCCGCTTCTTGCCGGGGGCCTTGCGGAAGGAGGTCACCGTGTCGAAGCCTGCCTTCTGAATTTTCGAGTGGTCACTCAGGGCCACGGTCTCGGCAGCATTTGCCGGCAGCACGCCTCCAACGAAGGACTGGATGTCCTGGAAGGCGGTGAAGGCATCCTTGACCTTGTAGAAGTCGACCCGGCGCAGAAGATCACTGTTCAGAACGAGATGATGCCTTTGAGTGTCGAAGTCACGGACATCATCCCAGCTCCCGGAGTTGGTGGCCTCGCCCTGGAGGAAGCCGACGACGATGCGGCGCTCGATGAGCCACTGCGCCCAGCGCGGATTGCGGTTAGCGAAATGGAAGTCGATCTTCGTTCGGAAGCTTTCGGGACGCGAGAAGACATCATCTGCCTCGGCCGCGATGGTCTCATCGAGATAGGCCATCGCCTCCTCTCGATCGTAGACCCAGACGACGTCGTGGTCGGCCGTCGGGGTACCTCCGCCGGGATGATAGCCGGCATCGAAAAGGCGGCGCGCG
Source organism: Salipiger sp. PrR003 (assembly GCF_010500785.1). Taxonomy (NCBI): domain Bacteria; kingdom Pseudomonadati; phylum Pseudomonadota; class Alphaproteobacteria; order Rhodobacterales; family Roseobacteraceae; genus Salipiger; species Salipiger sp. PrR003. The sequence goes on from NZ_JAAGOV010000036.1 coordinate 92,987, forward strand.
CCGCCGCTGACTTCCGGTTCCGCTTTCGGCCGGGAAAAGAAGGAGGTGTCTTCCTCAAAGTAGAACTCATGCCCTCCAGCACGAGGAATGTCTCGGTACCGTGCATAGCTCAGCTCGTGCTCTGCCTTGGCGCGCTTGGCACGCATGACCGGAAAGACCTCTCCGCAGAAGAAGACGTAAGCCAGCGTCAGGCTCCATCCGTCGATATCGCGGGTCGTTCGGTTGCGGGGCTCGAAAGGGAAGTCCTCAAAAGACGTCGCAGGAAGATCGCGACCATCGCGCACGAAGACGATTTCAGGATCAATGCCGGCGTGCGCACCGTCGTAGTAGTCCTGGCCGTGAATGATCCGCATCAGCAGAACTCCCGGTTGATCAGAGTCACCTTACCGTCGACGGAGGGATACGCGCGCTCTCCAAGGCCGACATGCTGCTTGCCGCCCGAACGGCGCTCGATGTGGCTCTCAAGGCCCTCGGCGCTTTCGGAGATCCCGTACTCGTCAATGATGTCGCCGTCCTGCCAGAACTTCTGCCAGTCCTCGAGGCTGTGAATGCCGAGGTCCGGATGGATGCGAAGTGCGAAGACCAAACCTTGCGACGACTTGCCGATGTGGATCTTCTCTCGACCCTCTCGAGGCCGGAAATAGAAGTTGGTGCTCATTGTGAAACCTTGTCTGTTGAATGAAGTCTATCCTTTAACATGCTGCGCGTCAACTATCCTGCGGCCACCTCGGAAACCCACCATTATTCTTATTTTTCCATCCTCCATATGTTCAGGAAGAGGATTACATCATGAGCATTTTCAGAGTTTGCACCCTACTGGAGTTCCTTACCACAATTTCAGGGTGCGGGGCGCTGGATCGACTTCACCTGCCGGGGCAGGAACGTGATCCGATTGAGCAGCCCAGGGCAGGGGGCCTCGCCGAGCTATACGACCATGCGACAGACGGTCCTGGGCCCTATATCGCGCAGGATTGGGCGAACCCGAAGTTCAACACGCCCCGCTACGAGCCCAACAATCTCAATGCAGACAAGGCAGGTGCGGTGCCCGGAGTGTTCCATCGTGGCGAGATGTGGACCGACCCAGATACCCAGTGTGTCTATAGCCGGACCGGTCGACGGACGGAGACGGCCTGGTCTCTTGTCATCAACCCGCCGGGCAAGCCAAAGGCAGACCCAAGCTGCCAGAGATATTTCGTGACGGTCCCATACTCCGGCGAGCACAAGTGGAAGCGCACCGGGAAGCATTCCTGGGAATGTATCTGACCAGACCAGCACCCTGCGGACATCTCCGCGGGGTGTTTTTCTTTTCAGGTGTTGCGATGGTGGTGATTTAAGAATAGAATGTGGACAGAAAAAGGGAAACCATGAAGAAGATCATCACTTCCGTCGCAATCCTGTTCGCATTCGCTGCCCCCTCGATCGGCACGGCAGCCGAGCCGCTGGGCGCTGAGGTCTGCCAGGCGTTCGATGAGTTGGACGGGACCATCTCTTCACTCTCGGCCGAGGAGCTGAAGGAGCGTCTGGCCAATTCCGAGGGCGTGCCGAGTTCTGACGAGGTCGCGGCAAAGAAGATCGCTGCGGGCATCGGCCTGTCGAGCGCTACCTATGACTTCATGTTGTCGAAGGATGAAAACGAGTTCGAACAGAACTTGATTGGATTCAGTGTGGTCGCCACGATCGCGAAGTACCACCCCGAAGTGGCGATCAGCGACAAGGATGAGCGCGAGGAAGCGATCGAGTTCTACATTGACACGCTGGCCAGCCTGAGGGCGCGCTGCCCAGGCGCCTGACACGAAAGCCACATTAGGTGCCCGAGAAAGCCGTCCGGGCGCCCCTTCATTGATAGAGCTGGGTTCGTCGCTCTATCAATATCGTAGTTACCGGGAGGTTTTATCATGCGAAAGTTCTTGTTCATCGGTGCGGTCTCTGTGAGTGCTGCAATGGCAGCCTCGGCTGCAGTGCCCGAGAAGGTCATCGAGAAATGCGATGCGACGGTTACCGACTATTCCCAAATGGCTGATTGCCTGAAGGAAGGGGCGTTCGGTGCCGAACTCCTCGACCTGGCAGTGACGCCCGAGTTTTATGGGGATGCCGCCCAGCCTGAGGTCGATGCATGCCTCGAGACCAACGAGAACTACCACACGGCGTGGATTTGCTTCCGGAACGCGACAGAGAAGGCCGCTGAAACGCGTGGGCTTATTGGCGTCGAGAAGATGAAGGACGCCTGCTACGCTGCGATTTCGGACCCCGACGTGCAGGCAACCCTCGAGGCGCGCATGAAAGAAGCCCGGGCTCGCCACATGCCTGATCAGATGTTCTATGGCGGGGACATGTACCACACCTTCAAGGGGTGCCCGGTCGTCGAGAGTACGAGTTCTGCGGACGAGGCAGCGCCCATCGACCCGATCGCCAAAGAGCTGGCCCAGGTGCTGCAGCCGGAAGACAACCCGGAAGACCGTACCTTCAGCGACCGGCAGTGCAAGATCTTGGAAGGCGTCGATGCCAAGCTTGCGGACACGCCGGCGGAAGAGATCGTTGCAATCTTTCAGGCATCGGACGATGGTGGCCCTAGCAAATTTCAGATGGACGAGAACTTCAGCACCTTGGGCGTGAGCGCCGACGATGCCGAATACCTCAAGAGCAATTCCGAAGAGAACGAGTCCGTTGGCTTTGCCCTCATGGCTCTCGTCCATCACTATCATCCCGAGGCGCTGGGCAAGGACCTGAACGAGAACCCATTCCTGAGCATGATTTTCAATGGCGCTCTCGACAACTACAAGGACGAGTGCGCGCAATGATGATTTGCCCCCGAGCTTTGCGCCATGAAGGTTAGACAGCACCACTGAATTGCGGTACCTTACCTTGTGTCGAGGCAACCTCTAGGCGGTACACTGCATGCGGGACCAGGCCAAGAAGTCCACCAGGATAACCCTTGAAAGGGGGGTTCTCGAAGAGGCCCGCCGTCTCGGGATCAATATTTCCAAGGCGGCAGAAAGCGGCGTGTTGGCCGCCATTCGGGCCGAGCGCGCTAGGGTGTGGCATCAGGTAAATGCTGACGCTATCGCAGAGTACAATGCTCTGATCGAAGCCAACGGTTTGCCCTTGTCCGAGTACCGCAAGTTCTGAGAGCAGTACGAGCTGTTGAGCAGGCCGCCTGACGCACTCTGAAAACTTGCAGGCGGTCGCGCACATGCTCCGGAGATCAATTATTTTCGGAGCTTCCCCATGCCGCAAACGGGCCCCTTTGTTCACGACGAGAACGACAAGTTTTTCCTGAAATTCCCATCCGAAGGTGACACACCCCGAGTTTTCACCGTCGTGAAGGCGTCAGCCTACAACGCGGGGGGCCTCATAGCGAGTGAGAAGAACGGCATCGCCATCCTCGACAACGGCTCCCAGGAAAGCCCCGGGACAAGCATTGTCGCCTGTGATGTCCTCAAGGGACGCCATGCCGATGCCACGAGGACTTTCGAGACGTTGCGGGAGCGCAGTGCCGCGGGGACGGTCACCTGGGACGAATTCAAGGGCCTCGTGCGCGATCTCAAGCAGTATCGCCAGAATGTCTACGAAATCGACATGAACATGGACGAGCCGTTTGAGGGCAACCGGCTAAACCTGATCGCGCTGGGCGCCCTCGAACCCGGAGATGAGCCGGACATCCGCACGCCGGAGATGATAGAGGCCCACGAGGGGGAAACAGACTACACGTTCCCGGCCGCAGGGCGCAGCGCGATGATCGCGGAGATCATGAACCATGACGTTCACAGAGATGGGCGCTACGGGTCCTTCTACCTTTCGTGGAATGCCAAGATGGGCATGTCCCTGGACGAGACAGGAAAGCTCGGCGAGGATGTGTCGTCTGAGTTCGATGAGGCCTGGTCGGAGTATTACGAGGAGAACCAGGACACGATCTTCTCGGACATCACTTCAGACATGGCCAGCTACTACACGGAAGGTCTCTATACGACCTACCCGGGCGACGATCAGGGCGACTACAGCTTCTCCATGCAGGGCCGCTCAGGAGGTCACCTGGTGCTTACGGTGGTGGACGGCGAGAAGGTTGCCTTCGAAGGTTACTCGGATGTCGGCGTGACGCTGGAGAACTTCACCGACAGCGAACTCGCGCAGCTCTACAAGGTGGTGCGATCCCTGGATGTCGATGTGACAGAGGACAAGCTGCAGAAAGAGTGGGCCTACCAGCTCAACCTCCATCGTCAACAGAGAGAGGAAGAGTGGGTCAATGAGATGTCGCCGGCCATGTGAGGACCGGCGACGTCCCTAATCGCTACGCGGCGATCGCGTCGTCGATCGTCGTGAAGAATTCACCGCGGGTGAAAGGCATCGTCAGAATGCCGCTGGCGCCGAGACCTTTGGCCATGAGCGTGGTCGCCACTTTGGCATAGCGGTTGAGCACCACGATCGGCTGCCGCCGGTTGCTCGAGCGCACATCCTTGAGGAACGAGAAGCCGTCCTGGTCAGGCAGTTCGGGATCGAGCATCACCAGGTCGAAGTTTCCGCTTTCAATGTGTGAGCGGGCATCATTGGCAGTCGCCGTCTGGTAGGCGGCATGCCCACCCTCGGCGAGGATCCGGTCAAGCGCGGTGCGCTGGGCCTCATCGGGTAGGATCAGAAGAATTCTGGCCATGCGGTAGTCTCCTGTTCTGCAGGTGATTAGAAGCGTCCAATCTACCGGTGCGGGGAGAAGTCGCTCAACCGAACCATCCCAAGCCTTACGCTGGGTCATCTAGGTACAAACCGGGGATAAGTCTGGGGAATTGGTGGGTGCGAATTCGATGCTTGGTTTCGGGGTATTTGAGGATATCTTGAGGCATCATCGACGAACCGTATAAGCCGGCCCACGCGTCATACACGAATGGGCCCCGAAGGCATATAGCGCCAAGCTTTGGGTTGGTTTGCCCTGACTTCGCGGACGCCATGGGCGCCGTACCACGACCAAAGTTCCCACTGGCGCTCCCAGAATCCCTCTCGCACCGGCCGAAGGTTCTTGCCGGGGACATAGAGAAGGATCGACAGAGGCTCTCCCATGTTCTTGCCGGTCGGTGCCAGGCTCATGTCGTGACACCAATGCAGGACGCCGGGATGATCGTCCATGAGCTCGTCGACCATCTCCTTGGGCAGTTGGCGCGCCCCAAGGACCCGACCGGAACCACATCCCCCGCATCGACCATCCGAGGTCGGCGCAGTGCTCTGCTCACACTCTGTACAGTAGGGGGCGCTCATCAGGGGCATGGGGGTCCTCAATTCTATCCGAGATAGTCGGATGAAAATAAGAATAGATCATGGAGGAGCCTTTGTCGATATAGTCTGGCCCTATTGTGCAGAAAGCTCTGATGTTGAGTGACCTCGGGGAAGCTGTGGATAACTTGCGGCTTTTGGGGTTTTCATCGACTCTGAAAATTTCTAAAGAGCGCCCAGAATGAAAATCATGCAGCCAGCACCTCTCAATCACTAGGGGAAGGCCAAGTGCTCTTGGAGACGCTGGGGACCAGAAGGGTAGAAACAGATGACCGCAAAGGCGCTTCTCCTCATGTCTCTTGCCACCGGCGTCATGGCGGCCCCGGCAGTTGTACCGACGACGCCAACGGTAGTCGAAGTGCAATCTGAAGAGGCCCGCAGGGTGGTCGACCCTGGACAGGCATTTTCGAACGTGTGAACTGATGCGGTGGATGCCCCCGCCAACGGCATCTCATATGCCATGATGGTTCCATTGGAACCGAATGGAGGGCACACCGATGACGACGAGTATCAGCATGCTGGCGATCGACCTTGCGAAGGGTAGCTTTCAGGTCTGCGCCGTCGGGCCGGAGGGGACGTGTGTGGATGTATATGGACCCCGCCTGATTGCAACGGTCTGTTTGGTTCTGGATCGGCGGTCGCGATTGCTGATGTATATCCGGCTTCTTCGGGCGGCCTGACGGATCAACGCCGCGAGCCCCGATGGATTTCCGCTTGCTTCTACCTCATCGCCCCTAAGGCATCGGTGTTGACCTTGCCGATCCACACATCAGGTTCGAGAAGCAACGGGCGTGACCCTTTTCCATCCCTTGGCAGATGTTGCAATATTCCGGTGGGCGCTTCTTCCTCTAACTGTTCGTGGTCATCCGAAAGAGACGACGTGCTCCGGGCAGTAACTCTGTTCCCGTGACAGCAGCGACCAGACGATCCGCGCGTTTTTGTTTGCCAGCGCCACCGCCACCACGTTTGGGTGGCGTCTTTCGCGCATGCGATTGACCCATTGGCTGCGCGCGTCCGTTTTTCCCGAGGATCGACCCAGAACTGCCCGCGCTCCGTGGATCAGCATCGTTCGCAGGTATCTGTCACCTCGTTTACTGATGCCGAACAATCGCGCCTTGCCGCCGCTGGATCTCTGCCTTGGGACCAGCCCGAGCCAAGCTGCGAACTGGCGCCCGTTCTTGAAGCTCGATCGGTCTCCTATGGCTGCCACTAATGCTGTCGCTGTTATTGGGCCGATACCTTCGATACGGCCGATACGTTGGCACATCTCGTTTGAACGAAAGAGGTTTCTGATCCTGCGATTGTAGGTGGCCAGACGCGCGTCGAGCTCAGCAAGTTCGTCACGCATGTCGCCCAACATTTCGAGGAGAAGTCCTCCTAAATCCCCCGATTGCCGATCCGCAATTTCGCCGAGGGCACGCCGAATACGGTTTATATCTCGGGCCACCACGATCCCGTGTTCCCCCAGCAGGCCACGGACCTGGTTCACAAGCCGGGTGCGGTTTGCGACCACTCGCTGGCGGATCCGGTGAACGGCCTGTATTTCCAGTTGCTCGGATGATTTCGGCGGTACGAACCGCATTGATGGCCTGCCAACCGCTTCACAGATCGCCTCGGCGTCGTTGCGATCATTCTTGTTCGACTTGACGTAGGGTTTCACGAACTGGGGGGAGATCAATCGTACATCGTGCCCCAGGTCCGTTAGGACCCGTGCCCAGTAGTGCGATCCGCAACACGCCTCCATCCCGACAACGCAAGGCTCCAGATCGGCGAAGAATTGAGCGACGGCTTCGCGCCTGAGTGTCTTTCGCAAGACAACCTGTTCATCACCATCGACGGCATGAACTTCAAAGACATACTTGGCCAGATCAAGGCCGATCCTTTTGATCTCCATGGCACGAGCCCTCCTGTTTATCTTCCCAGGATACGCCACCTGAAGGCGGCGGGGTCCATACCATTGCCCCCTGTTTGGCAAGCAATATCTTCGGTTCGTAGGCGGGGTCTTCGATCGGACGTGTGTCAGGCCTCTGAGCGTGGCCTTCCATGACGCCACGGGCCGGTATGCTGTTCGGAAGGCTGGGTTCACATCGGTTCAGAGAGCTGCAAGCGCTCGAGCCCCGGGACTGAATCTCCCGCCTTGAACTTCGAAGTCCGTGTCGCCTACTCCTCGTCGATCGCTCACCCCGGCCTTGCGGCCATGTCGTGTCCAGCCCCTGTTCGGGCTCAGATCACGCCATTCGATAATCCTCTTTCTTCGTTGTCATGGCCCAAATCATGCGAGCCATCTTGTTCGCCAGCGCGACGGCGGCGACCATCCTGGGCTTGCGCGCCACCAGCGCAGCCAGCCAGCGGTTCGCACTGCCGCCCTTTCGAACCACCCAGCGGATCACGCTCATGGCACCGACGATTAGCAGGCGGCGGATGTCCGTCTGACCCATCTTACTGACCGAACCCAGCCTTGTCTTGCCGCCGGTGGACCTCTGTCGTGGAACCAGTCCGAGCCACGCGGCGAAGTTTCGTCCGCTGTCGAATGTATCGAGGTCCGGTGCAAATGCCGAGACCGCGCCAGCGGTGACCGGGCCAATCCCAGGGATGGTGCAGAGCCGACGCAGCTGTGCATCTGTCTTCGATGCTGCCTCGAGTTCATCCGCCAGATGTTCGATCACCTCGGTGAGCCGCGCGATTTGGCCAAGGTAAATCGTTCCCATTTCCTGAACCGGGCGTGGCAGGTCCGTGGCCTCGTCTTCCAGCGCGTTCTCCAGCACCTTCAGGCTCGCCGGTCCCTTCGGCGCCACAAGGCCGAACTCGGCCAGATGTCCTCGAAGCGCGTTGATGAGCTGCGTGCGTTGCCGGACCAGACATTGATGCGTCCGGAAAGCGACCGCGCGCCCCTGAGTCTCGGCGCTTTTGACCGCCACGAAGCGCATCGTCGGGCGCAAGGCCGCCTCCGCGATGGCTTCCGCGTCCGCCTTGTCGTTCTTCTGACGCTTCACAAACGGCTTCACATAGACCGCCGGGACAAGCCGAACCTCGTGGCCGTGCCGTTGTGCCACCCGGCCCCAGTAATGCGACGTGGCGCAGGCCTCCATCGCCACGATGCACGCGGGCTGCTCAGCGAGAAGCGTCGCCAGACGCGTCCGCGACAAACTTCGGTTGTATAGAACCGTCCCCTCCGGCCCGACGGCGCAGACCTGAAAGCTACCCTTCGCAAGGTCGATCGCCAGCATGCTGATACTCGTCGTCATCGGTGTGCCCTCCATTCGGTTCCAATGGAACCATCATGGCATATGAGATGCCGTTGGCGGGGGCATCCACCGCATCAGTTCATACCGGTGGGCCCGGCCAAGCCTCGTTGCCCACAAGCGTCGGTCAATGGAACTGGCCGCTGGCCAGCCGCAGAAGAAGGGCAACAAACGTGGGGCGAGATATGCCTACCACGTCAAGAAAATGCGGCACCAAGAGATGCAGATCGCCGAGAAAGCGCAAGAGAGCTACGAGCACTTCGTTGCCGCCTGGCGCGCCTGGCCACCATCAGGAAACAAGTGTGCGACCGCCTCACCCCGGCAGGGAATACACGGACTGCTCGGTGGCGCTTCCAGCCGACACGCCACGCTTCGCCACGAGATCGACCGCACACAGAAAGAATAACAGATCTGCGTGCAAAAATCTTGTCGATCTCATCCGTCGAAGAGATCTGGGTCCAGTGCTCTCGAGGGAACGACATGTAGGCCAACACATCGTCGCGGGAGTTGTCCATCAGGGCGCCGAGCTTGTGCTGTTTCTCCCGAAGGGCGTCCGCCACGACGGCCCACTGGTTCTCGGCGTCGGCTTTGCTTTCCTGGGCGAAGACCGTCTTCAACATCGCCGCCACTGCCGTGCGCTGTTTCGCAGGGGCATGCGCCAGGGCATTGCGCATCCAGTGGATGCGGCAGCGCTGATGAGTGGCGTTGAAGACCCGGCGTGCGGCGGCCCGCAGGCCCTTGTGGTCGTCGGCGATGACCAGCTTGACGCCACGCAGGCCCCGGTCGGCGAGGCTGCGCAGGAAATCAGTCCAGAACACCTCCGCCTCGGATGGACCGGTTGCGACACCCAGAACCTCGCGCTTGCCGTCCTCGTTGACCGCCACCGCGAGTATCACCGCCTTGCTGATGATGCGCCCGCCCTCCCTGACCTTCAGGTATGTGGCGTCCAACCACAGGTAGGGCCACGCGCCTTCAAGCGGCCGCGACAGGAAGGCGTCGACCCGCTCGTCGATTTCCATGCACAACCGGCTGACTTGGCTCTTAGACATGCCGCCAGCTCCCATGGCCTTCACCAGGTCATCCACGGACCGCGTGGAGATGCCGTGAACGTAAGCCTCCTGGATCACCGCCACCAATGCCTTCTCGGCTGTCCGCCGCGGTTCAAGGAAGCTGGGGAAATAGCTGCCCTTGCGCAGCTTCGGGATCTCTAGCGCGATCCGGCCGGCACGCGTATCCCAATCCCGCTCCCGGTATCCATTCCGCTGGGCCTCTCGCGTTGGCGAGCGCGTGCCCTTGGCCGCGCCGGTCCGCGCTTCGATCTCGGCCTCCATGATGCGCTCGGCTGCAAAGGCCAGCATCTCGCGCACGAGATCGCCATCAGCCTGCTTCTCAACCAGCTCCATCAGAGCCATTCTGTCGTCGGTCATCGTCATCTCCGTCTCAGGTTTCAGGTGTCGCAACCCAAACCTACTTCGAAGATCGACGATGACCGCCAGCCTCGCGATCAGCGACGCTCGCGGCTTCCTACACCACGCCGCGGGGCACTATCGGCATCAGGCTTCAAAGAGGCGGGGGAAAAGCATTTCGTGCGTCTGACTGGGAAAGCGCAGTTGCAGTGGCGCGCGGGGCGTGATGGAGCCCAGCACCCCATCATCGGTGAGTTCCTTGATAACGGCGCGTGCGGTGCGCGGGGCCACGCCCAGGATGGCCGCTGCATCACCGCGGTCAACTTCGCCCCGGACGAGGACAGCCCGCAGCAGATCGGACGCGCCGGCTCGGAAATCACGGCTCGCTGCGTAGCGCGCCAGACGCTTGCCCATCCCGTCGAACCCCAGCAGTTCGTCCATGAACTCTACCTGATCGAGACAGACCTTCAGGAACCAGTCGGTGTAGGTGGTCAGTGCCGCCAGGGAGAGATTGCCACGCCCGTCGCGATCGCCCTGCCGAACCCGGTCGGCCAGATGCATCATTGACTTGTACTCGTCGCGCCCGGGTAGACCTCCCTCCAGTCCGCGGGCGAGCCCCCGGGAGACCGACCAGAGGCCGCTGGCACCGATCCCGGCATGATGGGCCAGAGCATGGCTCATGAGCCGGCTGACCCGGCCGTTGCCATCGTAGAACGGATGGATGAAGTTGAGCCGGTGGTGGGCCGTGGCCACCGCGAGGATCCGGGCCGTCTGCCCGTGCAGCCAGTCAAGCCGGAAGCGCGCATGGAAGTGATCCATGAAGGCCGGCACCTTGTCATGGGGCGGAGGCATATGCTCGCCGATCTCCACGTCCCCGTCACGCCATTCTCCCGGCACCATGACCACCGGGTGCGCGCCTTCCCGGATCGTCAGGGCGGAGGCGTCGAGGTCCCGGTAAAATTCCGCGTGGAGCCAGCGGATGAAGTCGGGGCCGGTCGGGTCCCCGAGCGTGCCGGCCGCGGCCAGGGCATCGATCTGTGCCTGGATGCGGACGTGGGCTGCGCTCTCCTGTTGCAGGGCACGGCGCTTCGGGTCGGCATCGAAGGTGCCTGACAAGGCGCGCTCGATCTCCCGGGGCCGGGTGTTGTTGCCTTCGATCCGGTTCGAGTAGTAGCTGTTCATCACCCGGATCATCGCGGCCACCTCGGTCAAGGTCTCGGCGGGCAGGTTTCGACCCAGCTTTGTGGCAGCCGACGCCAAGGCCAGGGCGGAGTCGGCCAACTTAATCGGCAGGTCCTCGATCCGGGCAGGCTCGATTCGTGTAGGGGCGATGATCATCTCGGCCACTCCAGAACTCCATTTCGCGCCACTAAGTTGCTTGTCTAAGTATCTGCAGTGTGGAGGCTTATTCAAGTTTATTGCAGTTTTATGCCACTAAGGCACGCCACTATTTCGTGCCACTCCGCCCGACCGCTAGAAGTCCCGATGAGGCTTCCCGCGCCGGTAAAGGAGATAAACTACGGCCAGACGGTGTTTTTGCGGCGGGGCCGCGTCCGTGTGGAGGCATGCTAGGTATTGCTCATGGCTTGGAAGCCAGCCGCGGGCGCCTTATCTGCGAACAGGGCGGGCAGGGGGCTCGGCCCGGTGAGAGGACGAAATGCAGCGCGGCGCGATCCAGCCTTCGGACCCTAAGTACTACTTTGCGGAAGCGCGGGCGCGCGTCGATGGTCATGTTGCATCGACCTTCTCCCTCGCGGGCTCGGCCCGGCTGCATCGCAGGGCCCTGGGCCTCGATATCCTCTGTGCCCCGCTCAACGTGGTCTTAGCACCCCTGCATGCGCTCCTGCGCCTCATCGCGTTCCTGCTGGGGGTGGTTCGTCTGAGGCGCGCTTCAGGCTTTCCGGGCGCGTCCACCTGATCCTGCCCACACGCACGGCTCGCGCGGTGGAGGAGGGGCTTCTCGAGCATGTCTTCGCCTTGCCGGGCGGTCCGGGGCGCCCCATCGCCGATCGCTTCGCCGAGGCTCCTCCGCTTCGAGAAGACGCGGCCCTAAGGGAGGATGAGACGCGCAAAAGGGCTGAGCGCGCCGCCGCGACCATCAAGAGCTACACCGGTACCAGGTCGGCCGTGGCCGAGATGACCACGGCACTGCTGACGATCTGCTTCGGGGCCTGGCTGTTCCATCGCCTGACCCCGGGCATGCTGTCCCTGGCACCTGCGCTGGCCGACACCTACGCTCTGGACGCTGCGATCGGAAACGTCCCGCTCGGCCGTGGATTGGGCGGGCTCTGGTATGGCGCGTTCCCTGTCGGCGCTTCGCCCCTCGCAATTATCACGGTCGCCTTGATGCTGATCGTCACGGCGGCCGTCGTCACGGCCTTTGCAGGCATCCTGGCCGATCCCGTCCAGACCCGGCTCGGTGTTCACCAGGCGCGTCTGCGCCGTTTGATCACCGCGGTGGAGCGGGACATGACAGGGTCAGACTCGGCACCCTTCGCCGCGCGCGAACACCTCTATGCGCGGGTCTTCGACATCGCCGATATTGCTGGCGGGCTGTTCAGGCTCTTCCGCTGAGGATAGTCTGGACTATCCCTGAACGAGGGCCATGGCCCAAGCACCAGAAGTACCAGGCACATGGCATGGGCCCATACCACTTTGGATCGAGCGGTAGCATTGCGTGCCCTTCTCCTTGCGAGCATCTTTTGGACGGACTCTCAGCCCTCAGCCGTGATGCTGGTAACCTTCCCCCCCACCGCAGCTCGAGTAGGCGTACCCGCGCTTGGTCGCCAGCTCATTCCTAGACCTGATGATCGCGGAGTGAGCTGACTGGGCACGGCAGACCGCGTTACATATTTCAGCGTTATCCGCCCCTGAGCTTGCAAGTGCGCCATCGATCTGCCTCGCTATGCATGTTCATTCGCGGAAACTAGTCCCAGTTTCTCGGGCGGGTGCGGTCCAGCTCTTCGGTGATCGGGATGAACTCCTGCTCGTCGCCGGGCGGCAGGCGGAAGGGACCGTTCGCCCAGTCGGCGGCCTTCCAGTCCTCCTTGGCCTGTTCGATGCGGTCCTTTGACGACGAGACGAAGTTCCACCAGATATACCTTGGTCCGTTCATGGTCGCGCCGCCGAGCGCCATGAGGCGGGCGCC
>NZ_JAAGOV010000037.1:0-105627 GCF_010500785.1 Salipiger sp. PrR003
GTCGACGCACACCACCTCGTGGCCGAAGTCGGAGAAACACACGCCCGAGACAAGGCCCACGTAACCGGTGCCGATAATGGCAATCTTCATCGCAACAATCCTCAGAAAAGCAATAACAATGAGCATGATGTACCGCCCTCAAGGCACAACTCAAAGCAGATTCGCTTTGCTGTGCCTGCTGGCGGCCTCATGAGGGGAGGAAGTGGTGCCAGACGGGCAGGCACCAGCCGTATGGCTGTATTGGTCAATGCCTTTTCAGCCGGGAGTAGATCGGTTTCACCACGGCCCATTCCAGATCGGCCAGGCGGGGATGGCGTGCCTTGATCAGGCGGCGCCGGTGAAGAGCCCGTGTTGCAAGATCCGGCTGTACTCCCTGCGGAAGTGGCAGGCCGAAGAGTTCCTGCAGCATGAGCATCTGCAAATCGAAGGCGAGGCGGAAGCCGCGGTCTCGGCGCAGCCAGAGCAGCCAGGGCCAGTCGAGCGCGCCGCCCTCGTTGCGGAGCAGTGCGCGGAGCGGCAGGAGGTAGCGCAAACTGATACCCCCGCGCGCGAGGCCGGTGTGATGCAGCATGTCGTGGCTGATGTTGATCAACAGGCGCATGGACGCATCAGGAACGTAGAACCGCAGCCCGTCGCGGCTGCGCAGCTCGCGCCGGCCCAGCCAATCGCCCTCGGACAGGAAGCGCCCGATGTCGGATTGCAGACCGGCATGCAGATCGAGCGTGCCGACGTACCCCGCCTTCCAGAAGCTGCCGGGGGAATGCGCGTATTCGCTGTCTTCGATCCGCTCGAACCCCGCCTGTGTCAGCAGCTGCTGCGCGCGGGCGATCTCGCTGGGCTCGACCAGCAGATCGACGTCGATCATCAGCCTGTAGAATTGCGCCGGATCGTCCTGGAGCGCCATCTCGCTGGCGCCCTTGATCAGGGTCGGCACGATGCCCTCGGCGTTGAGCAGGCCCGTGCATTCCGTCACCATGGCCCAGAGATTTCCATTCCGCCGACAATTGAGGGAATCGAGTTCTCCGAGATAGGCCATCGCCTCGGGTTCGGCGGCCGGGACGTCGTCCTGGCGCAGCCTTTGAAACAGGGCCGGGGTGACAAACTCGTCGTTCGCCGTTCCGATCAGCCCCGGCCAATCCGGCACATGCCCGAGATCGCCGCAGAGCGCACGACCGAGATGTTCCAGCGGGGAGGACGCTGCGACGCCTGCTTTCATGTGCCTGTCCCATTGCCGTTATAAATTGGCGCAACGCGATTGAAAAAAACCGCAGTAAATTGAAATCGAATTCTTAAAAATCACTTATCAACAATCATTTTCAACAGAAATTCCAAGTAGTTCATACCCCCTTCGCGGTCCGGTCATCCCTCTTCGCAGAAGCGGGACACCTCGGTGAGGGCCCGCTGCAAATCCGAATAGGTCAGCCGCCCGTAGCGCGCGCCATTCAGGCAACCCGCCATGGCCTCGAAGACCTCGGGCGACATCGCCTCCTCGCCGGACCAGGCGGCCCCGAGCAGCACCGAGAAGGTCTCGGCAAGCGACAGCTCCGAGACCGAGGCCGGGCCGTCTTGCTGCCGGTCAAGTTTCAGCACCCAGCCCACGTCCTTCCAGCCAGCCTCACCCGACAGGCCGAGGTAACGCACGCTCAGCGCATCCGGGCGCAAGTGCTGCCCGGCGTCCTGAATCTCGGCCCGGCGGTGGTCGAGCAAGGACCACGATCCTTCCTTGAGCGTCACCGGGAACGGCAGGGCCGAGGCCTCGCCGCTTTGCGAAAGCAGCACGATGTCATCGCTCAGCAGGGCAAATCCGGCGCCTTCTAGCGCGGTCGCAAGCGTGCTCTTGCCCGCTCCCGCGTCGCCCAGCAGCAGCAGACACCGCCCATCCCTGCCAAGCTGCGCGGCGTGCAGCATGATGTATTGCGTATGATCAAAGAGGGTCTCGGTCATCTTGATCTTGAGCAGGGGCACCGCCTCGTGCGGCGCCACCCACTCCATGTCCCCATCGCGGCGCGCGATCCCGATGCGGTCTCCGTCGCGCTGCACCACCAGATGCGCATCGCCCCGTCGGGGCGCCACGGCCAAATGGGCGAAACAGGGCATGAGCTCCGTGCGCAGGGCGTCATCCTCGAAGGCCACCACGACATGAACGCCGGCCAAATCGAGCGTTTCGGAACAGCCGACCCGTGCCGGGCCGCTGGTGGTCGCAAGCGGCTCGAGCGCGCCGATCTGCATCAGGTCAAGAAGAATGCCGCCACCTGTTTCGGCAGCGGCATCCAATGTCACGGACGCAACGCCAAGTTCAAACCCTGCCCAAGCCTCGGCCACCGGGGGAGTGGCCGAAAACAGAAGTTCCTTCTCTGGGACCAAGAGAAGATGCTGACGGTTCACTTGCGCCAGCGTGACCCCTGCAGCGGGGAGGACAAAAAGGGGTTCACTCAACAAATTACGTCTTCTCGAAAATGAAGAAAATCAGGAAGCCGGGTAAAACAAACGCCCGGCCGGCTTAATGCGAGCCGTATCTCTTCTTCATCTTGTACTTGCGACCGGGTTTGCAGTTCACGCCGCCCGAACGGAAGATGCCGCCGGCATTTGCCTGCATCGAGGTCGACAGCAGCGCGGTCACAGCCAGCGGCGTCACCGCTGCATATTTCCCGGCCTTGCCAAGCAATTCACGACGGCCAGGAGACTCGAGAGAATCCCCCATGGGGGTTTTGTCAGTCATTTTAAAACTCCTTTTTCCAATGATTCGAACTATAGCGCAGCCCGCTGGTTGTGCCAATTATCTTTAAGGCTGCGTTAACCGAGGCTGCACACACACTTCACCGCGCGCCGACGCGAGCGCTGCGGGATTATCTTCAGCCGGCGCGGCAAAGCCGTTTCGTTGCAAGAGAATAGACTGCTGTAACAGTCCTATGAGACAGATCGGATCGTACGCGCTGCAGAGGTGGTGATGCCCAAAAAATAGGCAAATCTCTGTTCTCCACTCTGGCAACATTTCGCGAACGCCCGGCCGGGCCGCCGCGCCGTCACGCTGCACGGCCCTTTAACCGGTTGTCCGCGCGCCAAGCCGCTCGCTCGAATCACCCGTTTCGTGCACTCTTCGCACTCCGCGAGGGGCCATTAGCGTCTCGCAAATCGATCGAGCGCGCGTAAGGCAAGTCGCCGCTTGAATAGGCCGGGACCGGCGGTGCACCGAGCAAAGCCGGCCTCAAAACAGAAAGCTCTTGCGTTGTGCGCAAGCTGCCCACAAGACAATAGATATTGATTTCTTAAAATATTTTTTTTGGTAGGAGTTCATTGATGCGCACGGCCTTGGTCACTGGCTCGTCAGGCTTTATAGGGTACCATCTGTGTCAACGACTGCTGCACGATGGGTTTCGCGTCGTAGGGGTCGACAATCTTTCCAACTATTATGACGTGGAGCTGAAACGGCGCAGACAGGCCCTACTACAGAAGCACGCTGATTTCTCAGTTCTCAACAGCGCCATCGAGACCAAAGGCTTGCTTGACGAGATTTTCGCGCGCGAGAGGCCCGACGTCGTTGTGCATCTGGCGGCGCAGGCGGGGGTGCGCCACTCGCTCGAGGATCCGCGCAGCTATCTCGAAAGCAACATGATGGGCACCTTCGAACTGCTCGAGGCGGCGCGTGCCTATCAGCCGGGCCACATGCTGCTGGCCTCGACCTCTTCTGTCTATGGCGCCAACAAGGAAATGCCCTACACCGAATCCGAGCGCACCGATCACCAGATGTCCTTCTACGCGGCAACCAAGAAGGCGACCGAGTGCATGGCGCACAGCTATGCGCATCTTTACGATCTGCCGACCACCATGTTCCGCTTTTTCACAGTCTACGGCCCCTGGGGCCGCCCGGACATGGCGCTTTTCAAGTTCACCAAGGCGATCCTCAGCGGCGCGCCGATCGACGTCTACAACCATGGGCGGATGATGCGCGACTTCACCTATGTCACCGACCTGGTGCAGGGGATCCGGATGCTGATCGACGTGGTGCCCAAGCGGCCAGAGGGCGGCATCGTACCCGAGGGAGACTCGCTTTCCCCGGTCGCGCCGTGGCGGGTGATCAATATCGGCAATTCGCAGGCCGTGCCGCTCGGCGAGTTCATCGCCGCCATCGAGCGGGCCACCGGCCTCGAAGCTCGGCGCAACCCCATGTGCATGCAGCCCGGCGACGTGCCGGCGACCTGGGCCGATGCCTCGCTGCTGCACAGGCTGACCGGCTACCGCCCCGACACCGATCTCGCCAAGGGGGTGCAGGCCTTCGTCGACTGGTACCGCGATTACTACGGCACCAACGACTGGTCGCAGTCCTCGCTCGCCTCGGGCGATCTGCGGCGCATTTCCTAGCCGCGGTCCATACCCCCGCGCGGGCCGCCCCGTGGCGCCCGCGCAGCCTGTTTCCCTGCCCCTGCCTCAGCGCAGCACATGCACCGCGCAATGGGCGTGGCGCACGACCACCGCCGCGGTCGAGCCGAGCAGGTAATCGCTCATCGCCGGCTGGTGCGAGGCAATGACGATCAGGTCGCAAGCGTTCTCTTCGCCATATTCCAGAATAGACCGCCCAGAGTGCCCATCGATCACGATGCCCTTGGCCCCCGGCACCTTCGCCGCCATGTCGCCGAGCTCCTTCTCCAGCGCGGCCCGGGACTGCGCGAGATAGTCCGGCGGCAGGTAGGTGACGGCATAGCCCGGGATGTGCTCCAGCACATGCAGCAAGGTGATCGTCGCGCCGGGCTCGGCAAGCGCTTTGGCGACCTCGAGGGATTTTTGCGCCTTCGAGTCACTGTCGAATGCGATCGGCACCAGAATGTTCTTGTACATGAAAGTTCTCCTTTCCTGACCTGACGGCATCTTGGGCTCTTCGAAGGTATAGCGCCTTGATACAAATCATCCTCCCCGCCCCAAGCTGGCAACACATTTCGGGCACAATTGCGCGCTACTCCTTGGAACGGGCCGCAGAACGCGCCGCCCTCCCCCGACGGATCCGCCCAGATCCATGGGAGGCCCGGGTTTCCCGGCAGACCTGCAAGAATGGTCACCCTCGCCCCCAAGAGAACGGATTTTCCGCCGGGCCAGCGCCCGCGGTGCATAAGAGGAGCCCGCCCATGCGTTATCTGATTGCTGAAACCACCTGGAAGATGATGAGCCTCGGTCACGCCTTGGCGCAGACCGGCACGCTGCTGACCCGCTGCGAGGCCGCCGAGGACATCGAAGAGTTCCACCGCATCGGCGCGCACGACCTCCTGGTGATCGAGGCCAGCGTGCTGCGAAACCAGACCACGCTGACCCGTCTGCGCGAGCGGAATCCCGAGGTGCCGATCGCGGTCATCTCGCGAGAGGCGGACGGCGCTCAGATCGCCGCCTGGCTGATGGCTGGCGCCGACACCGTGTTGCCCTCCGAAGCCTCCTCCGAAGAAATCCTTGCCCGCCTCGGCGCAGTGGCGCGGCGCGCGCATGGCGTGTCGCTGCCGGTCAGCGATTGCGGCCCGCTGCGCTTCGACCTCGAGAAACGCCGGGTGCATTTCGGCGCCACGACGCTCTCGCTTTCGCCCAAGCTCTACGAGATCCTCGAGTTCCTCGCCCTGCGCCCCGGCCGCCTCGCCACGCGCGAGACGCTGATGAACCACGTCTACGGCTTCGAGAACGAGCCGGCGCCGCGGGTCTTTGACGTTTACATGTGCAACCTGCGCGCCCATCTCGCCCCGGTCGAGGCAGCGCTCGCCATCGAGACGGTGCGCGGCGAGGGCTACCGGCTGCGTGTCTCCGAGCGCCGCGGCACTGCGCGAACGATGGCTGCCTGAGCCCCCCTGCGGCGGGGTGGCAAGGTCAGTAGACCGCCGCCACCTCGTAGAGCACCGGCTCGAAGCTGCGGCACAGATCGTTGAACCGGCGGTTCCAGGCGCGCATCTCGGAGCTGCGCAGCATGGCGAGGAAATCCTCGCGCCGCTCCCATTGCGAGTAATTGGCGATACGGGTCTGCGCGTCGTTCACGTGCAAGCCCGCCCCCACGAACCCCGGCTGCTTCGAGATAAAGGCGTCATAGGCCTCTTCCAGCGCCTCGAGCAGGTCCTGGCAGGTGCCCGGGCTGGTCTCGAATGTGGTGACGACCGTCTGGGCGGAGCTGGGGTGGGTGATGGTGGGCATGAGATCCTCCTCCTGTGCCCCGTGCAGTCTGCCAGAAATCCCCGCGCCGCCAAAGCCTTCCCTTCGCCGCGCGGCGCGGTCATCACACCTCGCGGAAACACGCCGGTCGTCCAAGAAAGGGGGCGCAATCACGCGTTGGACCTGATAGGGTCTGCACAAAACACGGATCACCCGGAACAGGCACGGACAGACCGGAACAGGCATGAGCAGTCCCCGTATCGACGAGACGCTGCGCGAGCAGCTGCTCTCTCGCCCCGACATGATTCTCGATGATCGCGACCTGATGCAGGCGCTCATCGCGTCGAACGAACGCGCCATGGGCTCCAATATCGTGGACCTGCGCGGCATCGCCATGGAGCGGCTGGAGTCCCGCCTCGACCGGCTCGAGGACACCCACCGCAGCGTCATCGCGGCCGCCTACGAGAACCTCGCCGGCACCAACCAGATCCATCGCGCCATCCTGCGAATGCTCGATCCGGTGGCTTTCGAGCCCTTCCTGCGCGATCTCAACGGCGAGGTTGCCGCGATCCTGCGAGTTGACGTCATGCGGCTGGTGCTGGAAACCGGCCACCCCGACGACACCCGCGCCGTCAGCAAGCTCGGCGACGTGTTGTCCCTGGCCGAGCCCGGCTTCGTCTCGAGCTACCTTACCGAGCGCACCGACGCGCCGCTGCGGCAGGTTACCCTGCGCCAGCTCGGCGCCGGCGACACCCGCATCTTCGGACCGCGCGCTGACTTGATCCGCTCCGAGGCCTGCCTCAAGCTCGACTTCGGCCCGCGCCGCCTGCCCGGCCTGCTGGTCATGGGCTCCGAGGATCCGCAGATGTTCACGCCGCAGCAGGGCACCGATCTGCTCGCCTTCTTCGGCGGGGTCTTCGAGCGCACCATGCGGCGCTGGCTGTCGTGAGCCTCGCGCTCACACCCGCCGCGCGCGACGCGCTGCAGACCTGGCTCGAGCACGCCCGCGCGCTGAAGAACGCCTCGGAGAACACCATCACCGCCTATCGTGGCGACGTGGCCGAGTTCATCGCCTTCCAGACGATGCACCACGCCGAGCCGCAGGGGCTGAAGCCCCTGGCGCGGGTGACCACGCCGGACATGCGCGCCTTCCTCGCCCACCTGCATGGCAATGGCTGCGCCGCCCGCTCCATGGCACGCAAGCTCTCGGCGGTGAAAAGCTTCTACCGCTGGCTCGCCGAGCGCGAGGGCTTCGAGCCCACCGCGGTGCTTTCGGCGCGCGCGCCCAAGTTCCAAAAAAAGCTGCCCCGTCCGCTCACCGAGGACGCCGCCCGCGCGATGATCGACACCGTCGAGATGCAGTCGCGCGAGGGCTGGGTCGGGGCGCGCGACGCGGCCGTGGTCACCCTGCTCTACGGCTGTGGCCTGCGGATCTCCGAAGCGCTGGGGCTGACTGGCGCCGACTGGCCGTTCGACGAGTCGCTGCGCATTCTCGGCAAGGGCGGCAAGGAGCGCATCGTGCCCGTGCTCCCCGTGGCACGCCGCGCGGTCGAGATCTACCTGCGGCTCTGCCCCTTCGAGATCACCCCCGACAGCCCGCTTTTCCGGGGCGCCCGCGGCGGCAAGCTCAATGCCCGGCTGATCCAGTCGGTGACCGAAAAGGCACGCATGCAGCTTGGCCTGCCCGCCAGTGCCACGCCCCATGCCATGCGCCACAGCTTCGCCACGCACCTGCTGTCGGCCGGGGGCGACCTGCGCGCCATCCAGGAGCTGCTGGGCCACGCCTCGCTCTCGACCACCCAGGCCTATACCTCGGTCGACAGCGTGCACCTGATGAAGGTCTACGAGGCCACCCATCCCAAGGCGGGCTGAGCTTGCCCTGCTGCGCCCAAGGGCGCAGAACACCGGCATGACAGCACCTGATACATCTTTCGAGTCGCCCTTCTGGGCCGAAGGCGCGCTGGTCGCCGGGGTGGATGAAGTCGGCCGCGGGCCGCTCGCCGGGCCGGTGGTCGCCGCCGCGGTTATCCTCGATCCGGCGCTGATCCCCCTCGGGCTCAACGACTCCAAGAAACTCACCCTCAAGCGCCGCGAGGCGCTCGAGCCGATCATCCGCGCACAGGCGCAGGTCGGCCTGGGCGTGGCTTCGGTCGAGGAGATCGACGAGATCAACATCCTGCAGGCCACCTACCTCGCCATGCGCCGTGCCGTTGCGGCACTGCCCACCGCCCCCGCGCATCTGCTGATCGACGGCAACCGCCTGCCGTCCGATCTGCCCTGCCCCGCGACGGCTGTGGTTAAGGGGGATGGTAAGTCTGTGAGTATCTCGGCTGCTTCGATCGTCGCGAAGATCTGGCGCGACGATCTGATGCGGGACTTGGCGCAACAGTATCCCCATTACGGCTGGGAAACGAACGCAGGCTACGGCTCCAAAAGACACATGGATGGCCTTCGAGATTTCGGTGTGACCCCACACCATAGAAGATCCTTCGCACCCATACACAATATCTTGTATCAAGACGCAAACGTAAGGTCCTGATTTAAAAAAACAAATTGACCCCGATTCGCTGTTCCCTCATTTTATCCCCAATCCAAGAGCGCAAAAATGCGCCGGGGCAGAGGCAGAGAATGACAGCAATGACGAAAACCAAGGGCGCAACTGCGCTCCCGCTCAACACGATTCTTTCCGGCGATTGCATCGAGCAGATGAATGCGCTGCCGGAGGCGTCGGTTGACCTGATCTTCGCGGATCCCCCCTACAACCTTCAGCTGAAGGGCGATCTGCACCGCCCCGACAACTCCCGCGTCGATGCCGTCGACGACCATTGGGACCAATTCGACAGCTTCGCTGTCTACGACCGCTTCACCCGCGACTGGCTCAAGGCCGCCAAGCGCCTGCTGAAGCCGAACGGTGCGCTCTGGGTCATCGGCTCCTATCACAACATCTTCCGCGTCGGCGCGGCGCTGCAGGATGCGGGCTACTGGATCCTCAACGACGTCGTTTGGCGCAAGTCGAACCCGATGCCGAACTTCCGCGGCAAGCGCTTCACCAACGCCCATGAGACGATGATCTGGGCCTCGAAGAGCGAGGGCGCCAAGTACACCTTCAACTACGAGGCGCTGAAGGCGCTGAACGAAGGCGTGCAGATGCGCTCCGACTGGGTGCTGCCGATCTGCAATGGCGGCGAGCGGCTGAAGGACGCCAACGGCGACAAGGCGCACCCGACGCAGAAACCCGCCTCGCTGCTGCATCGCGTTCTTGTCGGCTCGACCAACCCCGGCGATGTAGTGCTCGACCCGTTCTTCGGCACCGGCACCACCGGCGCCGTCGCCAAGATGCTGGGCCGCGACTTCATCGGCATCGAGCGCGAGGCGGACTACCGCGAGGTCGCCGAGAAGCGCATCGCCTCGATCCGCCCCTTCGACCGCTCGTCGCTGGAAGTGACCCGCGCCAAGCGCGCTGAGCCCCGCGTGCCCTTCGGCCAGGTGGTCGAGCGCGGCATGCTGAGCCCCGGCGAGATGCTGGTGTCCTCCTCGGGCAAGAGCGCCAAGGTGCGCGCCGATGGCACGCTGATCGGCGACGAAGTTAAAGGCTCGATCCACCAGGTCGGCGCCCAGCTCGAGGGCGCACCCTCGTGCAACGGCTGGACCTACTGGCACTTCAAGCGCGAGGGCAAGCTTGTGCCAATCGACGTGCTGCGCCAGCAGATCCGCGACGAGATGGCCGACCGTCCGAACTGAGTTTCAGGAACAAGACAAAGGTTTCACGACCGCCGGTGCCTGCTTCGGCAGGCACGAACTTGCCCCGCCAGCGCACCCGCGCGGCGGGGCTTTTTCTATCCCTGTATCAGTGATTTAGCTTCGTGCCGGAGCGGCTCAGCGCCGCCCCGCCATCTTCCGCAGCGTGCCGTCGCGCCAAAACCTCTCGTGCACGGCGACCATGGCGATATGTCCGACGATCAAGACTGCCAGCACCCAGCCCAGTTCGCCGTGCAGCAGTCCGGCCAGGCTCGTGGCCCATGCGATCTCAACCTCGCGCGGGGCAAAGACCTCGAACCCGAACGGCGCAAACCCCCGTGTTCCGCCCCAGGCGCGCAGCAGGGCCAGGGTGGGGATGGCAATCATCAACGCGTAGAGAAGCCCGTGGCCCGCGGCCGCGGCCTTGGCGAGCATCCCCGTGCCATGATCCGGGCGGCGCTTGCGGCTCGCCAGCGCCCACAGCGCGCGGAACATCACCAGCCAGAAGATGACAAAGCCCACCGTCTGGTGCGTGCCGACGAAGAAGCCGACGAAATCATTGCGTCCGAAGATCAGCTTCAGCCCCATGCCGAGGAACTGCCAGAGGATCAGCACCGCCACCGCCCAGTGCAGCCCCCGCGAGACCGCGCCGTAGCGGTCAGAGCTGTCGAAAATCTGCATCGTAATCTCTCCTGAAAGTCAGGGCTGCGAGAGCCCGTCGACCATGACCATCACCCGCCCTTCCGAGCAGCGTTCGACCCGAGCATCGATGCCATAGACCTGCGACAGGCTCCGCGGTGTCAGCACGTCCGAGGGCGCGCCCGAACCGCGCAGGGCGCCGCCTTCCAGCAGCACCACCCGGTCGGCCCACTGCGCCGCCAGCGCCAGATCGTGCAGCACGGCGATCACGATGCGCCCCTCGCGGGCCAGCTTTCGCGCCTCCGACAGCAGTTGGAACTGCCGTGCCAGATCAAGCGCCGAAGTCGGCTCGTCGAGCAGCAGGAGCTTCGGATCGCGGATCATCGCCTGCGCCAGCCCCACCGCCTGCCGCTGCCCGCCAGAAAGCGCCGCCATGGGGCGCAGCGCCAGCTCGGCCAGACCGAAGCGCGCCAGGACCTCCAGCGCATGCCGCCCCGCCGCAGGGCCGCGCAGCGCGCGCCCCGCGAGACCGCCGCCCGCGTTCATCGCCACCATCAGGCTGTCAAGCACTGTCAGCGCCGAACGGCTCTCGAGGCTCTGCGGCATGAAGCCCACGAGCCGGGCCTGCTCGGCGCGCGGCAGGGCGTGCAGCGCCCGACCTTCCAGCGTGATCTCTCCAGTCGAGGGCAGCAGCCCGGCAATCGCCCGCAGCAGGGTCGATTTGCCAGCCGCATTCGGCCCGGCGATCACCGCGAATTCCCCCATGGCGAAGGGCGGCAAACTCAGACCGTCGATCACCCGGCGCGGACCACGCGCGACGGTCAGATCGCGAATATCAAGGCTCATCGCGCCTCCCTCCGCAGCACGAGAGCAAAGAACACCGGCAGGCCGACCAGCGAGGTCACGATCCCCACCGGCAGCAGGATCCCGGGCACCAGCAGCTTCGAGGCAACCGAGGCGAGCGACATCAGCAGTGCCCCGGTGAAGAGGCTTGCCGGCAGCAGAAAACGGTGATCCTCGCCCACTGCCATCCGCGCAATATGCGGCCCGGCGAGGCCGACGAAGCCGATCACGCCGACCATGGAGACCGACGCCGCCGCCAGCAGGCTCACCCGCACCAGCGTCCAGCGCCGCAGGTGCGCCACGTCGAGCCCGAAGCCCTGCGCCTGATCGGCCCCGAGCCGCAGCGCCGTCAGCCGCCACGACGCGGCGAGCGAGAAAGGCAGGCAGGCCGCCAGCACCAGCGCCAGCATTGCGATGCCCTCCCAGCGCGCGTTGACGAGGCTGCCCATGGTCCAGAACACCAGCTGCTGCAGCGCATCCGGCGAGGCGACAAATTGCACCAGCGCCAGCAGCGCCGCGGCGGTGAAGTTGACCGCAATGCCGAGCAGGATGACCACCTCGGAGCCGCCGCCCCGCAAGGCGGATGCCAGCTGCAGCAGCCCCAGCGCCAGAAGCGCGAAGACAAAGGCGTTGCCCGACACCGACCAGAGCGCCGGGATGCCCGGCAAGGACAGCCCCAGCACGATCGCCACCCCCGCGCCAAGCGCCGCCGAGGCCGAGATGCCGAGCGTGAAGGGTTCGGCCAGCGGGTTGTCGAGCACGGTCTGCATCTCGGCCCCAGAGAGTGACAGCGCCGCGCCCACGAGCAGCGCCATGATCGCGACCGGCAGGCGGACCTGCCAGACGATCACCTCTGCGGCCTTCGGCACCTCGCCTGCCCCGGTCAAAGCGCCAAGCACCTGCCCGAGCGGCAAGCCCGACGGCCCCGAGACCAGATCGAGAAGCACCGAGAACCCCGCGCCCAGTCCCAGCAGGGCGACGAGCAGAACCCGGCGCTGGCTGCGCCGCGACTGCTCGGCAAGGATCGCCTGGACCGCGCTCATTCGGCAGGGGTCCAGTAGCTTCCGGTCATCTCGACCGGCGAGAAGCGATCCTCGAACTCGGCCATGGTGGCCATCGGGTCAAGATCCGGGAAGAGGTCCGGGTGGAAGCGCTTGGCCAGCGCCTCGATCAGCGCGATATGCGCCGGGAAATCGTTGAACAGGTGCCAGATGCCGATGGCCCGCCCCTCTCGCACCGCCCGGAGGTCGGCGAAGCCGGGGGTGGCGAGCAGCGCGGCGAAGCTCTGCGCCGCCGTCTCTGCGCCGATCCCCGCGCCCAGCACCAACCCGCCGCGGGCCTTCATATGCGCGCCGCCGGTGGCGAGGTAGACATCCGGGTCCGAGGCCAGCAGGTTCTCCAGCCCGACGTTGCCCATCACCCCGGGCACGCTGTCACGGCCGATGTTGTAGCCTCCCGCGGCCTCGACGAACTCGTCAAAGACCCCCGGCCCCACGGTGGCGCAGCAGTTGGTCGGCGCGGCATGCACGTGGATGAAGACCCGCGGCGGCGCAGGCTGAGCGGCCTTCAGCGTGGCCCGGACCTTGTCGAGGTGGCTCTGGTAGAAACCGGCAAACGCCTCTGCCCTCTCTTCGGCCCCGGTCAGCGCACCGATCAGCCGCAGGCTCGGCAGGGTGTTCTCGAGCGGCGCGGTGAAGAAGTCGACAAAGGCCACCGGAATGCCCGCCGCGTCCAGCTGGCGCAGCGGCATCTCCATCTGCGGGTCCGTCGCGTCCATCAGGCTCAGCAACACGAGGTCGGGCATCAGCGCGATCGTGCTCTCGACCGAGAGCAGACGGTTGCCTGCCCCCACCGGCGCCACGTCAGCCAGCGCCGGGAACTTCGCGAGATAGGCCTCATAGGTCGCCGGATCGAGTCCCTTGTCCTGCCGCCAGCCCGCCAGCAGCGCCACCGGGTCCGCGTGCAGCATGCCCAGCACCGCAAGATGCCGCCCCTCGCCCAGCACGATCCGCCGCGCCGGTTCTTCCAGCACCACCTCGCGCCCGGCCAGGTCGGTCACCCGAATCTCGGCGCGCGCCGAGCCCGCCCCGAGCAGCAGCGACGCCAGAACCACGGAAAGACCCATCAAAAGCCAGCTCGAGGTAAGAATGCACGGATGCCTGAGACGCGGCGTCATGAGAGTCCTTTCTTCGGCATGATCGGCCATTGCAGCCGGGGCCAAGGGAAATTACTTGAGTGGTATTGTCAACTAATAAGCCCGAGAGCGGATCCCATGTGCGAAACTGCCCCGCAGACCCCGTTGCCGCCGCATCGCGGACGGGACGCAACGCTGGAAATCCTCGCGACGCCAGTCTCTTCGCACGTCCTCACCAGTCGCGTTCTGCCGCGCGAAACCTGCGGCCCGGACGCTCCCGACGTGCCCGCAACGCGGCTCTTCCTTGCGGTTCCCAAGGCACCCGCGCCGAAGAGAGGTTGGCCGATCCTCTACCTGCTCGACGGGAATGCGGCCTTCGACTTCCTGACGGCCGCGCTGCTCGAAGGAGCACCTGGGCTGATCGTCGCCGGGATCGGTTACGACACCGACAAGCAGTTTGCCCGCAGCCATCGCATCTTCGACTATTCTCCGCCCGTGGCGCCCGGCGCCGCGCCGCGGCCCGACCCGCACCACCCCGAGCGGCGCGCCGGCGGCGCCGAGGCCTATCTCGCCCGGCTGACCGGTGGCATTCGCGCCGAGGTCGAGCATGGCCTGCCGGTCGACGCCGCAAGGCGAACGCTCTGGGGGCACAGCTTCGGCGGGCTCTTCACGCTCTATACCGCGCTGACAAGGCCAGACAGCTTTGCCCGCTTCGCCGCAATCAGCCCGTCGGTCTGGTGGGACGAGACGCTGGTCGCCCGGCTTGTCTCGCAGCGCGGCATCGCCGCAGGCCCGCCCCGGGCACTGCACTTCGGCATGGGCGACAAGGAGAAGCGCACAGGCAGCGCCGGGCCGCAGCCCGAGGGACCGCCCCCGCCCACCCAGCGGATCATCGAGCAGCTTCGCGGTGCGCCCGCCGGGCTAGAGATCTCGGCCCAGGTCTACCCCGGCGCGGTGCATATCGCCTCGCTCCCGGCCTCGCTGCCCGGGACGCTGGCGTTGGCGGCCCGGTAGAAAGCGAAACCGGGCCCTGGCTCAAGCCCTCTCCCGCAGCAGCGCCTCGGCCTGCGCCATGCGCACCGAGAATTCCGGCCCCAGTGCCTCGGCCGCAACCTGCGAGACCATCTCGGGATGCAGCAGCGGCAGATCGAGCGGCTCGACCCGCGCTGCGTGGGCGTCCCAAAGCCCGGCATGCAGGTCGCGCCCGGCGTGGTCACGCGCCGCACGCACATGGGTGAGCGTGCCCGAGTAGCGCCGGTGTTCATGGCCCCGGATCAACCGGTTGGTGCCGGTAACGAGCAATACCACCGCGTCGAGCACCGCCTCCGGCAGGCTGCCGAGCGGCGTGCCGCCCTGCTTGAGAAAGCCCACCACCGCCGCGCGGCTGTCGAGTTCGGGATGGCTGTCCGGGTCGTGACCGGCAATGGCCAAGAGGGCGCGCAGCGCCTCGGCGTCCGAAAGCTCGGGTTCGGCCCGCCAGCACTCGGCGGGGTAGCTGTCGAGCAGGGCGACAAGCCCCGGCGCGCGGCCGCGCGTCGCCAGCTCCACCGCGATCTCCTGCGCCAGGATACCGCCCACCGACCACCCGGCGAGATGGATCACGCCTCGCGGCGCCTGCGCCTCGATCCGGTCGGCGTAATCTACGGCGAGCCTGCGCAGGGTGCCAGGCAGCGGCGCGCCGGTCAGCAGCGGCGACTGCACGGCGAAGACCGGGCGCGGCGTCGTCAACGTCCGCGCCAGTCGCCGGTAGCCCCAGCCGAGCCCGCCCGCCGGATGCAGGATGAAGAGCGGCGCGCCCTCCCCCTCGGCCAGCGGCAGCAGCGGCGCGAGCCCCGCCTGCGCCGTCTCCGCCATCTCGAGCGCCCGGGCGAGCTGGGCAAGCCCCGGGGTTTCGAAGATCTGCCCCAGCCCCGAATCCTGCCCGAAGGTGGCCTCGATGCGGAAACTGAGGGTCAGCGCGGTCAGGCTGTCGCCGCCAAGGTCGAAAAAATCCGCCTCGCGGCTCGGTGTCTGGGGCAGGTGCAGCACGTCGCGGTAGAGGGCGGCGAGACGCTCCTCGACCGGGCCGACCGGAGGTGTGCCGACGGGCATCTCGAGCACCGGCGCGGGCAGCGCCTTGCGGTCGAGCTTGCCCGAACTGGTCATCGGCCAGCTCTGGAGCGCCACCACCGCAGAGGGCACCATATGCGCGGGCAGCGCGGTCGCCAGTTCCGCCATGAGCGGCGCGCTGTCGAAGCGCGCCCCCGTCAGCACATAGGCCACGAGACGCGGGTCCGCGCCGCCGTCGGCGCGGGCGATCACCACCGCATCGCGCACCAGCCCCGTCGCCTTGATCGCGCCCTCGATCTCGCCCGGCTCGATGCGCATGCCGCGGATCTTCACCTGATGATCGGCCCGGCCCGCGTAGACCACCGCGCCGTCGGGCCGCAGATAGGCCAAGTCGCCCGTCGCATAGAGCCGCTCGCCGGGGCGGAAGGGATCGGGGATGAAACGCTGCTCGGTCAGGTCGGGGCGGCCGAGGTACCCCCGCGCCAGCTGCACCCCGCCGAGGTAGAGCTGTCCGTGCACCCCGGGCGGCACCGGGCGCAGGCGCGCGTCGAGCACCTGGACGCGGGTGTTCCACACCGGGAAACCGATGGGCAGCGGCAGGCTGTCGTCCTGGGGGGCGGCCTCCCAATAGGTCACGTCCACCGCCGCTTCGGTCGGGCCGTAGAGATTGTGGAGCTGGGCCGTTACCCGCGCGTGGAACCGCGTGCGGTGTTCGGCGGTCAGCGCCTCGCCCGAGCAGAAGACGCGGGTCAGCGACAGCCCCTCGGAGGCCGGGGCCTCGAGGAAGGCCGAGAGCATCGAGGGCACGAAATGCATCGTGGTGATGCCCTGCGTGCGCACCAGCCCGGCGATGGCCGAGGGATCGCGATGCGCACCCGGCTCGGCAAAGACCAGCGTGCCGCCGCAGAGATAGGGCAGGAACAGCTCCCAGACCGAGACGTCGAAGGTGGTCGGCGTCTTCTGCAGGATGCGATCCGTGGTATCGATACCGTAATGGTCGCGCATCCACAGAAGCCGGTTCACGATCGCGCGGTGCTCGATCATCACGCCTTTGGGCTCGCCGGTGGAGCCGGAGGTAAAGAGGATATAGGCCAGATCGTCCGGCGTGGTGCCGGGCTCCGGCGCCGCGCCGGTCGCGAGCCATGACCCGGGCGCAAAGGCGGCCATGCCCCCGGCGTCAAGATCACCCTCCGCCAGCAGCGCGACCGCGCCGGTGCGCTCGAGCAGCGCGGCAAGCCGCGCGGGCGGATTCTCGGGGTCGAGCGGCACATAGGCGGCGCCGGCGCGCAGGATGGCCACCAGCGCGACGGCCAGATGTTCGCAGCGCGGCAGCGCCGTGGCCACCACCTTGCCCGGCCCGGCGCCCTGCGCGCGCAGCGCGGCGGCAAGCGCGGCGGAGCGGCGGTCCAGTTCGGCGTAGCTGAGCGTCTTCTTGCCATAGACAACCGCCGGCGCCTCGGGCGCGGCGCGCATCTGCGCGAGGATCAGCTCGGTGAGCGTGGTGTCGGGAATCTCATGATCGGTGGCGTTGACCTCCTCGACCGCCCAACGTTCTTCGTCCGCCGTCAGTGTCGGCACCTCGGAGAGCCGCTCAGCCTTCAGCGCCGCCGTCAGGAACGCTGCCAGCCGGTCGAGATGCCGCTGCGCCGCGTCAGCCGAATAGAGTTCCGGGTTGCTGTCGATCTCCAAAGACAGCGAGGCGGTCGCGTCGCCCCGGAAGGTGGCGGTTATATCGTCCACCGCCCCGGCCCCGAGGATATGCAGATGCGCCTCGAGCCCGGCGAAGCGCGGCGGCATGTCGAAGGGCTGGACGTTGATCATCGGGCCGTAGAGCCGCGCGTCGATGGCGGTGCGCCGCAGGTCCCGGCGCAGCTGTTCCGACCGATAGCGGCCATGCTTGCGTAGCGCGCCGAGCCGCTTCGCCTCGGCTTTCAGAAGCTCAAGGAGCGGCCTGTCCTCGTCGGGGTCGCAGCGATAGGGCAGGACGTTCATCCACATGCAGGGCACGCGGGCCGCTCTGGTGCCCATGCGGGCCATGAAGGGCAGGCCGTAAACCCGCTCGCCCGCACCCGAGACGCGCGAGAAATAGGCCGCGCTGAGCACCGTGAGCACATCCGGCCAGCCGACGCCCGCCGCCTTGGAAACGGAGTTCAACGCCTCGCAAAACTCGGGCGGCAGGTCCAATCGCGCGCGGTCGAAGCGCGCCGAGGTGACCGCGCGCCCCTCGGCAGGTCCGGCGACCGTCTCGAGGCCCCGCATCTCGGCCAGCCAGAAGGCGGCATCGGCGGCCCGGCGGTCGGACTGACGATAGGCCGCGTCGTCCTCCAGAACCGGGTCCAGCGCCGGGAAGGCAGCGGGGGTCTTGCCGGTCGCCTCTGCGGAATAGATCTCGCCCACGCGGTTGGTCAGCAGCACGATGCCGAAGCCATCGGTGGCAAGGTGGTGGATGCGCTCGTACCAAAAGGCCCGGGCCCCGCCGAGGAGGTAGAGCACGAAGCGCCCGGCTTGTTCGTCGGCAAGATCCACAGCGCGGCCACTGTCAGCCATCATCCGGGCCCGGGCCTCTCCCTCGGGATCGTCCAGCCCCGAAAGGTCCACCACTTCGAGCCGCGGTCCCACCTCTGCGAGCCATTGCCGCGGCGCGCCGCCCTGCATGCCGAAGCGCAGACGCAGCGCCGGGCTCTGAGCCGCCGCCGTCTCGAAGGCGCGGGCGAAGCGGTCCACGTCGAGCGGGCCGAGCAGCTCGATGTACTGGCCGCAGTTGAAGATCGGGTTCGCGCGGTCGAGCGCCTGTGCATACCACAGGCCCTCCTGCGCCTCGGTCAGCGGGAAAGCCGCGCGCCCCGTCGCCATGTCAGGCCCCGGCGTGCTGGGCCGCGACCACGCCCCACCAGGCGGCGAAGGTCTGGTGCTCCCAGATCTCTGAGAGATCCGCCTCCTCGGCCGCCTCCTGCCAGGTCATGACCAGCGACATGAGCCGCATGGAGTCGAGCCCGAGATCGAAGAGGTTGGCCTCGGCGGTGATCTCCTCGGGAGTGATCTCCAGCGCCTCGGCGATATCGGCGCGCATCTTGTCCTGCGTAAGGCTCACGCGGTCTCTCCTTTTTCCAGGTATTTATCTTTCAGCGCGGCGCGCAGGGCCTTGCGGCTGACCTTGCCCACTGCGGTGGTCTCGAAAGCGGGCACGAAGACGATCTGGTCGGGCACCTTGAACTCGGCGATGCCGCGGCTGCGGACAAAGGCCTTGAGGTCCTTTGACTGCACCTCGACCGCATCGCTGCGCACCACGAAAGCGCAGGTCTTCTCGCCGAGGAAGCGGTCGGGCACCGAGACCACCGCTGCGTCGAAGACGCCTTCGTGGGCGATCAGATGATCCTCGACCTCCTCGGCAGAGATCTTCTCGCCGGCGCGGTTGATGTGATCGCCTGCCCGGCCGCGCACCTCGAGATAGCCGCCGGGCAGGCGGCGCACCACGTCGCCGGTGCGGTAGAATCCATCGGCAGTGAAACTGCGGGCGTTGGCCGAAGGCTCCTCGTAGTAGCCGCGAATGGTGTAGGGCCCTCGGGTGTAAAGGTTGCCGGGTTCGCCTTCGGGGACCGGATTGCCTGCATCGTCAAGCACCAGCACCTCGTCGTCGGCGCTGATCGGCCGGCCCTGAGTATTGATGATGATCTCTTCGGGGTCGTCGAGCCGGGTGTAGTTCACCAGCCCCTCGGCCATGCCGAAGACCTGCTGCAGGGTGCAGCCAAGCAAGGGTCGCACCCTCGCCGCCGCCTCGGGGATGAATTTCGCGCCGCCGACGCCCAGCACCTCAAGGCTCGAAAGGTCGTGCTTGCTGCGCGGCGCGGCCTGCATCCACAGGAGCGCGAGGGGCGGCACGAGGCCGGTGATCGTGACACCATGCTCGGCGATCAACCTGAAGGCGACCTCGGGCTGCGGGTTGGGGCTCATCACCACCGTGCCGCCCGCATGCAGGGTGCCGAGATAGCCGGGAGAGCTCATCGGAAAGTTGTGCGCAGCGGGCAGCGCGCACAGGTAGACGCTGTCGGCGCTCAGCCCGCAGATCTCGGCCGAGGCGCGGACGCTGTAGAGATAGTCGTCGTGCGTGCGGGGGATCAGCTTCGGCAGACCGGTGGAACCGCCGGAGATCTGCAGGAAGGCGACCGCGCGCGGGTCGCGCGCGACCGGGGCGGCGAGCCCCTGGTCGCCGAGACTGTCGAGGGCGGTGAACTCTGCGGCCTCACCCGCCACGATCACATGCGCGACGCTGTCGATCTCGGCCAGTACCTTGCGCGCCATCGGCAAGTAGTCGAAACCGTCGTGCCGGTCGGCAACCACATAAGCGCGGGCGCCGGACTTGGCGGCAAGGTGCAGAACCTCGGTCTCGCGGTGCGCGGGGAGCGCGTAGACCGGCACCAGCCCGGCGTAGAAAAGGCCGAAGACCGCGACGAGGAATTCGGCGCGGTTCGGCAGCTGCACAAGCACGCGCTCGCCCGGCACCAGCCCCAGACCTGCGAAGCCCTCGGCAGCGATGCGGGCGCGGCGGGCCAGCTCGGCGTAGCTCCAGCGGGCCTCACCGGCGACCAGCGCAAGGCGCGCGCCGTGAGTCGCCTCCAGCCGGTCCAGCATCTGACCGAAGGTCTCCCCCTGCCAATAGCCCTTGTCCACATAGCGTTTCGCGAAGTCTTCGGGCCAAATCTGCTGGGGGATGCTCATGGTCTTGTCGCCTCTGACTGTTCCTGCACCGCGCGTCGGATCGCGCCTTTGCGCTACCAATCACTACAAAAACAGTCAACTTACAAGCCCGTGTATTTGAGTCGGGAATTCAGCGCCGTTCCCTGACGCGTGCTTCAGCCCCTCCGGCTCAGGTAGACCCCCAGCAGGATCAGGGCGACCCCGGCGAGCTGCATCCAGAGCACGGCCTCGACCCCGCGCAGCAAATCCAGAGCGACGCTCGAGAGCATCTGCCCGGCGACCAACAGACCGCCGGTCAGCGCCGCACCGAGCCGCGGGATGAGCCAGCTGCCGCTGGCCACGAAGACCACACCGATTGCCCCGCCCACCCAGGCGAACCAATGGGCGGAGGCCGCCTCGGCGGGCCAGAAGCTGCCCGCGATCAGCGCGCAGGGCACAAGCACCGCGAAGCCGACAAGGTGGTTCCAGAACGACGACTGCATGGCCGAGGTCGAGAGCGCGAGCCGCCCGTTGAGCTGGCGCGACAGCGCCACCAGCATGCCCGAGCAGAGGCCGAGAAGGATCATCCAGATCATGCCGCGCCCGCCCGTGCGAAGATGATCAGCAGCGTGCCCCCGACGATTGCCGCCAGCGCCAGCAAGTCGTTGCGCCGCGGCAGCCGCCGCTCGAGCCCCAGTGCGCCGGTGGCGTCGAAGAGCAGCGCCAGCAGCACCTGACCGGCGAGCCCCAGCGCCATCGTACCGGTCAGCGCCAAGGACGAGTTCACCACCACCGTCGAGACGACCACCGTCAGCGCGCCTGAGATGCCGCCGAGATACGCCCAGAGCGGCGCCCGACCCACAGACGCACGGGCCTGCACCGGCTTGCGGAGCCGGAACAGCAGGAGCAGCACCACAGCCACCACCGTGCCGACGCCATGGGCGGTCAGCGAGGCGAAGATCGGCGTCGTATGCGCGGCCATCATGCCGTTGCTGAGCAGCATGAGCGTCAGCAAGCTTCCGGCGCAGAGGGCGGCAAGGATCTCGAAAGGGTGCGGCCGGCGCGGCTCTGCGGCGGGGGGAATACGGGCAGCCATGGTCTGTCCTGCTGTCTGGAGGGCACTTGCAACCTCCTTACGCTGCGGAAGTGGCGGAGGTAAGCCCCCGGTTGCGCGAGATATTGCACCGCGCGGCACGAGCGCCTCCGGCCGCCGCAAGTACGCCCTGCTGGCGCGGCGGCTTCGCCGGGAATGGGCGTGTTCAGCCCAGCCCCTAGGGAAGCTTTATTCTGGATTGATTTAGTCAGGTATTGAGCATCGCTTGCGTTCGTGCCAGACAGAGCGAGAATGGAGTCCTATCTCCCCGTGCATGCCAGCCTCCGGACCCCCGCGGGCGAGCCCTTCTAGCCAAAGTCAGGAGACCCAAGTTTTGCGTATTCTCCGCATGACCCTGCCGCTTCTCATGCTGCTGCCGGTGCCGCTCGCCGCCCAGCAGGCCGGGACCGGCACCGCCGGAACGCTCTCGCTCGAGCTCAACACCACCAAGAGCGTCGAGAGCGGCTGCCAGCTCAGCTTCCTCATAGAAAACGGCCATGACACCGACATCGACGCGGCGGTTTACGAGACCGTGCTGCTGAACACCGAAGGGCAAGTCGACCGGCTGACCCTCTTCGATTTCGGCGCCCTGCCCGCCGGCCGTCCGCGCGTGCGCCAGTTCGTGGTGCCCGGCACTGGTTGCGAGGGCCTCGGACAAATTCTCATCAATGGTGCCAACCGGTGCGAGGCGGGCGGCACCGAGTCGAACCTCTGCACCAAGGGGCTCGAGCTTAGGTCGCGCAGCGACGTGGAGGTGATCGGATGATCGATACGATCCTGGACGGCCTGCGCCGCATCGCCGACCTCGGCGGACCGGTGGTTCTGCTGCTGGTCGCCATCTCGCTGCTGACGCTGGCGGTGGTGCTCTACAAACTCTGGCAGTTCGCTGCCTCGGGCGTCGGCCGCCACGCAGCGCTGCGCGAGGCGGTCAACGCCTGGGACCGCGGCGACCGCGCCGGCGCGCGCGAGGCGCTGAACCGCTCGCGCTCCTACCTGCGCCCGGTGATCGATATGGCCATGTCCGGCCAGACCGATCCGGCACGGCTCGAAGCCGAGGCCGAGACCCGTTTCGCCCGGCTCGAAAAAGGGTTCCGACTGCTCGACTCCGTGTCGCAGTTGGCGCCGCTGCTGGGTCTCTTCGGAACCGTGCTCGGGATGATCTCGGCCTTCCAGTCGCTGCAGGACGCGGGCAGCCAGGTCGACCCGTCGATCCTTGCGGGCGGCATCTGGGTGGCGCTGCTGACCACGGCGGTCGGCCTCGTTGTCGCCATGCCCACCGCCGTGATCCTGAGCTGGTTCGAGGCGCGCATGGAATCCGAGCGCGTGCTGGCCGAGCGCGCGGTGCACACCATCCTGTCGCCCACCGGCAGCACCGCCGAGGCGCGGCTGGCCGAGGGTGCCGCACGCCATGCGTAAGATCCGCCGGCGGCGGAGGCTGTCGATGACCTCGCTCATCGACGTGATCTTCCTGCTGCTGCTCTTCTTCATGCTGACCTCGACCTTTACGCGCTTCGCCGAGGTGGAACTCGCCGCCGCCGGATCCGGGGCCACTGCCGCGGACACCCGCCCGCTGTTCCTGCAGCTCGGGCCCGAGACGGTCCGGCTCAACGGCGCCGAGATGACCCTCGAGGAGCTTCCGGCCAAGCTGGGCGAGACGCGGGGCGAAGTCGCCGAGAACACACCCCCGCAGCCGCTCATCGTGGCGCTGCGCGGCGAGGTCTCATCGCAACGGCTGACGGATCTGCTGGTGGCCCTGCGCGGCGTCAGCGGCTTCCGCGCCACGGTTCTGGGAGCGTCGTGATGCGCCGCAGGAAACAGAAATCCGAGCGCGAACCAACGATCGCGCTGATCAACATCGTCTTCCTGATGCTGGTCTTCTTCCTCGTCGCGGGCACCGTCGCGCGGCCGCTCGATCCGGCGCTGAACCTCGTGCACACCGCCGATCTCGAAGGTGCCGCGCCCGCCGACGCGCTGGTGATCAACGCCGATGGCAGCATGTCCGTCCGCGGCGAAGCGATCGAGGCGCCCGAGGCCTTCCTCGAAGCGCTCGGCGACGAGGCGATGACGCTCGCGCGTCTTGTGCCCGACCGCGACCTGCCCGCCGCAAGGCTGGTGGAGATCGGCCGTGCCCTGCGTGCCGCCGGGGCCGAGAAGGTGATGATCGTCACCGAAAGGGGGCTTGAATGATCGCATCCTCGCGCAAGGTGAAGCTGGCCGCCGCAGTGCTGGCGCTTTCTGCTCATGGCGGCGCATTGCTGGCGGTGATGCCGCCGAAGATGCAGGCCGAGATGGAGGGCATGGCCGGTGGCAGCGACCTCGCCCTCGGCACGGATTTCGCCGACATGGCCGTGGGTACGATCAGCGCCGATCCGGTCGAGGAGACCGCCGAGACGGTCGAGCCCGACCAGCCGGAGCCGATCCAGCCGCAGCAGATCCAAAAGGCGCAGCCCGTTGCCCCTGTGCCCGCACCCGAGCCCCCTCGCGAGGCCGAGCTGACCGCCGCCCTGCCCGTGGTTCCCCCGCTCGAGGCAGAGCCGGTGCTGCCAGTCGCGCCGGTGGCGCCTGTCGAGCCCGAGGACCAGCCCGAGCCTGAGCTTCTGGAGGCGCAGCCGCCGCAGACAGTAGATACGCCCGAACCGGAGATCGCCGGTCCCGCGAAGCCCGAGCCGGAAACGCTCACCGCCGAGGCCCCGGAACCCGAGACGCTCGCCGCCGAAGAGCCCGAGCCCGAAGACGTCACCGAGACCGCGCCGGAGCAGTCCGCGCGTCCGAAACTGCGCACACCCGATGTCGCGCAACGCGCGCGGGAGCCCGAACCGCAGCCCCAACGCAAGCCCGAGCCAGCCCCCGAGCCGCGCCGTCAGGCCGCGCGTCCGCAGGGCAATGCCGAGCAGAACGCCACCGCCGGGGCGGCGACCGGTCGCGCCGGAGGCAGCTCGGCCACCGCGGGCAACGGCGGCAAGGCGCAGGAGGCCGGCAATGCCGCCGTCAGCAATTACCCCGGGCTGGTGATGCGCAAGCTCTCGCGGGTGCCGCGGCCCCGGGTGAACGCGCGCGGCGCGGCCGTCATCGCCTTCAAGGTCTCCGGCAACGGCGGTCTTGCGGGAGCCTCGGTGGCGCGCAGCTCCGGCTCGGCGACGCTGGACCAGGCAGCTTTGCGTGTTGTGCGCAGCGCCTCGCCCTTCCCCGCGCCACCGGCGGGGGCGCAGACGAGCTTCACGATCCAGATCAAGGGACGGTGATCGGGCGCCGCCCTCAGAGCGAGAGCAAGCCCCGCGCCATGGCCATCGACAGCGCCTGCTCGGGCGCGGCGACGCCCAGCGTCCTGCAGGCGCTGAGCAGGTGGCGGGCGGCCTCTTGCTCGGTGATCGTGAAGCGCTCGGCCACCTCATGCAGCCGCAGCCCGTGCGCGAGATAGCCAAGCACGTCGCGCTCCCGCGCACTCAGCTGCGCCCAGGGCGACTCGCAGATCCATTCCTGCGCGGTCTCCTCGCCTGGCGGCAGGATCGCGTCGTTGAGCATCGCCGAGATCGCGCGGAACGCGCGCGCCGTTCCCGGACCGTACAAATCCTTCGGGTCGCTGGCGCAACCAAGCACGATGGTGCGCTCGCTGGCACCGACGATCCAGGTCTGAGTGAGCAGATAATGGTACTCGAAGTCCATCAGGCAGCCATACAGGTCGCGCTGACGCGTGCCGCCCGACCGGCGGTACCTCTCCGAGACATCGACGAATTGCCTCCTGACGCCCGCCTTGCAGGCGGCCAGGACGGGATCGACTTCGTAGAAACGGGCCTGATGGTAGTGCCGCAACCAGCGCATATCCATCGAACTACGCAGCCACGCCACCTCGCGCGAGTCGCGCATGATCGCGCCGCAATTGAGGTCCGTGGCCCCGATCCTGCGCCCGATCCGCACCGCCGCATCCCAGGAGTCCTGCGCGCTTTGCGCCCCTGCAAGGGTGTCAGCCGTGTCGATCAACAGCTTCGCGTAACGAGTCGAAACCATGTCACTCACGTCTTCGTTTGCGTATCCCACCTCAATGTGAACACGGGATTGCATGAAAGGCCAGAGAGAAAGTTTCCGTAGCGTCTATAGCATAGGTTGAAGCAGGATTCCGCCGAAGACGACGGCCAGCCCCGAGACGATGCAGAGCGCCCTGACAAATGCCGGGCGCCGGCCGATCAGCCCATGGGAGATAAGTGCCAGGCCAAGGCCGATCCGGACGAAGGCAAAGAGCGCCAGCGACGGGGCCGTGGTCAGCTCGAGGATGCCCGGGTTGGCGATCATGCCGAGCGGGATGATGTAGAGCCCGATCCCCAGCGCCATGGCGGTGCCCGCCACCTTCACCCAGTTCTCGCCGATCATCCCCGCCGCGATGAACACCGCGCCGCAGACCGGCGGCGTGATCGTCGACAGCAGCGCAAACCAGAAGACGAAGAGATGCGCCTGCAGCGGCGCGAGGCCGAGCTGGGTCAGCGCCGGTCCCGCGATCGAGACGCAGATCACATAGGCCGCGGTGGTCGGCACCTCCATGCCCAGCACAAGGCAGGCCAGCGCGGTGAGGATCAGCGATGGCCAGAGCAGGCCGCCCGAGCCCGACAGGATCAGCGAGGTGATCTTGACCCCGAGGCCCGTCACCCCGAGCACCCCGATCACGATCGAAGCACAGAGGATGATCGCGGCGATCATCGCAACCTGCTTGGCCGAGTTGAGCAGCGCCTCGGTGACGCGCTCCGCGGTCTGGCGCGGATCGAAGGTCAGCCGGCCATTGGTCAGAAGCAGCAGCGCGCCCGCGAGGATCGCGAGGCAGGCGGCGTATTGCGGCGTGTAGCCAACTCCGAACATGCCGATCATCAGCACGGTGAAGGGCACGAGGAAGAACAGCGCGGTGATCACCACGTCGCGCTTCGCCGGGCGGTCCTCGTCACGGATGCCCTTGAGCTCGAAGCGCGTGGCATAGGCGTTGATGCCGACCCAGACCGCCCAGAAATAGAGGATCGCCGGCAGGATCGCCGCGCCCATGATCTGCGTGTAGGGGGTGCCGGTCAGCTCGACCATGACGAAAGCCCCTGCCCCCATCAGCGGCGGCATGATCTGCCCGCCCGAGGAGGCCACTGCCTCGACCCCGGCGGCCAGCCGCTTGGGGTAGCCGAGCCGGGTCATTGCCGGCAGGGTGATCGCGCCGGTGGAGGCGACATTGGCGCTGGCCGAGCCCGAGATCGAACCGAAGAGGGCCGAGCTGAGCACGGAAACCTTGGCCGCGCCGCCGGTCAGCCGCCCCGCGGCGGCGGCGGCAACGTTCATGAAGCCCTGCCCCGCCTCTCCGGCGTTGAGGACAGCGCCGAAGATCACGAAGATTGACACCACGCCGACGGAGACCGCGGTGAGCGAGCCCCAGATCCCGCCCTCGGCGATGGTCATCGTGCCGAGGAAGCTCTGGATCGGCGTGCCGGCGTGGCCGAATTCGCCCGGGATGTACTGCCCGAGAAGCGCATAGGCGAGCGCGATCACCGCGACCAGCGGCAGCGGCCAGCCGATGGCCCGCCGCGCTGCCTCGATCACGCAGAGCAGCAGCACCGCCGCGACGCCGATCTGGAAATTGCTCTCGAGAAACCCGTACTGGTCGCCCAGCATCTCGTGGTTGAGCGCGATCCAGCCCGCGGCACCGACGCCCAGAACGGTCAGCACCGCGCCCGAGATCACCTGCCAACGTCCGGTTGCGCCGAAGAGGAAGACCCAGGGCAGGATCACCGCCATGTGCAGCGGCCGGCTGACGAGATTGGGCACGAGCCCCGAGAACACCAGCCCGAGGTGATAGACCACGACCAGCGCCGCCAGCCCGATCCACACCGCCCGCTGCCATGCCGCTTGTGGCATTTGCGTCTCAAGCCCCATCACCTGCCCTCGTCTCAATGAGCGCGGGCCGGGCAGAACTGCCCGGCCCGCCTGCCTTGTCTTTCCGCCGGGTTACTTCTGCGCGTCGCTCAGCGCAATGCCCGCTTCCTCGTAATAGCGCACCGCGCCGGGGTGCAGCTTGCCGGTCACGTTCTCGAGCAGCGCCGCATCGACGCCGGTCCACCAGGGCGATTCCTCGCCCATGCGCGCCTTTTCCTCCCAGAAGGTCTTGGTGAGCTGGTAGGCGGTCTCGTCATCCATCTTGGTGGTGGTGTAGGTCACCACCGGCAGCGAAGTGGTGACGATGTCCGCGTCCTGACCGGCATAGGTGCCCGCCGGGATCACCAGCTTGGCGCGGCCGGTTTGCGCGACCTGCTCATCGGTCAGCGACAGCACGGTCACATCGGTCGAGGCGGCGGCCTCGACGACGTTCGGCGCCGGAAAGCTGCCCGCGGTGACGAACCCGTCGATCTGGCCGTTCTTCAGCGCCGGCACGGCGTTCGACAGCTCGACATCGGCGATCTTAACCTTGCCGTCGAGGCCGAAGAGACCGAGGTATTTCTCGCCCTCTGTTGCGCCGAAGCTGCCCTTGCCGAGCAGGATGTTCTTGCCGTCCATGCCGGCGAAATCGGTGACGCCGCTGGCCTTGGACATGACGAAATGCATGGTAAGCGAGGGCAGCGGGAAGAGCGCGCGGATCTCGCCGAAGGCGGGGGTCTCCTTGCCCTCGAAGGCGCCCTTGCCATCACGGGCCGCCGCGACCAGCGCGGGCGGCGAGGTGAAGACGTAGTCGCCGCCGCGGGCGCGCACTTCCATCACGTTCTGCTGGCTGCCCTGGCTTTCCTCGACGGTGACGATCACGCCGCCATCGGTGCCCGCCTTCATCGCCTCGGCGATCTGCACGCTCATCTGGTAATAGGAGGAGCCCGACTTCGCCGCCTTCAGCGTGACCCGGGTTTCCGCCTGCGCCGGCACAGCTGCCAGCAATGCAAGCCCTGCCGCCAGTGCGGCCTTGCCAAGAAAGTTCATTTGTCCAGCTCCTCCAAAAGCTTCGCGTGACATAGACACCGCGTGTCCCGTCGGGTCAAGCAGATGCCTTGCGCGGGCTGCGCCCCCGTCCGGGCGCCCCCCAGCGCGAGGATGGCACAGCTCACGGGGCTCTTGCGAGGGGCTCCCGCCTCAGCGGATGCCGAAGGTAAAGCTCATCTCGGCACGGCGGGTCTCGCCCGGGCGCAGCACGGGACTCTGCGCGCCCCAGCTCTCGGGCATGTTGATCGCGTCGGGCCAGATCTGCGGCTCGAGGCAGATGGCGTCATGCTTGCGCGCGGCGTAGCCACCCTTGCCCGGCACCGAGCCGTCGAGGAAGTTGCTGGTATAGACCTGCAGCCCCGGCAGGTTGGTGGTCATCCGCATCAGCCGTCCGCTGGCGGCATCGTGCAGCTCGATCTCTCCGGGATCGAGGCAAAGGCAATGGTCATAGCCATCCAGGGCCCCCGAGCGCACCGCGGTCAGCGGCTGCCGCCCCTCGCGGAAGTCGAAGGGGCTGGCACCGACCGGTGCGACGCCGGAGGGGATGAGCGCCTCATCCACTGTCAGGTAGCGCGAGGCGGGCACCTTCAGCCGGTACTCGAGCG
This sequence comes from Salipiger sp. PrR003, assembly GCF_010500785.1. NCBI lineage: Bacteria > Pseudomonadati > Pseudomonadota > Alphaproteobacteria > Rhodobacterales > Roseobacteraceae > Salipiger > Salipiger sp. PrR003. Next base: position 28,814 of record NZ_JAAGOV010000037.1, read on the forward strand.
CCGAGCGCGGGCGGTCCGGCAGCGCCGAGAGCCCGGCCAGAGCGAAGAAGCTGTGGTTGGTCATCGAAACAATGGTCGGCGCCTCGGTCTCCGCCTCGTAGGTGATGCCGAGGCAGGGGCCGGCAGGCGTCTCGCGCAGCGTGTAGGTCGCGCGGGCTGTCAGCGTGCCGGGAAACCCCTGGTCCCCCGCCTGGCTCACCATCTCGAGCGTCACCGAACCGTCGCCCATCTCGGCCACTGCCCAGTTGCGCCGATCGAACCCGTCGGGCCCGCCGTGCAGCGTGGTCTCTCCCTCGTTCTGCGCCAGCTGGTAGCTGTGCCCGTCAAGTTCGAACCGGCCACCGGCGATGCGGTTCGCCACCCGTCCCACCGAGGCGCCGAAGAACATGCGGTTGTCGAGATAGCCCTGCAGGTCGTCGAACCCGAGGACGATGTCGTCCAGCCGGCCCTCGCGGTCGGGCACATGCAGCGATTTCAGCGTCGCGCCGTAGGTCAGCACCTCGGCACGCGCCGCGCCCGCGCGCAGCACAATGCGCTCGACCGGGGTACTCGAGCGGACGTGGCCGAAGGAATGGCGCTCAGGGATCGTCATGGAAGGCCTCGACACGGGTCTGGGCGCCCAGCAGGAAGGCATCGGCCACCAGCTGCAGCGGCGCGAGGTCGACATCGGACTGCCCCGCCGCGATCAACTCGGCGAACCGGGCGTAGAGACGTCGGTACTCGCGGTCCTCGGCCGAGATCCGCGCCTCGCCGCCGACGAAGAGCTTCGCCCCGCCCTCGCGCAGCAGCACGTCGGGGCCGTCGGTTTCCACGAGGATGTCCCAGGTCTGCGGGCCCGTCTGACGCCAGTCGAACTCGGCCGCGATTGGCGCGCCGGAGGCGGTTTCCATCTCGAGCTTCGCGGCGATGGGGGCCTGCTTGTTCTCGGGAACGTCGAGCTGCGCGGAAACGGGGTGCACCGGCTCGGGCAGAATGCGCGTGAGGATCGACAGCGCGTTGATGCCCGGATCGAACACGCCAAGCCCGCCCGGCTGCCAGATCCATTCCTGCCCCGGGTGCCAGTGGCGCACGTCTTCCTTCCAGGTGATCGTCGCCCGCTTGACCGTGGCCCCGGCCAGCAGATCCCGCGCGTCTTCGACCGCCGCCGCCTCGCGCGAGTGCCAGGTGGCAAAGAGCGTCACGCCCTTGTCGCGCGCGAGCCGGGCCAGCCCCTCGACCTCCGAGACGCTCGCGCCCGGCGGTTTTTCCAGCATCACGTGCTTGCCCGCATGGATCGCCGCCGCGGCCTGGGCGAAACGGCCCTGCGGCGGGGTACAGAGCGACACGGCCTGCAGTCCCGGCGCCTTGGCGATCATCTCTTCGATGTCGTGAAAAGAGGGCAGCGTGTCATGCCCGGCATGGCGACTGGCGATGGCGGCCAGCTTCAGCGTCGGCACATCCTCGAGCGAGGGCAGGTGCTGGTTGCGCGCAATGGTGCCGAGGCCGACAAGGCCAAGCTGGATCGGATCGCTCATCAGGCGTCTCCCGTGTCGAGGATGAAGGCGGGTTCCGCCCTGCCCTGCCCTGCGCCGAGCTCGGCAAAGACCGCGCCGGAGTGCGGCGCCTCTGCCAGCGCCTCGCGGCCGAGGCCCTGCGTCGCGCTGGTGCAGTAGAGCGTGGCGAAATCGGGCCCGCCGAAGGCCGGACAGGTGCTGTGCGGCGCGGCGAGCTCGTGGCGCGCGCCGAGCTTGCCATCCGGCGATATCTCGATCACCGCGCCCTCCCCCCAGAGCGCCAGCCAAAGATTACCGGCCGCATCGGTCACCGCGCCATCGGGCCTGAGCCCGGTATGGCTGAAGTCGACGAAGACCTCGGGCGCTTCGCTGGGCCAGCCCGCCTCGTCCAGCGCCACGCGGAAGAGCAGCTGCGCATGGGTGTCGGCGAAGTAGCCGCAGCCGCGCGCCGCATCGAAGCAGAGGGCGTTAGGGATCGAGATGCCGTCGGCAATCTTGCGCAGGGCTCCGCCATAGTGGCGGTAGATCGTCCCGGCGTGGGGTTCGGCCTGCTTGCCCATGGTGCCGATCCAAAAGCCGCCCCAGGGATCCGCCCGCCCGTCGTTCGAGCGGGTCACCTGGTTGTCCTTCTCGAGATCCGCGAGATGCCCGAAGACCCCGGTGGTCAGGTCATACGTCCAGAGCCCGGTCTCGGAGGCGATCAGAAGCCGGTCGCGGTCGATCCAGGCCGCCGCCGAGCACATCTCGGTAAGCGGCACGGCGCGGGTGTGCCCCGAGGCCGGGTGGTGCGACAGCAGGCGCCTGCCGATGATGTCGAACCAGAAAAGTTCCTCGCGCAGGGGATGCCAGAGCACCCCCTCGCCAAGCGCGCAAATCCGGGCGTCGAAGACCTCCATCAGTGGCTGTCCTTGCCCACGTCGTTGCCGCGGCAGCCCTTGAGGAAGTCGAGATCGGCACCGGTGTCGGCGCCCTCGACGTGGCTCTGGTGCAGCCAGGCGTAGCCGCTGCCCGGCAGGTCATGCGTCGGCTGCCATGCGGCAAGCCGCGCCTCCAGCTCCGCCTCCGGGATATCGAGGTGCAGCAGGCGGCTTTCGACGTCGAGCTCGATCATGTCGCCGTTCTTAACCACCGCCAGCGGCCCGCCCGCGGCCGCCTCGGGCGAGGTGTGCAGGATCACCGTGCCATAGGCGGTGCCCGACATGCGCGCATCCGAGATGCGGATCATGTCGGTGATGCCCTTCTTCAGAACCTTCGGCGGCAAGCCCATGTTGCCGACCTCGGCCATGCCCGGGTAGCCCTTTGGCCCGCAGTTCTTCAGCACCATGATGCAGGTCTCGTCGATGTCGAGCGCGTCATCATTGATCTTAGCCTTGTAGTCGTCGATGTCCTCGAAGACCACGGCGCGACCCTTGTGCTTGAGCAGATGCTCCGAGGCCGCCGAGGGCTTCAGCACCGCGCCCTTGGGCGCGAGGTTGCCGCGCAGCACGGCGATGCCGCCCTGCTGGGTCAGCGCCTTTTCGAGCGGCAGGATGACGTCCTCGTTGTGGTTCACCACGTCCTTGACCTCATCCCAGATGCTGAGCCCCGAGACCGTCAGCGCATCCTTGTGCAACTGGCCGCTTTCGCCGAGGCGCTTCAGCACCACCGGCAGGCCGCCCGCGTAGAAGAATTCCTCCATGAGGTATTTGCCCGAGGGCATCAGGTTGACGATGGTCGCCACGTCGCGGCCGCAGCGGTCCCAGTCGTCCAGCGTCAAGTCGATGCCGACCCGGCCCGCCAGCGCCAACATGTGAATCACCGCATTGGTCGATCCGCCGATCGCGCCATTGGTGCGGATGGCGTTCTCGAAGGCTTCCTTGGTCAGGATGTCCGACGGCTTCAGATCGTCCTTCACCATCTGCACGATGCGCCGGCCCGAAAGCTGCGCCATGACGCGGCGGCGGCTGTCCACCGCCGGGATCGCGGCGTTGCCCGAAAGCGCCATGCCGAGCGCCTCGGCCATCGACGCCATCGACGATGCCGTACCCATTGTGTTGCAGGTGCCCGAGGAGCGGGACATGGATTGCTCCGCCTCGAGGAACTCCTCCTGCGTCATCTCGCCGGCCTTCACCATCTCGGAGAATTTCCAAAGGTGCGTGCCGGAACCGACGCGCTCGCCCTGGAAATAGCCGTTCAGCATCGGCCCGCCGGTGACTACAATCGACGGCACGTCGCAGGAGGCGGCAGCCATCATCAGCGAGGGCGTGGTCTTGTCGCAGCCCACCATCAGCACCGCGCCGTCGATCGGCTGGCCGCGCAGCGTTTCCTCGATGGCCAGCGCAGCGAGGTTGCGGAACATCATCGCCGTCGGGCGGAAGGTGTTTTCCGACGCCGAGAAGACCGGCACCTCGACCGGGAAGCCGCCGGCCTCCCAGACGCCGGCCTTCACCTTCTCCGCCAGCTCGCGCAGGTGGCCGTTGCAGGGGGTGAGATCGGACCAAGTGTTGAGGATGCCGATGATCGGCCGCCCGTCGAACAGGTCGTGCGGGTAGCCCTGGTTCTTCAGCCAGCCGCGGTGATAGATCGTGTCGCGCGAGTTGCCCGAGTACCAATGGGTCGAGCGCAGCTTGCGCGGCCAGGGGGCGGGAGTGAAATCCTTGGCGGACATGGGTGCCTCCGGTGCGGCTTGTATTGGGGCTGAGCGCGCGGCTCAGCCCTGTTTGGATTTGTTGTAGACGTCGAAGATCACGGCGGCGAGCAGCACCAGGCCCTTGATCATCTGCTGGTAGTCGATGCCGATGCCCATGATCGACATGCCGTTGTTCATCACGCCCATGATAAAGGCGCCGACCACCGCGCCGACGATCTTGCCCGAGCCGCCCGCCATGGACGCGCCGCCGATGAAGACCGCCGCGATCACGTCGAGCTCCATGCCGAAACCGGCCTTGGGGGTCGCGGTGTTGAGCCGTGCGGCAAACACCAGGCCCGCCAGCGCCGCCAGCACGCCCATGTTGACGAAGGCGAGGAAGGTCAGCCGCTCGGTCTTGATGCCCGAGAGCTTGGCCGCCTTGCGGTTGCCGCCAAGCGCGTAGATGCGGCGGCCGATCACGGTTTTCTGGGTGATGAAGGCGTAGATGATGATCAGCACGCCCATGGTGACCAACACGTTGGGCAGGCCGCGGAAGGTGGCGATCTTGAAGGTCAGGAACAGCAGCGCGCCGCAGACGATGGCATTGCGCACCCAGAAGAAGTTCGCGGGCTCGCCCTCGATGCCATAGGCCTTGTCACGGGCACGTTCGCGCAGGCCGAGCCAGACGATGGCGACGGCGGCGATGATGCCAACGCCCATTGCGAGCAGGTTGAAGTTGCGCGATCCGGCGATCTCGGCCAATCCGGCGGTCATCTCGCGCGGGAAGAGGTCCGGCACGAAGCCGGTCGAGAGCATCTGGAAGCCCGGCGGGAACGGCCCCACCGACTGCCCCTGCAGCAGCCAGAGCGAGGCGCCGCGGAACACCAGCATCCCGGCCAGTGTCACGATGAAGGACGGAATCGACCAATAGGCCACCCAATAGCCCTGCGCCGCGCCGATGAGGCCGCCGACGACGAGACAGGCGAGGATGGTCAGCGGCACGGGCCAGCCCCAGTGCACGATCATCACCGCCGCCAGCGCGCCGATGAAGCCGAGCACCGATCCGACCGAGAGGTCGATGTTGCCCGAGACGATGACGATGAGCATCCCCAGCGCCATGATGATGACGTAGCTGTTCTGCAGGAACAGGTTGGTGATGTTCACCGGGCGCATCAGCGTGCCGCCGGTCACCGCCTGGAAGAACACCATGATGGCGATGAGCGCGAAAAGCAGGCCGTATTCACGCATGTGGTTGCGCAGGTAGTGCTTCAGGCCCTGGCCTTCGGACTGCCCTGCGGTTTCTGCCGTTTGAGTGGACATGTCCCCTCCCCTCTCACTCGCTGACGATGAGCGACATGATGCGCTCCTGGCTGGCTTCCTCGGCAGAGAGTTCCCCGACGAAAGCGCCTTCGTTCATGACATAGATACGGTCGCACATGCCCAAGAGTTCGGGCATCTCCGACGAGATCATCACCACGGCTTTGCCTTCGGCAGAGAGCTCGTTGATGATCGAATAGATTTCGTATTTCGCGCCGACGTCGATGCCGCGCGTGGGTTCGTCGAGGATCAGCACCTCGGGCTCGGTGAACAGCCACTTGGCCAGCACCACCTTCTGCTGGTTGCCGCCCGACAGGTTACCGACTTTCTGCATGACCGTCGGTGTGCGCGTGGCCAGCGCCTTGCGGTAGCGCTCTGCCACTTCGGTTTCCTCGGCCTCGTTCAGCACGCCCTTCTCGGACACGCCGTTCAGGTTGGACAGCGTGGTGTTGAAGCGGATGCTCTCATCGAGGATCAGTCCCAGCGACTTGCGGTCCTCGGTGACGTAGGCGAGCCCGTTCTCGATGGCCCGGTCCACCTTCGACACGTCGATCGGCTTGCCGTGCAGCGAGACTTCGCCCGAGATGTTCCGCCCCCAGCTCTGGCCAAAGATCGACATGGCAAGCTCGGTGCGGCCCGACCCCATGACGCCGGCGATGCCGACGACCTCGCCGGCCCGGACGTTGAAGTTGATGTTCTTGATGACCTGCCGTTCGGCGTGCTCGGGGTGCCAGACGTTCCAGTCTTTCACCGCCATCACTACCTCACCGGCGCGCCGGGTGCGGTCCGGGTAGCGCTGCGACATGTCGCGGCCCACCATGTCGCGGACGATGCGGTCTTCCGAGAGCCCTTGCGAGGCGTCGAGCTCCGAGACCGCCATGCCGTCTCGGATCACGGTCACCGTGTCGGCGACGTAGCGCACCTCGTTGAGCTTGTGGGAAATGATGATGCAGGTCACGCCCTGCGCCTTCAGCTCGAGCATGAGGTCGAGCAGCTTGCGGCTGTCGTTCTCCTGCAGCGCCGCCGTCGGCTCGTCGAGGATCAGCAGCTTCACGTCCTTGCTGAGCGCCTTGGCGATCTCGACCAGCTGCTGCTTGCCCACCCCGATGCTGTCGACCAGCGTGCCCGGCGCGTCGCGCAGCCCGACCTTGGCCAGCAGCTCCTCGGTGCGGCGGAAGGTTTCCTGCCACTGGATCACGCCACCGGTCTGCCGCTCGTTGCCGAGAAAGATGTTCTCGGCGATCGAGAGTTGCGGCACCAGCGCGAGTTCCTGGTGAATGATGACGATGCCCTTGTCCTCGCTGTCGCGCAGCGTCTTGAACTCGGCGAGCCCGCCATCGTAGTGGATTTCCCCGTCGTAGCTGCCCACGGGATAGACCCCGGAGAGCACCTTCATCAGGGTCGACTTGCCGGCACCGTTCTCGCCGCAGATCGCGTGGATCTCGCCTTCGCGGACCTGAAGGTTCACCTGGTCGAGCGCTTTCACACCAGGGAATTCCTTGGTGATACCGCGCATCTCGAGCAGAAGAGTCATGACCCGTACCTGCCTTGTATGAAGTGAAGGTCGGGGAAGGCCCAAAGGCCTCCCCCTGTTCGGCGCCCCGGGAGCAAATGGGGCGCTCGGGAGGAGTGCTTACTTGATCTGGTCTTCGGTGTAGTAACCAGAGCCGACCAGGACCTCTTCCCAGTTCGAGGCGTCCACCGGAACCGGCTCGAGCAGGTAGGACGGGACGACCTTCACGCCGTTGTCATAGGTCTCGGTGTCGTTGATCTCGGGCTCGGAGCCTTCCATCACCGCGTTGACCATGCCGACGGTGACGCGCGCCAGCTCTCGGGTGTCCTTGAAGATGGTCGAGTACTGCTCGCCGGCGAGGATCGATTTCACCGACTGCACTTCGGCGTCCTGTCCGGTGACGATCGGCATCTTCAGATCGCCCGAGCCGTAGCCGACGCCCTTGAGCGACGAGAGGATGCCGATGGACAGGCCATCGTAGGGAGCGAGCACGCCGTGCACGTCCTTGTCGGTGTAGTTGGCCGACAGGATGTTATCCATGCGCGCCTGCGCCACCGCGCCGTCCCAGCGCAGCGTGCCGACCTTGTCCATGCCCATCTGGCCGGACTGCACGACGATGTCGCCGCTGTCGATCATCGGCTGCAGCACCGACATGGCGCCGTCGTAGAAGAAGTAAGCGTTGTTGTCGTCCGGCGAGCCGCCGAAGAGTTCCACGTTCCACGGCTTGCTGTCGGGGAAGCGCTCTTCGAGCCCCTCAACCAGCGAAGTTGCCTGCTGCACGCCGACCTTGAAGTTGTCGAAGGTGGCATAATAGTCGACGTCGCCGCTGTCACGGATGAGGCGGTCATAGGCCACGATACGCACGCCCGAGGCGGCGGCATTGGCCAGCGCGTTCGACAGGGTGGTGCCGTCGATGGCGGCGATCACCAGCACGTCTACGCCCTTGGTCACCATGTTCTCGATCTGCGCGAGCTGGTTGGGGATGTCATCCTCTGCGTACTGCAGGTCGGTCTCGTAGCCGGCTTCTTCCAGCTGCTTGACCATGTTGTTGCCGTCGTCGATCCAGCGCGCCGAGCTCTTGGTCGGCATGGCGATGCCCACGGTGCCCTTGTCCTGGGCGAAGGCGGCGCTGGAAAGCGCAACGAGGCTTACCGCGAGCGCACCCGCGAGTTTCGTCAGTTTCATCGGTATCCTCCCGTTGAGGGGGCGTCTCCCGCACCCCGCTGTTCCCCTGTGGGGACGCCAAAAGTCCTACTTAATGGTGACATACCGAACAAATACCATTATCCGTCATCTGCATAACTGGATCGGTATGTGTTATGTCCGAGCTGCTGAGAAACCTGCGCCCCGCGCAAATCCGCCTGATCGCCGCGATTGCCGAACACGGGCAGCTGCAGGTTGCCGCCACCGCCTGCCGGATGACCCAGCCCGGCGCCTCGCGGATGCTGGCGGAACTGGAGCGTGCCATCGGTGCCCGGCTGTTCCAGCGCACCCCCAAGGGAATGGAGCCCACACCCACCGGCGCGCTCCTCGCCCAGCATGCGCGGCGCATCGAGCATGACCTGCGCCGCATGGCCGAGGATTTCGACGATCTGCATTCCGGCCTCGGCGGCGCGGTGCGGGTTGGCGCGGTGACAGGCCCGGCGCTCGGTCAGCTGGTGCCGCAGGTGCAGCGCCTCAAGGCCCTGTCGAGCTCGGTGGATGTCTCTATCGAGGTCGCCCCCTCGGTGGCGCTGGTGCAGGCGCTTGAGCGCGGCGAGCTCGATTTCGCCCTCGCTCGCCTGCCACCACAGGTCAACGAGCGAGAGTTCATCCTTGAACCGGCTCGGGACGAGATCGTGCAACTCTTGGTACGCGAGGGACACCCGATGCTCGGGCGCAGCCCAGTGGCCATCGCCGACCTGCACGGCACCCGCTGGATCCTGCAGCAGCGCGGCGCGCCGATCCGCGCGGCGATCGAGACCGCCTTTCACGACGAGGGAATGACCGCCCCGCCGGACGTGATCACCACCTCTTCGCTGCTGGCGATCATCGCGCTGCTCAAGGACTCCGATGCCGTCGCCCCGATGTCGCAGGAGGTGATCGACCTGATGCTGGAGCCGCCGGTCTCGGCCGAACTGCGGCGACTGCAGCTGAACCGGCTGGTGACGGTGGAACCCTACCTGATCATCCAGGCGCGCGGACGGCACATCTCGAAGGCCGCGGAGCGGTTGCTCGGCATGGTGCAGGAGAGCATTCGGAGTTTCTGAGGCTGGTCCCGGTTCCGGGAAAATTTCCCGGGCATGTTTCAGCTTGCCCGGCGCACGTCGCCGGAGGGCGCGTCCATCACCACCTTCTCCATGCAGGCGCGCGCCCGGTCGGGCGCCCCGGCGCGGATCGCATCGACGATGGCGCGGTGCTTGTCGACGCTGCGCGCAAGGTCGCAGGGATCGCGCGCTTCCTCGGCCTCGGCGATGAGCTGCGAGTAAAGCGCCGCCTGTACCAGATCCCCCAGCGATTGCAGGAAGCGGTTGTCGGAGAGATGCAGGATGAGCTTGTGGAATTCGAGGTCGGCCATGGCAAAGGCGGTGCGGCTCGGGGCCTGTGCCAGCGCCTCGCAGCTCGCCTCGAGACGCGCATGTTCTGCCGGTCCCGCCCGCTCGGCCACAAGCGCCGCCGCCGAGGGCTCGATGATCAGCCGGATCTCGTTGAGGTCGGCCACGAAGCGCCCCGGCGTCTTCTGCTCGGAATGCCAGCGTAGCACGTCCGGATCGAACATGTTCCATTCGGACGAGGGCTGCACCCGCGTGCCGACTTTCGCCTTCGAGGCCAGCATGCCCTTCGCGATCAGCGTCTTCTTGGCCTCGCGGATGACCGTGCGCGAGACGCCGAACATCTCTTCGAGATCCGGGTCGAGCGGGATCATCGCCCGCTCGGGGTATTCCCCCGCGACGATGGCCAGCCCCAGCTGGTCCACCACGTGGGTGGTATGGCTCTGGGCGCGGTCCGAGAACCCGCCGCCCGCCGTCAATGTCATGATCGCGCGTCTGATGCGGTCAGATGCCTTATGCGCGCCGTCGTTGCCCAACCCAAACCCTTTTGCAGCATGATGAAGGCGAAGAGCAGGCCCCCGATCACGATCTTCGTCCACCAGCTCGAAAGCGTGCCGTCAAAGACGATGTACGTCTGTATCAGCCCCATGATCAGAATGCCAAAGAAAGTGCCCGCGACAAATCCGCTGCCACCGCTCAGCAGCGTGCCCCCGATGACCACCGCGGCGATGGCGTCGAGCTCGACGCCGACGGTCGCCAGCGAATAGCCTGCAGAGGTGTAGAGCGTGTAGACGATCCCCGCGAGCCCGGCCAGACCGCCCGAGACGGCGTAGATGCCGATGGTGGTCCGCGCGCGGGGCACGCCCATGAGCTGCGCCGTCTGCGCCGAGCCGCCGATGGCATAGACGTTCTGGCCAAACCTTGTCCGGTGCAGCACGATCATCGCCGCCAGATAGGTCAGCAGCATGAGCCCGCCGGTCAGCCGGAAGCGGCCGCCGCCCGCTGCCTTCCAGTAGAGCGACTGCAGCCAGTCGTAAAACTCGTGGGTGATCGGCACCGACTCGGTCGACAGCACGTAGGCCAGCCCGCGCATCAGGAACATGCCCGCCAGCGTGACGATGAAGGGCGGCATCTCGAGATAATGGATGATCCCGCCCATGGCCGCGCCGAAGCCGGTGGTGATCAGCAGCACCAGCGCGAAGGCGACCAGCGGGTGGATCGAGGTGTCGCGCAGGATCACCGCAAGGAAGACTCCGGTGAAGGCAATCACCGAGCCGACCGAGAGGTCGATCCCGCCCGAGAGGATCACAAAGGTCATGCCGACCGCGGTGATGCCGAGGAAGGCGTTGTCGGTCAGCAGGTTGGCGACCACCCGCGTCGAGGCCATCGCCGGGTACTGCGCGGCGCAGAGCACGAAGGCCAGCACGAAGGTCGCGAGCGTGATGTAGAGCGGAAGCTTGGTGGACTGGCTCATGACTGGCCCTCCTCCTGGGGGGTCCGGGGCGCGGGCTTGGGCCGCTCCCGCAGCACCGGCCCGGTCGAAGCGCGCAGCAGATAGAGGCTGTGGCGGACCCGCGGGCTCTGGATGACGAGGATGGCGATGATGATCAGCGCCTTGATGACGAGGTTGAATTCGACCGGCATGCCCGAGAGCAGGATCAGCGAGTTCACCCCTTGGATGATCAGCGCACCGAGCAATGATGCGGTGATCGAGAAGCGCCCGCCGAGCAGCGAGTTCCCCCCGATCACCACGGCGAGGATCGCGTCAAGCTCCATCCAGAGCCCGGCGTTGTTGGCATCCGCGCCCTTGATGTCTGCGGCGACGATGACACCGGCGAGGGCGGCGCAAAGGCCGGAGACAAGGTAAACCGCGATCAGCAGCACCCGGGCGTTGATCCCGGCGAGGCGCGAGGAGGTCTCGTTGATCCCCACCGCCTCGATCAGCAGGCCGAGCGCGGTGCGGCGGATCACCAGACCGACCGCGCAGGCCACGGCGATCCACAGCCAGATCGGTGTCGGCACGGCGGCGATGGTGCCCGCGCCGAGCCGGATCAGCCCGGGGTCGTTGAAGGTGAGGATCGCGCCCTCGGTCAGAAGTTGCGCGATGCCGCGCCCGGCGACCATCAGCACCAGCGTGGCAACGATGGGCTGAATGCGGAAGATCGCCACCAGAAGTCCGTTCCAGAGCCCGCAGGCCGCGCCCGCCGTCAGCGCCAGCAGCACCGCCAGCGTCCAATGCGCGCCGCCCACCACGGCGGAGGCTGCGACAGCCCCGGCGATGGCCATCACGGCCCCGACCGACAGATCGATCCCGCGCGTGGCGATGACCAGCGTCATGCCGGTTGCCAGCAGCGCCGTCGGCGCGCCGCGGTTGAGAACGTCGATAAGGTTGCCGAAGAGCCGCCCGTGCTGGAACTCGATGTTGAAGAACCCCGGGAAGACCAGGAAGTTGGCCGCCAGCACCAGAGCGAGGATGATGATCTGCGGCATGACCCGTTTCAGCGTGGATTTGATCATGCCGCGTCCTCCGCCGCGATGGCCTCGACGATGGATTTGGTCGAGATCTCCTGGCCCGTGAGTTCCCCCACCTGCCGCCGGTCGCGCAGCACGACGATGCGCGAAGAATAAGCCACCAACTCCTCCATTTCCGACGAGGCGACGATCAGCGCCATGCCCTTCTCGCGCAGGTCCTCGATGAGGGCGATGATCTCGGCGTGCGCACCGACATCGATGCCGCGGGTGGGCTCGTCGAGGATCAGTAGCTCGGGCTCGGTCGCCAGCCAGCGCGCAAGAAGCGCCTTTTGCTGGTTGCCGCCCGACAGCAGCCGGATCGGCATGTCGAGCGAGGCAAGGCGGATATCCAGCGCCTTCACGTAGTGCTGGGCGATCTCCTCGGCCTTGGCGCGGGGAATGGGACGGTGCCAACCCTGCCGGGCCTGCAACGACAGGATGATGTTCTCGCGCACCGACAGATCGCCGACGATGCCGTCGGTCTTGCGGTCCTCGGGGCAGAGCGCGAAGCGGTGACGGATCGCCTCGCGCGGGTTGGTGATGCGCAGCGGCTGGCCGCGCAGCTCGGCCTTGCCCTGATCCGCCGCGACCACTCCGAAGACCACGTTTGCGGTCTCGCTCCGGCCCGAACCGAGCAACCCGGCAAGGCCGACAACCTCGCCCTCGCGGATCTCCATGTCGAACGGCTCGATGCTGCCGCGCTTGCCGTATCCCTTGAGCGAGAGCAGCACGTCGCCCGGCTCGGAATGGGCGCGATGATGGGTCGCCGCCTCGAGCTGGCGGCCGAGCATCAGGGTGACGATCTCGGTCTGGCTCACCTCGGCGAGCCGCCGCGTGCCCACGACACGGCCGTTGCGCAAGATCGTGGCGCGGTCCGAGATGGCGAAAACCTGGTCAAGAAAATGGGTGATGAAGACAATGGCGAGCCCCCTGCCCTTCAGCCTCTCGATCACGGAGAAGAGCAACTGCACCTCGTCGTGGTCGAGGCTGGCCGTCGGCTCGTCGAGGATCAGCACCTTGCCGGAAAGCTCGACGGCCCGGGCGATGGCGACGATCTGCTGGATGGCGATGGAATAGCTGTCGAGCAGTCGGCTTGGGTCGATGTCGAGCCCGTAGTCGCGCAGGATCTCGCGTGACTCGTCCCGCATCCTGCGGTGATCGACCATGCCCCAGCGCATCGGCTGCCGGCCAAGAAAGAGGTTCTCGGCGACCGTCAGGTTGGGCAGCAGGTTCACCTCCTGATACACTGTTCCGATGCCGAGCGCCTGGCTGTCCAGAGGATCGCGCGGATCGATCTCGGCCCCGGAAAGCTCGATGGTGCCGCCGTCACGGGTGTAGGCACCGGTGAGGCACTTGATCAGCGTCGATTTCCCCGCGCCGTTCTCGCCCAGAAGCGCGTGCACCTCGCCGGGATAGAGCGCCAGCTCGACGTCATCGAGCGCGATGGCGCCCGGAAAGAATTTGCTGATGCCGCGCGCATGCAGCACCGGTTCTGGCATGGCCATCCCGAAGTCCCCTCCCCTAGACAGGGTTGTGCGCCTCCCGGACCCCCTCCGGAAGGCGCGTTCGGCAGGGGTCCTGCCCCCGCCGCGCAGCGTCAGTATCCGAGATTCTTCTTGCTCTCGTAAATGGCCGCATTGTCGTCGTCGCTCGTGTAGAGCTTGGACTCGGTCTGGATCCACTTCGGCGGCATGGTGCCGTCCTTCCAGTAGGCTTCCAACACGTCGAAGGCCGGGCCTGCCATGTTCGGCGTCAGCTCGACCGTCGCATTGGCCTCGCCGGCCTGCATGGCAAGGTGGATGTCCGGCACCGAGTCGATCGACACGATCTTGATGTCCTCGCCCGGCTTCAGCCCGGCTTCCTTGATCGCCTGGATGGCGCCCACCGCCATGTCGTCGTTATGCGCATAGAGCGCGCAGATGTTCTCGCCGCCCTCGGACTTGAGGAAGCTCTCCATGACCACCTTGCCCTGCGCGCGGGTGAAATCGCCGGTCTGGCTGCGGGTGATCTTGAGATTGGGCGCATCGGCGATGGCCTCTTCGAAGCCCTTCTTGCGCGAGATCGCGGGCGACGAGCCTGTGGTGCCCTGAAGCTCCACGATCGGGCATTCCTCACCGGCGACGGCGTCCTTGAGCCAATTGCCGGCCACCATGCCCTCGTGCACCTGGTCCGAGGTCACAGCGGTCATGTAGAGATCTTCCGGCGCATCGATGTTGCGGTCGAGAAGGATCACCGGGATATCGGCGTCCTTGGCCTCTTCGAGCACGTCCTCCCAGCCGGTGGCGACCACGGGCGCGAGCAGGATCGCGTCGACCCCCTGCGCGACGAAGCCGCGGATCGCCTTGATCTGGTTCTCCTGCTTCTGCTGCGCGTCGGCGAATTTCAGGTCGTACCCACGCTCCTCGGCCTGTTGCTTGGTGACCGTGGTCTCGGCGGCGCGCCAGCCGGATTCGGATCCGATCTGCGAAAAGCCGATGGTTTCGCCCTCGGCCATGGCGGCGGCGGGCACAAGGATAGCGGCGCTTGCGAGCAAGCTCTTAAGAATGTTCATGATGTCCTCCCATGGACCTCTCCTCAGGTCCTTGGAATATTAAGTATTACTTTATTACTATTGTAAAGCGCCCTGTGTGGGTGACCGAAAGGAGCTTTATTTATCAGTGGGTTGAGAAGATGCCGCAGGGGCATCTTGGATGCGGGGGCGCGACTCGGGGAAGACCGGACGCGCGCGACGGGCGCCGAGAGAAGCGAGGCCCCACCCCCGAGACACCTGGCCCTGGAAGACAGCGCCTCGACACGCCTTGAGGTCAGCCGGTGATCTCGATGCGGCGCAGGCCGTGAAACTCCTGCGCGGCCATGCCCTGCAGCGGGCGCAGGTGGTGGGTGAGCACGTATTGCGCCGCAAAGGCCGAGGGCGCCTTGAGCATCAGCAGCCCCTGCTCGAACTCGTCGAAGACGAGCCCCGAGAACCAGCTGCGGTGCAACCCGGGATCGCTCTGCGCCAGCCGTGCCAGCGTGCGCGACCAGGGGCCGCTGTCGGCGCTCGGCGCAGGGGTTTCCGCCGCACGGGCACCGAAATCGACGCGGACAACCTTTTCCCCAGTGGCGGCAGGCTCGGGGTGCTGGACCTCCATGCGGGCAGAGAAATCGGGGCCGACGTTCTCCCAATGCGGCGCCGAAAGCCGGTAGACCTCGGAATAATTGAGCCGGTAGGCCGCCACCCTGCCCCGCACGCCGGGCCTGAGCTGGAGCAGGATTTCGGTTTTTGTCAGGCGTTTGATCTCACGTTTCACCGTCCGCTCATCGACCGACCAGAGCCGCGCCATCTCGCGCTGGCCGACTGTCAGCTCGTCGTTTCGCCAGTTGTAGCGCGCCGTGACAAGCGCCACGAGGCGCAGCATCGAGGTCTGGAATCCCGGTGATCCGTTCAGCCCGGCAAGGGCCAAGGCCGTCAACAGGTCATATTTCTGGGATCCTGCCTGAGGTCCCGTAAATCGTTTGAAGTCCATGTTCGTCTGCTCTGCCGCCGCTTCGGGTCCGGCTTCATTGGCCGATTCCCCATTGGCTTCGAGACTGCTCGATTTTCCCGTCGTTTGTCAATGTGGACAAAAAAGCGGGACCGGAACCCTTATCCAAATTTATTTGGAAAAAATCGGTTTATTGGTAATGGGTGACAGGCATGGTGACACCATTATGGGGGGGGATTGTCACCTTATCCACCATTTTGGCCCCAGAGCTGTCACCGAGTCCACGCCTTGGACGGTGCAGAAATCCCGTAATCCTGAAAATCTTCGCCAAAATACGAGAAATGCGAACTCTGGGTTTTGCCCTTTCCGCAATTCGCGTTATTGAAGGGACAGTATCAGAAAACACGAGCAGGCTCATGAGAGATCATTCCGACCTTCAATCCATGAACGAACGCAGCCTTGCGCAGCAGGCTGCGGTGCGCCGCGCGACCTTCTCCCCGGCCGAGGAGAAGATCCTGCGCCCCTTCTCCATCTGGGAGATCAGCCACTTCATGTTCGATGTGCCCGCGGACACGCTGCGCAAGAAGCTGGCCGACGACCCCTCGTTGCCGCAGGGCACCGTAGAAGAGGACGGGCGCCAGCGCTGGTTCTCGCTGCAGGAGATCAACGAGCTGCGCCGGCGCCTGCGCTTCCGGGGCAAGCCGCTCCTGCCCCACCGCCCCGGCGGCCGGGCGATGCGCGTTGCGGTCTCCAACTTCAAGGGCGGCGTCGGCAAGACCGTTGTGGCCCAGCACCTGGCCAACGCAGCGGCGCTCGACGGCTACCGCGTGCTGGTGATCGACTTCGACCCGCAGGCCACGATGACCCACTCCATGGGGCTCACCGAGGTCAAGGAATGGAACACGGTCTGGGGCATCATGTGCCGCGACCTCTGCCGCGAGGCAGACCGTATCGCCGCGGCCTATGACGATCCGGCCGACTGCCCCTACCCCACCGCCGACGAGCTGCCCGAGGACGTGCAGTCGATCGGCGCGCAGCGCATCCAGGACTTCATCCAGAAGACCGCCTGGCCGACCATCGACATCATCCCTTCCTGTGCCAACGCCGCCTTCGTCGAGTTCGCATCGGCGCAGTACCGCGCCATGCACAAGGCCTGGAGCTTCTTCGGCTGCGTGTCGCGCTACCTCGACGAGCTGCCCGAGGATCAATACGACCTCATCATCTTCGACTGCCCGCCGGCCATCGGCTACCAGTCGCTGAACGCAGCCTTCGCCGCCGACATCCTCTATATCCCGTCGGGCCCCGGCTACTGGGAATATGACTCGACCACCAGCTTCCTCGGCCAGCTCGGCGACGCGCTCGAGGATATTTCGGACGGCTTCGCCAAGGTCGCCGAGGATGCCGGCATCCGTCTGCCCAAGCGCTTCGACGACGTGCGCCTCCTGATGACCCGCTTCGAGCAGTCCAACCCGCTTCACGTCGCGATGATGGATGCCTTCCGCAACGTGTTCGGCGCCGACGTCTGCAAGCACGCCATCGAGATGACCCGCGCGGTCGAACAGTCCGGCCGCTTCCAGCAGTCGGTCTACGAGCAGGACTATCGGCAAATGACCCGCGAGACCTGGAAGCGGGCGCGCCAGAGCTTCGACTCGGCCTACGACGAATTCAAGGAAGTGGTGCTGCGCGCCTGGGAAGCGAAGAACGCCAAGGAAGAGGTTGAAGCATGAGCAGCAAGAACAAGTTCGGCTTCGGCCCGATCGAGACCGCAGAGGTCAAGCCGCGCCGCCGCGACGTGGGCCCGATGGGGGCCGCGGTGCGTGAGGCGGCCAGCAGCATGACCGAGAGCACCGAGAACCTCGTGGAGCAGCGGCGCCAGAACGCGACCGATGCCAAGGCTTTCCGCCTTGCGCAGGAAGAAGGCCGCGTGCTGGTCGCGATCCCGCTCGAAGACATCCGCACCGACGATCTTCCGCGCGACCGCCTCGACCTCACCGGCGTGGCGACCTCGGACGAGATGGAGGAACTCAAGGCCTCGATCCGCGAGCGCGGCCAGAAGGAGCCGATTGAGGTCTACCGCACCGAGAACGGCTACCAGCTGAAAAAGGGGTGGCGCCGGATCACCGCTCTGGAACAGCTTCTCACAGAGACCGGCGACGCCCGTTTCGCCAAGGCGGTCGCGCGCGTGGCGGAAGAGGCGGGCACGCGGATCGATCTCTACATCGACATGGTCGAGGAGAACGTGATCCGCGAGGACCTGAGCTTTGCCGAGATGGCGCAGGTCGCGATCACCGCAGCGCAGGATTCCGGCCTCGACGGCATGGGCGCCGAGGAACTCGTCGGGCGCATCTACGCTTCGCTGCACAAGATGAAGCGCTCCTATATCCGAAGCTTTGTCTATCTGCTCGAGCAGCTCGACGAGGCACTGCCGTATCCCAAGTCGGTCTCGCGGAACCTCGGCGTCGACGTGGCGCGCAAATTGCAGGCGGCGCCGGAGCGGGTAGGGGCGCTGCGCAGCGTTTTGTCCACCGTGAGTTCGGCCGAAGAACAGGCAGAGATCCTGAAGAAGTTCGTGCAAAGCGCCGAGCGGGCCGAGGCGAAGTCCCAGGACACGCCGCGGCAGCGCAGCGTGAAGTACGAATTCCATGTCGGGCTGTCGAAAGTCACCGCGCGAAAGGGCGAGTGCCGCATCCTGTCGGAGATCGATTTCTCCTCCGTGGACCGCAAGCGGTTGCAGCGCGCAGTCGAGGCATTCGAGGCGGCACTGCGCGACGGGTAACCCATGGGTTACGGGGTTGGGAGTGGTAACCCGACCCGAAAACAAAGGGGATGAGAGGCCGGTAACCCATGGGTTACCGGCCTTTTGCTTGGGAGGGTCCACGTCAGCATTGGCGGCCATCTCGGGGCGATGACGCGCGCTTCTGGTGCTCCCGTGTGGCGTGAGATGCCACCGCCCAAATCAAAGGTATGTTCGGCACGATCCACCGGGAGGCGCTCCCCGGACGAGTGCAGAGCGACTCTGGGTAACCCATGGGTTACCCAGAGTCGTTCTGCCAAGACCGCGCAAGTGCCGCAGCATCGGCCGGGCCTTCGTCGCAGGATGCGCAATTTCAGCGTGACTTGGTGGGAATCAGCGCAGACGCCGGGGCAGGGGACCAGCGGGTTTCACCAAGCTGAACGCGTTGCGGTGTCCATGCCAGAGCCACGCGACGCGGATTCAGAAAGCTGATGATCGGGTGCGTGCCAAAATCCGGATTTTTGAGGGTGATTCGGCCGGATTTGCCTCCGAATCAGGGGTTTAGGCGCGAAAATCTGGCGCGACTCTGCTCTAACTGCATGACTCAGAACGAAAAATCCCGACAGATTTCGCTGCCGGGACGGGAAATTTGCTTCAGAAGCGGGGTTTTTCCGGATCAGACGATCCCGCCCCCCGCACCACAGACTTCGGGCCGCTCCGCGGAGACCCTCGCGCGGTAGTTCGACGCCCGGTAGGTCGCAACGGGATCGATTGCCCCGCCGGCCTCGAGGCGGGCCATGCCGAGGATCGGCTCCACGTCGACCCGGTAGGCGGCCTTCAGCGTCGCGGCGGCCATCAGCGCGTCATTCTCTTCCTGGAAGCCTTTCAGAGCGGCGCGGTCCACCAGCAACGCCTGCGCATAGGCGCGGCGGACCTCGTTGGCCGAGGAGACAAGGCTCTCTATCGGGTCGGTGACGTTGTGCGACTGGTCGAGCATATGGGCGGGCGCAAAGCCCTCCTTGCCCTCGGCCGCGACCAACTCGTTGAACACGAGGAACAGCCGGAACGGGTCGATGCTCCCGGTGTCGAGATCGTCGTCGCCATACTTGCTGTCATTGAAGTGGAAGCCGCCAAGTTTGCCGAACTGGATCAGCCGGGCGACGATCATCTCGATATTGGTGTTCGGCGCATGGTGGCCAAGATCGACAAGGCAGAAGGCGCGCTCACCGAGTTCCCTGGCGATGAGATAGTTCGTGCCCCAGTCCTGCACGACGGTGGAATAGAAGGCGGGTTCGAACATCTTGTGCTCGGAAAACAGCCGCCAGTCCTCGGGCAGACCCTTGTAGATCTCCTGCATCGCCGAGAGATAGCGCTCGAACTGGGCCGTCAGATCGGTCTGACCAGGGAAGTTCGACCCATCACCGATCCAGACCGTCAGAGCCTTTGACCCCAGTTTCGAGCCGATTTCGATGCATTCGAGATTGTGTTCGATGGCCTGTGCCCGCACCGCGGCGTCGGTGTGCGACAAAGAGCCGAACTTATAGCTGAGGTTTTGGCCAGGCTGGTCCTGGAAGGTGTTGGAGTTCATGGCATCGAACCCCAAGCCCAGCGAGGCGGCCTTTTCAAGCAGCGCATCAGGGTCCTGCTTGTCCCAGGGGATGTGCAACGAGACGGTGGGCGTGGCCGCGGTCAGCTGGTGGATCACGCCGCAGTCGTCGAGCTTGTCGAAGATGTCGCGCGGCTCGCCGCCACCGGGGAACCGGGCAAAGCGCGTCCCTCCGGTGCCCACGCCCCAACTCGGCACGGCCACGCCATAGGCGGCGACTTTGCGCGTGATAGTGTCGATATCGACGCCGCGGCGGGCGAGCTGCGCGCCCAGGGCCTCATAGTCGTAGGTGAGCGCCTCGGCGCGCTCCGCGTTCTGCGCGGCGATGAGATCGTTGTCGATCATGAAATCCTCCCGTGCCGCCTCTCCCGGGCGGCGTGAAAAAGGCGGCGCGGGATCCCCGTGCCGCCGAATTAGAGACTTATCGCGTGAAGGCTTCCTTGTTGCCCGCATCGACGTTGAGGATATTGCCTGTCGACTTGGCCGAAAGGTCCGAGGCCAGGAAATAAGCGGCTTCGGCAATGTCCTCGGGCAGCACAGACCGCTTCAGCATCGAGCGGTTGCGGTACATTTCCTCGAGGCCCGCCTTGTCGGTGTCGTAGGTCGAGGCGCGCTGGTCGAGCCATTCTCCCTCCCAGATGCGCGAGCCGCGCAGCACCGCGTCGGGGTTCACCACGTTCACCCGGATGCCGAGCTCGGCGCCTTCCAGCGCAAGGCAGCGCGCCAGGTGCAGCTCCGACGCCTTGGCGGTGCAATAGGCCGAGGCATTGGGCGAGGCCGCGAGGCCGTTCTTCGACCCTATAAAGACGATGGAGCCACCCAGACCCTGCTTGCGCAGCAGCCCGAATGCCTCGCGCGAGACAAGGAAGTAGCCGGTTGAGAGGATGTCCATGTTGCGGCTCCAGAGCGCCAGAGTGGTCTCTTCGACGGGCGCTGAGGAGGCGATCCCCGCGTTCGAGACAAGAACATCGACTCCGCCGAACTCTACGGCAGTCTCTGAATAGGCTCTGGCAACCGCGTCCTCTTGCGTCACGTCGACCGCCACCGCGCGCACGACATCGCTGGAATAGACACTGGAAAGTCGCTTCTGCACATTTTCCGCTGCCGCAAGGTCGATATCGGCCAGCACCACGCAGGCGCCCTCGCGCAGCAGTCGCTCTGCGGTGGCGGCGCCGATGCCACCGCCGCCGCCCGTAACCAGCGCCACGCGACCGGCCAGCGACTTCGGTTTCGGCATGCGCTGCAGCTTCGCTTCTTCCAGCAGCCAGTACTCGATGTCGAAGGCTTCCTGCTCGGGCAGGCCCTGATAGGCACTGACCGCCGAGGCGCCGCGCATCACGTTGATGGCGTTCACGTAGAACTCGCCCGAGATGCGGGCCGTCGCCTTGTCCTTGGCAAAAGTGATCATGCCGACGCCGGGAACGAGATAAACCACCGCGTTAGGGTCGCGCAGGGCAGGGGAGCCAGGTCGCTTGCAGCGGGCGTAATAGGCGGCGTAGCTGTCGCGGTAGGCTTCGACCTGGGCGGGGAGGCCGGCCAGTACGGAGTCCAGATCCGCTTTGTCAGGGTCGAAATCCACCACCAGCGGCGCGATCTTGGTGCGCAGGAAGTGATCCGGGCAGGAGGTGCCCATCGGGGCCAGCGTCTCGAGCGCGTTCGAGTTGACGAAGTCCAGCACCGCCTCCTGGTCGTCGAAATGGCCGACCATGTGCTGGTTGCCCGACACCAAGCCGCGGATCGCCGGCATCAGCGCCGCCGCCACCTCGCGCCGCGCCTCGGGGGCAAGGCTCTGCAGCTTGGCGCCGCCGAAGGCGGGCACGCCCTCGGTCTTCGCGTCAAGCCAGGCGATGGCCTCGTTGATGATGTCTATGGTGGTGGCGTAGCAGCTCTCGGCGGTGTCGCCCCAGGTAAAGAGCCCGTGGCTTTCCAGCACGACGCCGTCCGCCTCGGGGTTCTCGAGGCAGAATTGCTCGAGCCAGAGACCCAGCTCATAGCCGGGGCGCTTCCAGGGCAGCCACCCGATGCGGTCCCCGAAAATCTCCCGGGTCAGAGCCTTTGAGTCCTTCGAGGCGGCGATGGCGATGATCGCGTCGGCGTGCATGTGGTCCACATGGGCGCGGGGCACGTAGGCGTGCAGGGGCGTGTCGATCGAGGCGGCGCGCGGGTTCAGGTTGAAGGTACAATGCGGCAGGTAGCCGACCATCTCGTCCTCGAACTTGACCCCGCGGTAGACCCCTTTCAAAGCCCGCAGCTTGTCCATGTAGAGGGTCGAAAACCCATCGAGCTTCATCGAGCCGACGTCGCCGCCCGAGCCCTTCACCCAGAGCACCTCGACCTGCTCGCCGGTGAGCGGGTCGTGCTCCATGACCTTGGCCGAGGTGTTGCCGCCGCCGTAGTTGGTGATTCGCTTGTCCGACCCCAGAAGGTTGGACCGGTAGAGCAGCTTCTCGGGCTCGCTCATCCCCGCAGCCTTGCCGCTATCCCACAGATTTTGCAGGCGGTCCTTGGGCTTTGCCAGCATGGTGATCCTCCGTTGTCGCGGTCCGATATGGCCGCCTCCTCGCCCAGAAAGCTGCGGCTCGGCCTGCGATCTGTCAACCAGAAACGATCAAAAACAATCATGCGGCGACGCAGCATGATTGAAGATGAAAAATGATGATTGACTTGAGAGGGGATTCGTCCAATCTGAACCGAACGGGAGGACCAGATGCACGAAACGGAACGCCACAGGATCATACTTTCCGCCGTCCAGGAGCGGCCGATCGTGACGGTGTCGGAACTTGTGTCGCTGACCGGCACCTCCGAGGCGACGATCCGCCGCGACATCGCCACGCTGCACGCCGCCAAGCGCCTGCGCCGGGTGCGCGGCGGCGCCGAGGCGCTGACCCCGCCGCCGCTGCCGGGGCTGGCCGGGCGGCCCTTCGCGGTCAACCAGTCGATCAACATCGACCAGAAGCAGGCCATCGCCCGCGAGGCCGTCGCGCTCTGCGACGACGGCGAGGCGATCATCATCAACGGCGGCACCACGACCTTTCAGATGGTGCACCCGCTGGCCAACCGCCGGCTGCAGGTCCTGACCAACAGCTTTCCGATCGCCGAGCACCTGCTGAAGAACTCCAAGAACACGGTGATGCTGCCCGGCGGCGCGCTCTACCGCGAGCAGAACATCATCCTGTCGCCCTTCGCGAGCGACATGACGCGCCACTATTACGCCAAGCGCATGTTCATGGGCGCCCATGCGCTGGGGCCGATCGGCCTGATGGAGGCCGACCCGCTGCTCATTCAGGCCGAGGAAAAGCTGATCGATCAGGCCGACGAGCTGGTGGTGCTCGTGGACAGCTCGAAGTTCGACAACCGCTCGAGCCTGGTGCTCTGCCCGCTCGAGCGCATCGACATCGTCATCACCGATGAAGGGATTTCCGACCGCACCGCCTCGATGCTGGAGGCAGCCGAGATCCGGCTGATCGTGGCGCAGACGGGACGGGCGAAAACCGCCGGGGCAGGGTGACCGCACCGCGCGACACGTGAACGCTCATAAATTCAGGGAGGATACCATGGGCATTACGAGACGACTTTTCGGAGGAACCGCGCTGGCCGCGATGCTGCTGGCCGGCGGCGCCGCGCAGGCACAGGACAACGTGCGCATCGCGCTGGTGGTGAAGGCGCTCGGCATTGGCTTTTTCGAAGCCGCCGCCAAGGGCGCCGAGGAAGCCGCCGCCGAGCTGGGCAATGTCGAGGTGATCTACACCGGCCCGACCGACACCACCGCCGAGGGCCAGATCGAAGTGATCAACGCGCTGATCGCGCAGAACGTCGATGCGATCGCCGTCTCGGCCAATGACACCGACGCGCTGGTACCCGCCCTGAAGAAGGCGATGCAGCGCGGCATCACGGTGATTTCCTGGGACAGCGGCGTCGCGCCCGAGGGCCGTCAGATGCACCTCAACCCCTCGTCGAACCCGCTCATCGGCAACATGATCATCAAGCTTGCCGCCGACAACCTGCCCGAGGGTGGCGAGGTCGCGGTGCTTTCGGCCACCACCACCTCGACGAACCAGAACATCTGGATCGAGGAGATGAACAAGGTCATGGGCGACTACCCGGGCATCGAGGTGGTGGGCACGGTCTACGGCGACGATCTGGCGGACAAATCCTACCGCGAGGCGCAGGGCCTGATGCAGACCTACCCCGATCTCGACGCGATCATCGCGCCGACCTCGGTGGGCATCGTCGCCGCCGCCCGCGCCGTCGAGGACGCCGGCAAGGTCGGGCAGGTGAACGTCACCGGTCTCGGCCTGCCGTCCGAGATGGCCGGCGCGATCGAGAGCGGCGCATCGAAGAGCTTCGCCATCTGGAACCCGATCGATCTGGGCTACTCGGCGACCTATCTCGCCTACGAGCTGGCCACCGGCGATGCCGAGGCCGCCCCGGGCGCCGAGATCCCCATGGGCCGCATGGGCACGCTGACCCTCGACGACAACAACGAGGGCGCCATGGCCGACCCCTTCGTCTACGATGAGAGCAACATCGACGAGTTCAAGAGCATCTTCTGATCTTGCTCTGATCCCGGCCCCGGCGCGCCTCTGCGCCGGGCTCCCACCCAAACCCAGACACCGGGGGCCATGATGCAAGTCAGCCTCACCACCCCACCCGTCGCCGCTGCGGCGGGGGATGCCGCGCCCGTGCTGCGGCTCGAGGGGATCACCAAGACATTCCCGGGGGCGAAGGCCCTCGACGGCGTCACGCTCGAGCTTTACCCCGGCCAGGTCACCGCGCTGGTGGGCGAGAACGGCGCCGGCAAGTCGACCATTGTGAAGACGCTGACCGGCATCTACCAGCCCGACGCCGGCACGATCAGCCTTGCCGGGCAGCCGGTGCAGTTCGCCACCGCGCAGGACGCCACCGCCGCGGGGATCACCGCGATCCACCAGGAGACGGTGCTCTTCGACGAGCTTTCCGTCGCCGAGAACATCTTCATCGGCCATGCCCCACGCAGGCGCTTCGGGCTGATCGACTGGCCGAAGATGCGCAGGGACGCGCAGGCTATCCTGTCGCGCATCGATGCCGATCTCGATCCCGACATGCCGCTGCGCGAGCTCGGCATCGCCTCGAAGCACCTCGTGGCCATCGCCCGCGCGCTTTCGGTCGATGCCCGCGTCGTCATCATGGACGAGCCCACCGCCGCGCTGTCGCACAAGGAGATCGAGGAGCTTTACGAGCTGGTCGAGCGGCTGCGCGCCGAGGGCCGCGCCATCCTCTTCATCTCCCACAAGTTCGACGAGATCTTCCGCATCGCCGACCGCTACACCGTCTTCCGCGACGGCCAGCACGTCGGCTCGGGCCTGATCGCCGATGTGGACGAGGCCGAACTGGTGCGCCTGATGGTCGGCCGCGCGGTCGACCAGATCTTCCCGCAGCGTGCCCATAATGTCGGGGATGAGGTGTTGAAGGTGGTCGGCTACGCCCATCCCACCGAGTTCGACGAGATCAACTTCACCCTGCGCCGCGGCGAGATCCTCGGGTTCTACGGGCTGGTCGGGGCAGGGCGCTCCGAGCTCATGCAGGCGCTCTTCGGCGTGACGAAACCCAGCAAGGGCGCGGTGCGCATCGACGGGCAGGTGCGGGTGATCCGCTCTCCCGCCGAGGCTGTGGAAAACGGCATCGTCTACGTCCCCGAGGACCGCGGCCGGCAGGGCGCGGTGATCGGCCTGCCGATCTTCCAGAACGTCACGCTGCCCTCGCTGGCGCAGACCTCGCGCCGGGGCTTCCTGCGCCTCAGCGAGGAATTCGCCCTCGCGCGCACCTATACCGAACGGCTCGACCTGCGCGCCGCGGCGCTCGATCAGGACGTCGGCACCCTCTCGGGCGGCAACCAGCAGAAGGTGGTGATCGCCAAGTGGCTGGCGACGAAACCCAAGGTGATCATCCTCGACGAGCCCACCAAGGGCATCGACATCGGCTCCAAGGCCGCCGTCCATGGCTTCATGGCCGAGCTGGCGGCGCAGGGCCTGTCGGTGATCATGGTCAGCTCCGAGATCCCCGAGGTGCTGGGCATGTCCGACCGGGTGATCGTCATGCGCGAGGGGCTCATCGCCGCCGAGCTGGAGGGTGCGGCGCTCACACCGGAAAACCTCGTCCGCCACGCCGCCGGCATCGGGGCGCAGCCATGATCCGCGCCTCCGGCGCCTGTCCTTCGTCTGGAAAGAAATATCCCGGGGGTGAATTGACCGTCAGGCCAAGAGTGGGCAGCGCCCCCAGCCGCCCACCGGCACAGGGAGCTGCCCGATGAGAACCTTCCTGAAATCGCGCGAGGCGATCCTGTCGGCTGCGATCCTCGCGCTTCTGGCGCTGATCGCCAGTCGGTTCCCGGCCTTCGTCGAGCCCGGAAACCTTGCCCGGGTGTTCACCGACACCTCGCCGCTGATCCTGCTGGCGCTGGGGCAGACGGTGGTGATCCTCACCCGCTGCATCGACCTGTCGGTCGCCGCCAACCTCGCGCTGACCGGCATGGTCTGCGCCATGCTCAACGCCGCCTATCCGGGCGTACCGGTGGCGGTGATCCTGGTCCTCGCGCTCGCCATGGGCGCAGTGATGGGCATGATCAACGGCATCATGGTCTGGAAGCTGAGCATCCCGCCCATCGTGGTGACGCTCGGCACGATGACCATCTACCGGGGCCTCATCTTCGTCCTGTCCGGCGGCGCCTGGGTCAATGCGCATGAGATGAGCGCCGCCTTCACCGGCTTCCCGCGCGCCGATATCCTCGGCCTGCCGGTGCTCGCCTGGATCGCCATCCTCGTCACCGGGCTCTTCTTCATCGGCATCGCCCGCACGCCGCTTGGCCGTGCCTTTTACGCGGTGGGCGGCAACCCGCATGCGGCCGTCTACACCGGCATCGACGTCGGCCGCACGCAGTTCATGGCCTTCACGATCTCCGGCATGCTGGCCGGGCTCACCGGCTATCTCTGGGTCGCCCGCTACTCGGTGGCCTATGTCGACATCGCCGGCGGCTTCGAGCTTGAGGTCGTGGCCGCCTGCGTCATCGGCGGCATCTCGATTGCCGGCGGGGCAGGGACCATCCTCGGCACGCTCTTGGGCGCGCTCTTCCTCGGCATCGTCAAGAACGCCCTGCCGGTGGTCGACATCTCGCCGTTCTGGCAGCTCGCCATCTCTGGCACGGCGATCATCGTCGCGGTGGCCTTCAACAGCCGCTCGGCCCGCAGCAAGGGCCGCATCATTCTCAAGCGCGCGGAGGGCCACGCATGACCGACACCGCCACCCCCCACCAGGCCCCCCGCCACATCCCCGACCGGCTGCAGAGCCCCGGCGCGCGACTGTTGAAGAGCTGGGAGCTGCTGCTCTTCCTCGTCGCCGTGGCGATCTTCATCGCCAACAGCTTCGCCTCGCCCTATTTCCTTAACGCCTGGAACCTCAGCGACGCGACTTTCAACTTCACCGAAAAGGCGATGATCGCCTTCGCCATGGCGCTGCTGATCATCAGCGGCGAGATCGACCTCTCGGTCGCCTCGATCATCGCGCTCTGCTCCACCGCCATGGGGGCCGCCGTGCAATACGGCGCGGGCACGCCCGAGCTGGTGCTAATCGGCCTTGCCACGGGGCTTGCCTGCGGGGCCTTCAACGCCGTGCTGGTGACCCGCATGGGCCTGCCGTCCATCGTGGTGACCATCGGCACGATGAGCCTCTTCCGCGGCATTTCCTACATCGTGCTCGGCGATGGCGCCTACCGCGGCTACCCGGCTGAGTTCGCCTTTTTCGGGCAGGGCTACGTCTTCTGGGTGATCTCCTTCGAGTTTGTACTCTTCGCGCTGCTGGCGGTCCTCTATTACATCCTGCTGCACCGGACCAACTTTGGCCGCATGGTCTATGCCATCGGCAACAATGCCACCGCCGCGACCTTCTCGGGGATCCGGGTGGCGCGGGTGAAGTTCATCCTCTTCCTGCTCACCGGGCTCATGTCGGGCGTCGCGGCGATCTGTCTGACCTCGCGGCTCGGCTCGACGCGCCCGTCCATCGCCTTCGGCTGGGAGCTCGAGGTGGTGACCATGGTCGTGCTCGGCGGCGTGTCGATCCTCGGCGGGTCGGGCTCCATCCCCGGCGTGGTGATCGCCGCCTTCGTCATGGGGCTGGTGACCTTCGGATTGGGTCTGCTCAATGTGCCGGGCATCGTCATGTCGATCTTCATCGGCCTGCTGCTGATCGGGGTGATCGCCCTGCCGCGGCTCTGGGCGATGTGGAGGCGATGATGGAGAAATACGCCTTCCGCATGGAGCTGAACCCCGGCTGCGCCGAAGAGTACAAGCGCCGCCACGATGCGATCTGGCCAGAGCTTGTCGACTTGTTGAAAGACGCCGGCGTCGAGGATTACTCGATCCACCTCGACCCCGAGACGAACCATCTTTTCGGCGTGCTCTGGCGGCGCGAGGATCACGGCATGGACGCCCTGCCGCAGACCGAGGTGATGCAGCGCTGGTGGGCGCATATGGCCGACATCATGCGCACCCAGCCGGATAATGAACCGGTCGCCGTGCCGCTCGTGCCGATGTTTCACATGAAATGAGGCCGTGATGACCAAGCCGCGCGCCCCGAGCCCCCGTCATGTTGCGGTCTGGGACATCGGCAAGACCAACGCCAAGCTTGCCGTTGTCGGCATGGCGCGTATGTCCGAGATCGGCGTGCGAACTCTTCCGAACAGGGTTCTTCGTGAGGGGCCCTATCCGCATTACGACATCGCGGGGCTCTGGGCCTTCCTGCTGGACGGGCTCACCGAACTTCAGGCCGAACACGGGATCGACGCGATCAGCATCACCACCCACGGGGCCTCGCTGGTGCTGCTGGACGGGGCAGGGGCGCTGGCCTGCCCGGTGCTGGATTACGAGCACGATGGGCCGGATGCGCTGGCGGCGGCGTACGACGCGATCCGCCCCGATTTCGCGCTGACGGGATCGCCGCGGCTGCCCATGGGGCTGAACGCGGGCGCGCAGCTGCATTGGCTGCTGGAAACCCAGCCCGGCCTGCGCGCGCGGCTCGCGCGGGTGGTGACCTATCCGCAGTATTGGTCGGGGCTGCTCACCGGGTCCTTTGGCTGCGAATACACGTCGCTCGGCTGCCACACCGACCTCTGGCAACCGCGCGAGGGCACCTTCTCTCCGCTGGCCGCGGCGCTCGGGCTCGAGGGGAAGATGGCACCGCTCGCCCATGCGGGTGACGTGGCCGGGAGGCTGCTGCCTCGGATCGCTGCCCGCACCGGCATCGCACCCGAAACCCCGGTTCTTTCCGGCATCCACGACTCCAACGCCTCGCTGCTGCCGCATCTCAAGACGCTGCCACAGCCTTTCGCGGTGGTCTCGACCGGCACATGGGTGATTTCCATGGCGGTCGGCGGCGCGCAGGTGCCGCTCGATCCGGCGCGCGACCTGCTGATCAATGTGAACGCTTTGGGCGGGGCGACGCCCTCGGCGCGCTTCATGGGAGGGCGCGAGTACGAGATGCTGAAGCCCGAGACAGGCCCGTATTCGGAACGGGACCTGCGCGCCGTGCTCGCGCGCAAGGCGATGCTGCTGCCCTCGGTCGAGACCGCCTCGGGGCCGTTCCCCGGCTCGCATGGCGCTTGGACCGAGGCGCTGTCACCCGGAGAGAAATCGGTGGCGCTGGCCTTCTACCTCGGGCTGATGACCGCCGAATGTCTGTCGCTGACCGGGGCCGAGGGGCCGGTGGTTGTCGAGGGGCCCTTTGCCCGCAACGCGTTGCTGCTCGACATGCTGGCCGCGGCGACGGGACGCGTGGTGCTCTGTTCCAACTCGGCCACCGGCACCAGCATCGGCGCGGCGCTCCTGGCGGTGAAGGAGACCCCTCCGAGTGCCCTGAGGGCACATGAGCCGACGTCGGACCCCGCCGCGCTTGCAGATTACGCGGCGGCATGGCGCGCCGCGCTTGCGCCGGAACCGACCAACGGGTCTTTTCCCCGCCACACAAACGGCTAGGGTGCGCGCAAGCGAGGCGGTTTCCGCCCCAGCCATGCGCGATTTCCCGAATAAGAGAGGTTTTCCCATGTCCTTCCCGTCCCACCCCCAGACCGTGGCCGTCATCGGCACGGGCACGATCGGCGCCAGTTGGGCGACTCTGTTCCTCGGCGCCGGTCTGACTGTCCGCTCCAGCGATCCCGGCGAGGGTGCCGAGGCCAAGCTGCGCGCCTTTGTCACCGCCGCTTGGCCGTCCCTCGAGGCGCTCGGCCAGACCTCCGGGCGGAGCGCCGAACAGGCGCTCGCTGCGCTGAGCTTCTTCGCCACGCCCGAAGAGGCTGCCACCGGTGCCGATCTGGTGCAGGAGAACGCCCCCGAGCGCATCGAGATCAAGCGCGAGACCTATGCCAAGCTGGAGTCGGTGCTGGCCCCCGATGTGGTCATCGCCTCGTCCACCAGCGGCATCATGCCCAGTGAGTTGCAGGCCGAGATGACCCACCCCGAGCGGCTGGTGGTCGGCCATCCGTTCAACCCGCCGCACCTCGTGCCGCTGGTCGAGGTGGTGCCCGGCAAGCTGACCTCCGACGCCGCGGTCGAGGCGGCGATGGCCTTTTACACGTCGGTGGGCAAGGTGCCGATCAAGCTCAACCGCGAGGTGATCGGCCATATCGCCAACCGCCTTCAGGCCGCCGTGCTGCGCGAATGCGTCTATCTCGCACGCGAGGGCGTCGCATCCATGCAGGACATCGATCTCGCGGCCTCCATGGGGCCGGGCCAGCGGTGGGCCTTCATCGGCCAGGGCAAGATCTTCGCGCTGGCGGGCGGTGTCGGCGGCATGGCGCATTTCCTCGACCACCTCGGCGAGGCGATCGAGACCTGGTGGGACGATCTGGGTGACGCGCGGCTCGACACCGAGACCCGCGCCATGCTGATCGAGGCCTATGGCACGCCGACCGAGGAGAGCTTCGCCCGGGACGTCGCCTACCGCGACGCGGCGCTGCTGCGCCGGCTCAAGGCGCTGTCGGAGGACGCCGAGAACTGAGAACCCGGAGGACCGCAGGTCCTGCAAGCAAGCGCCGGCCCGTGACCCGGGCCGGCGTTTCCCATTCCGGTACCGCGGCCCAGGGCCGCCGGCTCATCCCCCGACGTGCGACAGCAAGAGGCTGCTCTCGGAGTTCAGCACTCCGGGCACCTCGCGGATCTCGCGCAGCACCCGGTCGAAATTGACGAGGCTGTCGGTCCGTATCTCCACCACCAGATCCCAGGCGCCATTTGTGGCGTGGATGGTCGACACTTCGGGGATCCGTGTCAGCGTGCGGATCACGTTGCGCGACAGCCGCCCCTGCAACTCGACCATGGTGATCGCGCGCACCTCGCCCTCGACGTCCTGATCGGTCTCGATGGTGAACCGCCGGATCCGCCCCTCGGCGACCAGCGCCTCGAGCCGGGCGCGGGCCGTGGTGCGCGAGATGCCGGCCGTCTGGGCAAGCTGGGTGATCGACATGCGCGAGTCGCCGCGCAGGGCGGCGATGATGGCGCGATCGGTGGGCGAAAGCTGGGTCATGCGCGCTATTTGATCTAAGAACTGATCAAAGTGAACAGCGCATATGACGATATGTCCACTTTGAGGAGTGAAATTGCCAAGCGAGCGATGCATCTTTCGCGAAATCCAGATGGAGTGACCATGTCCAGAACCTGTTCCCTTCTCGGCGCCCCGGTGCAGACCGGCGCATCGCAGCCGGGTTGCCTGATGGGCCCCGCCGCCCTGCGCACCGCCGGTCTTGAGCCGACCCTGTCCGATCTCGACTGGCAGGTGACCGACCTTGGCGACCTGACCATCCCGGCGCTGTCCCCGCGGGGACACCACAACGACGCGATACACAACCTCGCTGAAACCATCGCCTGGATCGAGGTGCTGGAAGCCGCGGCCTTTGACGCGGCCCGGGCGCACGACCTGCCGATCTTCATGGGGGGCGATCACTCCATGTCCGCCGGCACCGTCGCCGGCATGGCCCGCTACGCGCAGGGGCAGGGGCGCCCGCTCTTCGTGCTCTGGCTCGATGCCCACCCGGACCTGCATTCGCTGGAGACCACCACCAGCGGCAATCTGCATGGCACGCCGGTCAACTACTTCACCGGCCAGCCGGGCAACGACGCTTACCCGCCGCTCGCCGCCACCGTGCCGACCCAGAACATTTGCATGATGGGCATCCGCTCGGTCGACCGGGCCGAACACAAGCTGATCTCGGAGCAGGGTATCGAGGTGCACGACATGCGCGCCATCGACGAAACCGGCGTGCTGGCGCCGCTGAGGACCTTCCTCGAGAAGGTGCGCGCGGCGAACGGCCTGCTGCACGTCAGCTTCGACGTCGACTTCCTCGAGCCGGGCATCGCGCCAGCCGTCGGCACCACCGTGCCCGGCGGCGCCACCTTCCGCGAGGCGCATCTGATCATGGAGACGCTCGGCGACTCCGGGCTGGTGCGCTCGCTCGACCTCGTCGAGCTCAACCCCTTTCTCGATGAGCGTGGGCGCACGGCGAAGCTGCTGTGCGATCTGACGGCGAGCCTCTTTGGCCGCCGCGTGCTCGACCGCATGACCCGGAGCTTCTGATGATGGCCGTGAAACCTTCGACCCTAAAACCCTCCGAACTGGCCTATGTGCCCTTCGTGTCGGTCGAGAACATGATGAAGCTGGTGCACGCCCATGGCGTGGAGGCCTTCATCACCGGCCTTGCCGCCGTCATCGAGGACGACTTCAAGCGCTGGTCCGAGTTCGACAAGACGCCGCGCGTCGCCAGCCATTCGCAGGACGGGGTGATCGAGCTGATGCCGACGGCGGATGCCGAGAACTATGGCTTCAAATACGTCAACGGCCACCCCAAGAACATGCGCGAAGGCTACCAGACCGTCACTGCCTTCGGCGTGCTCTCGTCCGTGGCCAACGGCTACCCGATCCTACTGACCGAGATGACCCTGCTGACCGCGCTGCGCACGGCGGCAACCTCGGCACTGGTCGGCAAGTACCTCGCGCCCAAGGGCGCCGAGGTCATGGCGATGATCGGCAACGGCGCGCAATGCGAGTTCCAGGCGCTGGCCTTCCGCGCACTTTGCGGGATCAACCGGCTGCGGCTCTACGACATCGACCCGGCGGCGACCGACAAGGCCGATCGGAACCTGAAGGCGCAGGGCTTTGACGTGGTGCGCTGCACCAGTCCGGAAGCGGCGGTGGAGGGCGCGCAGGTGATCACCACCTGCACCGCCGACAAGCAGTACGCGACGATCCTGACCGACAACATGGTCGGCAGCGGTGTGCACATCAACGCCATCGGCGGCGACTGCCCCGGCAAGACCGAACTGCACCGCGACATCCTGCTGCGTTCGGACATCTTCGTGGAATACCCCGAGCAGACCCGCATCGAAGGCGAGATCCAACAGCTCGAGGCGGATTACCCGCTGACCGAGCTCTGGCAGGTCATGCGCGGCGAGGTGCCGGGGCGGCGCGATGCCAAGCAGATCACGCTGTTTGATTCCGTGGGCTTTGCCATCGAGGACTTCTCGGCGCTGCGCTACGTGCATGGGCTGATCGCGGACGGGCAGTTCTGTGAGCAGCTCGATCTGCTGGCCGACCCGGACGATCCCCGCGATCTCTTCGGGATGCTCACCCGCGCCGGCTGAGGCGCCCGCGGACCGAAACCAAGGCGCTCCGCGCGGGGCGCCTTATGCCCTGTAGGCGGCCAGGAACACCCGTACCGCGTCCTTCGCGATGCGGGTGATCTCTTCCTCGGTCGGCGCGTCGGGCCGGCGGCCGAAGAGGCGCGGGCGCCAGGTCAGCGTGGTCGAAAGCTCGATGAATTGCCCGGCGGCCAACTCGGGGTCGGTCACGTTGAGGTTGCCGGCCTCGGTCTCGCTCTGCAGGAAGTCCTCGAGACAGCTCAGGAAATGGCGCGCCCCGGCGTCGTAGAAGCGCATGCCGAGTTCAGGCATCCGCTCGACGACGCTGATCACGATGCGCTGCGCGCGGATGACCTCCTCGGAATTGAGTTGCGTCGACAGGCCGACGGCATAGGCCATCAGCCGGTCTTCGATCGTGCCGGCCTCGGCCAGCCGCGCGAAGATCCCGTCGAAGAAATCGCGGCGCTTGTCCTCGACCAGCGCGACGAAGAGGTCTTCCTTGTTCTCGAAGTAGACATAGAGCGTGCCCTTCGAGACTCCCGCCGCCTTGCAGATGCTGTTCATCGAGGCAGCGTCGAATCCTTGATCGACAAAGACCTGCCACGCGCCGTCGAGGATTTGACGGCGCTTTTCAGGGTCTTCGCCCGCGGCATGGCGGCGCTTTTGCGCGCAGGCCTTGGCCTTTTCCGTGAGTGTGTCGAGTTTCATGCAGCTCATATAATCGAACCAACCGGTTCGATGAAGTCTTGATTTCGCAGCGTCACCCTCCTATGTCGTGTCGAACCGAGCGGTTCGATCAGCGAATCTCTCCTCCCATTTGCATTCGACTCCCCGAAGGTGACCCCATGTCCCGTCATGACCGCATTGAAACCACCGATCCCGCGACCCGTCCGGCCACGCCTCAGCAAGCCACCACTCACGAGACCGCCGAGGCACCGCCGAAGAAGTCCGGGCGCAAGAAGCGCATCCTTGGGGGGATCGCGCTGATCGCGCTGCTGGCGGGCGGTTACGAAGGGTACGGCTGGTGGACCGACGGGCGCTTCATGATCGAGACCGACGACGCCTATGTGCAGGCGGATCTCTCGCTCGTGTCGTCCAAGCTGCAGGGATATGTGGAGGAGATCCCGGTGCAGGCGAACCAGCATGTGAGCAAGGGCGACGTGCTGGTCCGGATCGAGGACGGCGACTACCGCATCGCGCTTGAGCAGAAGCAGGCGCAACTGCCGACGCTCGAGCGGACGCTTGCCCGGATCGACGCCGAGACCGCTGCGGCAGAAGCCAGCGTAAGCCAGGCCGAGGCCGAGCTTTCCGCCGCCGAGGCGGCGCTGCGCAGCGCGCAGACCGCGCTGACCCGGTCCGAAGGGCTGGCTGCGCGCAAGGTGACCTCGCAGGCCGATCTCGATGACGCCACCGAGGCGCTCGAAACCGCCAAGGCCAATCGCGCCGCCGCAGCAGCAGCGATCAAGGGCGCGGAGGCGCAGGTCGAGGTGCTGAAGGCCGAGCGGGCCGAGACCGAGTCCAGCCGCCGCGAGATGGAACTCGACATCGCGCAGGCGGAGCGGAATCTCGATCATACCGTGCTGCGCGCGCCCTTCGACGGCACCGTCGCCAATATCGCCATCGAAGAGGGCGAGCTGGTCAGCGTCGGCGCCCGGCTTGCCGCCGTGGTCCCCGATCACGGGCTCTACGTCGAGGCGAATTTCAAGGAAACCCAGCTGGCTGGCATCCATCCCGGCGAGACCGTCAAGGTCAGCATCGACGCCATGGAGGGCCATGAGGTTGAGGGCCGCGTGGTCTCGGTCGCACCGGCGACCGGCTCGGTCTTCTCCCTATTGCCAGCTGACAATGCCACCGGCAACTTCACCAAGATCGTGCAGCGGGTGCCGGTGCGCATCGAGCTGCCCGAAGGCACGCAGGGCCTGCGCGCCGGCCTCTCGGCAGTGGTGGAGATCGACACGCGCACCGCGCCCGAGGGCACGGAGCTTGCAGGGGTGGTGAAATGAGCACCGAAGCCCAACCTCAGGCCGCAGAACCCGAACTTACGCCGCGCAGGGTCGCGGCGTTTTTCGTCATGGTCTTCGGCATGTTCATGGCGATCCTCGACATTCAGATCGTCTCGGCCTCGCTGCCCGAGATCCAGGCGGGTCTTGGCGCCTCGGCGGATGAGATCAGCTGGGTGCAGACCTCGTATCTGATCGCCGAGGTCATCATGATCCCGCTTTCGGGCCTGCTGGGTCGGATGATGTCGACGCGCTATCTCTTCGCCATCTCGGCGGCGGGATTCACTGCGGCGTCCTTCATGTGCGCCACCTCTGGCTCGATCAACGAGATGATCCTGTGGCGCGCGGTGCAGGGCTTTCTGGGGGGTGGCATGATCCCCTCGGTCTTTGCCGCGGCCTTCACGCTCTTCCCGCCGTCGAAGCGGGCGATCGTTTCGCCGATGATCGGCCTCGTGGCGACGCTTGCCCCCACCGTTGGCCCCACGGTCGGCGGCTATCTCAGCCACGCTATGAGCTGGCACTGGTTGTTCCTCGTCAACGTGCCTGCGGGCATCCTGGTGACCATCGGCGTGCTGACGCTGGTCGATTTCGACAAGCCCGACTGGAAGCTCTTTGACACATTCGACTGGATCGGCCTCGGGGCGCTGGCCTGTTTCCTCGGCGCGATGGAATACGTGCTCGAGGAAGGCCCGGGCAACGACTGGTTCCAGGACGAGATCGTCGCCGCGCTCTTCGTGGTCATGGTGATCGGCGGCATCGTCACCTTCTGGCGCGCCTTCACGCTGAAGAACCCGGTCGTGGACTTCTCGGCCTTTGCCGACACCAACTTCGCGGTCGGCTCGGTGTTCAGCTTCGTGATGGGGATCGGGCTTTACGGGATGACCTATCTCTACCCGCTCTATCTCAGCTCGATCCGCGGCTACGACAGCCTGATGACCGGCGAGACGGTCTTCGTCTCGGGGCTTGCCATGTTCGTCTCGGCGCCGCTTGCCGGGGTCCTGTCGTCGAAGATGGACCTGCGGCTGATGCTGATGATGGGCTTTATCGGCTTCGGGGTGTCGTCCTGGATGCTGACCGGCATGACCGCCGAGTGGGATTTCCAGGAGCTGCTCTGGCCGCAGGTGCTGCGCGGCCTGTCGCTGATGATTTGCATGGTGCCGATCAACAACCTCGCACTTGGCACATTGCCGCCGCAGAAGATGAAGAGCGCCTCGGGGCTCTACAACCTGATGCGCAACCTTGGCGGCGCGGTGGGGCTGGCGCTGATCAACACCGCGCTGACCGATCGCGGAGCGCTGCACACCGCGCGGCTGAAAGAAGCGCTGAGCTGGGACAACCCCGAGGCGCTGCGGCAGCTCGAGATGATGGGGCATAACCTCTCGGCGCAGGGCATCGACGGCGACAAGGGCGCGCTGCAGCAGATGGCCGGGCGGGTGGCCCAGCAGGCGACGGTGATGTCCTTCATCGATGTGTTCCTGCTGATCACCGTGCTCTTTGCCGGGCTCGCGATCATGGCGCTGGCGATGAAGCCCCCGGCCAAGGGGGCAGGGGCGGCGGCGCACTGAGGCACCGCCCGACCCGCCGGGCCAACCACGGGCCGGAGAGCGACAACGAAAAAGGCCGCCGGATAATCCGGCGGCCTTCTTTCATGCAGAGCGAGGCGCGGGCTTCAGCCCTTGCGGTGCTTTTTCGGCGCGGCCTTCTTGTGGGCACCGTCAGTGTCCTTGAAGGATTTCTTGGCACCGAACTTGCCCTTGGGCTTGTCGCCCTCGGCACGCTCGCGGCGCGGACGCTCGAAGTCGCCGTCCTCGGACTTGCGCTTGAAGCCGCCCGGACCGCCGAAGCCTTCCTTCTTCTTGAAGCCGCCTTCCTTGCGGAAGCCACCCTCTTTGCGGAAGCCGCCTTCTTTCTTGAAACCGCCTTCCTTGCGGAAGCCGCCCTCTTTCTTGAAGCCGCCGGGCTTTTTGGGGCCACGCGGCGCGCTCTTGAGCTCTTCGGGCAGGCCGTCGACCTGCTCCATCACGAGGCCCTGCGCCACTTCCATGTCGGGGCCGAGCGCCTCGAGGAAGCCCTCGACCGCGCTGTCGGCGATCTCGACGTAGGTCAGCTCGTCGGCGATGCGGATGGCGCCGAGTGCCTCGCGGGTGATGTTGCCGGCGCGGCAGATCTTCGGCAGCAGCCAGCGCGGGTTGGCATTGCCTTCGCGGCCGACGGTGACGGTGAACCAGCGGCTCGGGCCGAAGGGCTCCGTGCGCGGTGCCTTCTCGGCGCGGGCATCTACGGGCAGCAGCTCCTCGGGGGCCGAGCGCTGGCCGCGCCACTGGCGCACCATCGCCTGGGCAATTTCCTCGGCGCTGTACTTCTCGGTGATCTGGCTCACCAGCGCGGCGTCGGTCTCGGGCGAGGGGTCGGTCCACATGGGATCGGCCAGCATCCGCGCCTCGTCGCGCTCCAGCACTGCGTCGGCGCTGGGGGCTTCGCCCCATTCGGCCTCGACCTTGGCGAAGCGCATGATGCGCTCGGCCTTCTTGCGGTCGCGCAGCGGCACGATCAGCGCCGAGATGCCCTTGCGCCCGGCGCGGCCGGTGCGGCCCGAACGGTGCAGCAGCGCCTCGTTGCTCTGCGGCAGCTCGGCGTGGACCACCAGATCGAGGTACGGCAGGTCGATGCCGCGGGCGGCCACATCGGTCGCGACGCAGACACGGGCGCGGCCGTCGCGCATCGCCTGCAGCGCGTGGCTGCGCTCGTCCTGGCTCAGTTCGCCCGACAGGCCCACCACGGCAAAGCCGCGGTTGGTCAGCCGCGACACCAGACGCGACACGGTGGCGCGGGTGTTGGCGAAGACGATGGCGTTGGGCGCCTCGTGGAAGCGCAGCAGGTTGGTGATCGCGTTCTCCTGGTCGCCCTGGGCGACGATCACCGCGCGGTATTCGATGTCGGAGTGCTGCTTGGCCCCGCCCTGCACCTGGATGCGCTGCGAGTCGCGCTGGTAGCGCTGCGCCAGCTGCGCGATCTGCGGCGAGACGGTGGCCGAGAACAGCAGCGTCTGACGCTCGGGGTTGGAGGCCTCGAGGATGGTCTCGAGGTCTTCGCGGAAGCCGAGGTCGAGCATCTCGTCGGCCTCGTCGAGCACCACGGCCTTGACCTGCGAGAGATCCAGCGCGCCGCGGCGCAGGTGGTCGCACAGGCGGCCCGGGGTGGCGACGACGATATGAGCGCCGCGCTCGAGCGCCCGGCGCTCGGTGCGCGCGTCCATGCCGCCAACGCAGGAGGCCATGACGGCGCCGGCTTCGGCGTAGAGCCAGCTCAGCTCGCGGCGGACCTGCAGCGCGAGTTCGCGGGTGGGGGCGATGATCAGC
Organism: Salipiger sp. PrR003; assembly: GCF_010500785.1. Classification (NCBI taxonomy): domain Bacteria; kingdom Pseudomonadati; phylum Pseudomonadota; class Alphaproteobacteria; order Rhodobacterales; family Roseobacteraceae; genus Salipiger; species Salipiger sp. PrR003. The sequence continues at coordinate 67,602 of NZ_JAAGOV010000037.1, forward strand.
GCTTCCGGCGCGCCCGCGGCGCCGAAGCTCTCGGCATCGCCGAGGATTGCGGGGGCAATGGCAAGGCCGAAGCCGACCGTCTTGCCCGAACCGGTCTGCGCGGAAACGAGCAGGTCGGCACCGGCTACGGCCGGGTCGGCCACGGCTTCCTGCACCGGGGTGAGCGTTTCATATCCACGGGCTTGCAGAGCGGCTGCGAGGGTTTTTTTCAAGGTCTGAGATCCGATCCAAGGACTGTCGGCGAAGGATGTCGGTACGAGAAGTCAGACCGAGTCAGGGCGCCGGGAAAGGGTGCGCTATATACCCTGCACCCCGGCCCGTAAAGCGCCGATTGCGCTTAGCCGACCAGCGTGGTGAGGAGTAGGAAGCAAAGCGCCGACAGCAGCGCCGAGGCGGGCACCGTCACCAGCCAGGCGGCGATGATGGTCATGAAATGCGAGCGGCGGACCAGCTTGCGGCGCTGCCGTTCCTCGGGCGGGAGCAGCTTGGCGGCACGCTTTGGGTCGCTGTGGCGGGCGCGGCGCGCCATGTACCATTCGCGGTAAAAGCCGACCCCGAACACGCCGCCGACCGCGATATGGGTCGAGCTGACCGGCAGCCCGAGCCAGGACGCGAGGATCACCGTCAGCGCCGCCGAGAGCGCCACGCAATAGGCGCGCATCGGGTTGAGCTTGGTGATCTGGCTGCCGACCATGCGGATCATCCGCGGGCCGAAGAAGATCAGGCCGCAAGAGATCCCCAGCGCGCCGATCATCAGCACCCAATGCGGCATCACGTCAAGATCGGCGGCGCGGTCCTCGGTCTGCAGCGCGCGCACGATGGCACCGAGCGGGCCGACCGCATTGGCCACGTCGTTTGCGCCATGGGCAAAGGAGAGCAGCCCGGCCGAAACCACGAGCGGCAGGCGGAACAGCGCCTTGAGCGAGGCGTTGCGGTTGCTCATGCCCTGCGACTGCCGCCGCACAAGCGGTACCGAGAGCCGCCAGCTCAGCAGGCCGACCGCGAGGCCGAGGAGCGCCGCCTCGTGGAGATCGAGATCGATCACCCGCCGCAGCCCCTTGAGCGCGAGATAGCAGGCGAAGGTGCCCGCCATGACCCCGATCAGCACCGGCAGCCAGACCCGCGCGGCGGCGATCCGGTCGGGCACATACATGATCTTCCACTTGATGAAGGCGAGCACCGCCGCCGCGATCACCCCGCCCAGGATCGGCGAGATCACCCAGCTGGCGGTAATGGCGCTCATCGTTGCCCAGTTGACCGTGCCGAGCCCGGCGGCGGCGATGCCCGAGCCCATGACGCCGCCGACCACCGCATGGGTCGTCGAGACCGGGGCGCGCAGCACCGTGGCGGTGTTGATCCAGATGGCGGCGGCCAGCATGGCCGACATCATCGCCCGCACGAAATGCGCGCTGTCGGCGATCTCGCCCTGCGCGATGATGCCGCCGGAGATGGTCGAGACCACCTCGCCGCCGGCCAGCAGGGCACCCGCGGTCTCGCAGAGCGCGGCGATGGCGATGGCCCCGGCCATCGACAGGGCGTTCGCCCCCACCGCCGGGCCCATGTTGTTGGCCACGTCATTGGCGCCGATGTTCAGCGCCATGTAGGCGGCGAAGGCGGCGGCGATGGAGATCATCAGCGTGCCCTGCAGCTCGCCCGCCGCGACGGCGACGATCGCGGTGACGATGGCGATGAACAGCAGCGACACGCCGACGCCGATCAGCGGGCGGGCGGTGTGGATGGCGGCGGATTCAATCAGCGACAGGCGTCCGAGATCCTTGTCCAGCGTCGGCCAGGCCTGCTCGGAGTCGTGCTGTGACGCGGAGTGGCCCGCGCGGTGCCTGGGCTCGGTCATGGGGGTCAGCTGGTCCGGGGCAGGGGAAGCAGGCTCGGCACCCGGGCGAGCAGGGCCCGGAGCCCGGGTTCGTCGACCATCCTAGCAGCTTCGCTTGGCTCCACCCAGCGCCGATCGCGCTGGCCGGCTTCGGGGTAGTCGTCGCGCAGCTTGCTCACCTCGGCGGCATAGACAAAGACCACCGTGTCGAGCGGCAGGCCTCCATCGAGGCGCTTGTCGTAGCGGTAGCTGCCGATCTCGGCGGTCTCGCCGGTGGTAAAGACGACCCCGGCTTCCTCCCAGGCTTCCTCGAGCGCGGCACCGGCGGAGTCGAGCCCGGCCTTGGGCCAGCCCTTGGGCAGAACCCAGCGCTTCGTCCCCCGCGAGGTGATCAGCAGAACCTCGAAGCCCCCGGCGCAATCGGAAGGGCGATAGCACATCGCCGCGACCTGAAATCGCGGCGGCCGCCGGAACGCCGGGCCGATCACCTTGTGCCAGAGGTTTAGAAACATGGCGCGCCTCCTAGCACCGAAACCGGGAGATCTTCAATCTATATCGTGAAGCATGACACCGACATGTGGCCTTTCACGCAAGGTTACGTTGGCGGGCCGGTGCTTGACTGTCCTACGCCGCAGGCCCAGCTTTGCCGCAACCAGACAGACTCAGGAGCTTTTCATGACGTCGACCCCCATCGACCCGACGCTGATCGATCGGCTTGCCGAAGTGGCCGTGCGCACCGGCGTGAACATCCAGCCCGGCCAGCAGCTCGTGCTGACCGCCCCGGTCTCGGCGCTGCCTCTGGTGCGCGCGGTGACCCGCGCGGCCTACCGCGCCGGTGCCTCGCTGGTGACCCCGCTGCTTTCGGATCCCGACGTGGCGCTGGCGCGCTTCGAAGAAGGGCAGGACGCCAGCTTCGACACCGCCGCAGGCTGGCTTTATGGTGGCATGGCCGAGGCCTTTGGCGAGGGGGCCGCGCGCATGGCGATCGTCGGCGAGGACCCGATGCTGCTTGCCGAGCAGGACCCGGCCAAGGTCGCGCGCGCGGGCAAGGCCAACTCGATCGCCTACAAGCCCGCGATGGAGAAGATCACCAATTTCAATGTGAACTGGTCGATTTGCGCCTGGCCGGGCGTGGCCTGGGCCAAGCGCATGTTCCCCGAGCTCAGCGAGCCCGAGGCGCAGGCGAAGCTGGCCGAGGCGATCTTTGCCGCCGCGCGCGTCGACACCGCCGATCCCGTCGCCGCCTGGGCCGAGCACAACGCCGCCCTGCGCGCCCGGACCGAGTGGCTGAACGCCGAGCGCTTCTCGGCGCTGCATTTCACCGGGCCTGGCACCGATCTGACGATCGGGCTGGCGGACGGCCACGAATGGCACGGCGGCGCGAGCACGGCGCAGAACGGCGTGCAGTGCAACCCGAACATCCCCACCGAGGAGGTGTTCACCACCCCGCACGCGCAGCGCGTTGACGGCATGGTGCGCTCGACCAAGCCGCTGTCGCACCAGGGCAGCCTGATCGACGGCATCGCGGTGCGCTTCGAGGGCGGCCGCATTGTCGAAGCGACGGCCGAGAAGGGCGAGGCGGTGCTGAAGGAACTGCTGGCCACCGACGAGGGCGCGGCGCGCCTTGGCGAAGTGGCGCTGGTGCCGCACGGCTCGCCGATCTCGCAGTCGGGCCTGCTGTTCTACAACACGCTCTTCGACGAGAACGCCGCCTGCCACATCGCACTGGGCCAGTGCTACTCGAAGTGCTTCCTCGATGGGGCGTCGCTGAGCGCCGATCAGATCGCGGCGCAGGGGGGCAACAGCTCGATGATCCACGTCGACTGGATGATCGGCGGCGCAGAGACCGACATCGACGGCATTCGCGACGACGGCACCCGGGTGCCGGTCTTCCGCAAGGGCGAGTGGGCCTGAGGTCGGGCACAGTCTCTCGAAATGAAAATCGCAGGAGCCGCGCCGGGGAAACCCGGCGCGGCTTTCGCGTCGCACGGGCGCCAAAAGTATTAACCGAACGTCAACTTAGCGCATTGTACACAGGGCGACTCGGGGTACACTTTACCTGCTGCCACGCGAGTATGAGGGGGTTGGTGCATGCGCAAGACAGAGACAGTCACCATCAGCGGCGAGATCCTTGCCTATGCGGAAGGGCTCGTGGCCCGCGGTGAATACCGCGACGTCGGTTCCGCGATCGAGGGCGAGCTGCTGAAGGCCCGCGCCCGGCGTCTGGGCAAGATCAGCCCGTTCCAGAACGAGTTGAGCAGCCGCCTGATGATCCAGCCCGACCAATGGGACGCGATGGGTGTTTCGGCGGAGCCGTTCTTCGGTGATGATCCGGCGCTGGCGCGGGTGATCGAAGACCGCAGCTGACCCTCTTTCGGGATCGATTTGGATCAATCGCGATCGTCGCGCGGACGGCCATGTTCGATCAGCGCGGCGATCAGGGTTGAGAGCACCTCGGCACGGCTGGTGGTCGGGCGCTGCACCACGCCAAGACGGCGGTGGATCGGCGGCGCGCCAAAGGGAAACCAGTCGAGCGCCGCGGTGATCGAATCCTGCAGCGCCACATAGGGGATGATGGCAAAGCCCAGCCCCGCCCGCACGCAGCCCACCACTGCCGTCATCGTGTTCACCGAGACCACCTGCCGCGGCGCGACGCCGAGCCGGGCGATCTCGGTGTCGATCTGCCGTGCCAGCGGCACCTGCGTGCGGTAGCGGATGTAGGGCACCTGACGTACGAGGTCGCGGATCGCCAGCCCCCCGGAGCCGGGCGGGGTGATCACCACCAGCGGCTCGCTCAGCACCTCGGTCCAGCGCAGGCTTGGCGGCACGGCGACATGTTCGGCCACCAGCGCCGCGTCGAGTTGGCCCGAGACCACCTCGGCCATCAGCTCCTCGGACATGCCGATGCGCAGTCGGAAGCTGAGCTCGGGGTAGCGGTCCCTCAGCGAGGCCAGCGCCTGCGGCACCAGAGAATTCGCCCCCGTGCGCAGTGAGCCGAACGCCAGCGTGCCGCCGACGTCGCCGCCGGTGACCGAGGCCTTGGTCTCGGTGAGGATGCGCAGGATTTGCCGTGCCGAGCGCAGCATCTCGGCCCCCTTGGCAGTCAGCACCGGCGGGCGGCGGGTGCGGTCGTAGAGCTGCACGCCCAGCTCCGCCTCCAGCGCAGAGACCTGCTGGCTGACCGCCGAGGCGGTGAGGTTGATCGCCTGCGCCGCGGCAGCGAAACCGCCGTGCTGCTCGATGGCGAGGAGGGTCTGTAGCTGGCGGGTGTCCATCGCCTTAACGTAAGTAATTCTGAAAATAATGGCAATAACTTCGCGCTTTGTGAGGCTTAATCTTGTGTTACTGGGGGTTACCCAATCAGAACGTCGGCGGACAAACTGCCGACTTGCCAGCATACACAGGGAGCCTCCACCCATGACACTCCGCACGGGCCTTGCCGCCCTCCTTGCCGCCGCCACGCTGACCGCCGCGCCTGCCAGCGCCGCCGACTACCCCGACCACCCGGTCGAATTCATCGTGCCCTGGTCGCCGGGCGGCGGGTCGGACACGCTGATGCGCCTCATCGCCGGCAACATCGCGCCCTACCTCGGCACCGAGATGCCGATCATCAACATGCCCGGCGTCGGCGGCACCGTCGGCCTGCGCGAAGCTTCGCGCCGCGCCAATGACGGCTACACCATCAGCCAGGTCCACGAGGGCCTGCTGGTCGCCACCGAGACCGGCATCACCGATCTGGCCTGGGACGACTTCGAGCCGATCGCGCTGATGACCGCCTCGCCGCAGTACCTCGTGGTGCACCCGACCGAGGATTACGCCGATTTCGAGGAGTTCGTCGCCTATGCCAAAGAGCACCCGGGCGAGATCACCATGGGCGTGACCCTGGGCGGCGTGCCGCACCTGCACGCGGCGATGATCGAACAGGCCTACGGCCTGCAGTTCCAATACGTCGGCTATGAAGGCACCGGCGAGCGCGTGCGCGCCCTTGTCGGCGGCAACCTCGACGCAGCGATCGGCGACATCTCGTCGTCGAAGCAGTTCGTCGACAACGGCGATCTGCAGTTCCTCGCCGTCGGCGCCTCCGAGCGCGTGGACGAGGCCCCCGAGGTTCCGACCTTCGCCGAGCTCGGCGCCGACCTCGAACTGCAGGTGACCCGCGGCATCGTCATGCCCAAGGGTGCCCCGCAGGAGGCCCGCGACAAGATGGAAGCGGCGCTCGAGGAACTGTCGAAAGACGAGACCTACATCGAGCAGACCAACAACGCCGGTGCCTCGGTCATGTTCCGCGGCCAGGAAGGGTACCGCGCCTACCTGGCGAAGCTCGATGAGACCGTGAAGTCGCTGGCAGAGGTTCTCGCACCGTGAGCGACGCCGGCTACGACAAGCAGCAGGCAAGGGAGGCGGGCGAGATTGCCCGCCTCCTGAGCTACGTGCTGATTCTTCTCGCCTCGGTCGGGCTGTTTGTCTCGGCCGCAGCGATTCCCACCTCGCGCTTCGAAAAGCTCGGCGCGGGTGCGTTTCCCAAGATCGTGTTCGCCGGTATCGCGCTGGTGGCGGTGATTGCCATCATCGACGCGTTGCGCAAGATCCCCGCGGGCGCCTACGGCCGTTTTGCCTGCCAGACGGTGGCCTGGGCCAAGCGTCGCGCGCTCGTTTTCGTCGTGCTGTGGGCTCTGGCAGTCTACCTGCTGGCGATCCCGCTGCTGGGCTTCTCGATCGCGAGCTTCCTCTTCATCCTCTCGCTGGAGCTGGTCCTGATGCCGCGCACGCCCATGACGCTGTTGATCGCGGTGATCGTGGCGGCGGTCTTCTCCTTCGGGCTCAACTGGCTCTTTGCCGAGGTCTTCACCGTCTTCCTGCCGCGCGGGGTGCTCTGACATGGACAGCTTCCTTTCCGGCGCGGCGCAGATCTTCACGCTCGCCACGCTGATCTACATGCTCGCGGGCTCGATCGCCGGCATCGTCGCCGCCGCGATCCCCGGCTTCACCGTCACCATGGCCATCGTGCTGACGCTGCCGCTGACCTTCACCATGGAGCCGCTGCAGGGCATCGCGGTGATGCTGTCTGTCTACGTCGGCGGCTACACCGGCGGGCTGATCTCGGCCGCGCTGCTGGGTATTCCCGGCACGCCGTCGTCGGTCGCCACCACCTTTGACGCCTTCCCCATGGCGCGCCGCGGCGAGCCCGGACGGGCGCTGTCGCTCGGCGTCTGGGCCTCGTTCTTCGGCACAATCATCTCGACCCTGGTGCTGATCGTCGCCGCGCCGCCGCTGGCGATGTTCGCGGTGAAGCTCGGGCCGTGGGAGTATTTCTCGCTGATCGTCTTCGCGCTGACCATCGTGGCCTCGCTGGTGGGCGACAGCGTCATTCGCGGTATGCTGGCGGGTCTCATCGGGCTTGCCATCTCGACCGTTGGCACCGATCCGATCATGGGCCGGCCGCGCTTCGACTTCGGCATCGAGATGCTGCAGACCGGCCTGCCCTTCCTCGTGGTGCTGATCGGCATCTTCGCGATCTCGCAGCTCACGTCCGAGGTCGAGGACGCGAAATCCGTGCGGTCGGGCAATGCGCTGGTGACCGGCGCCATCGACTTCCAGACCTGGAAGGTGATGAAAGAGGTGCTGATGCGCCCGGTGAACCTGATCCGCTCGTCCATCGTCGGCGTGCTGATCGGCGCGCTGCCGGGTGCAGGGGGCTCGATCGCCAACCTCGTCGCCTACGATCAGGCCAAGCGCAACTCCAAGGACCCCGAGAGCTTCGGCAAGGGCAACCCAGATGGGGTCGTCGCCTCGGAGGCGGGCAACTCGGCCACTGCCGGCGGCGGTCTCATCCCGCTCATCGGCCTCGGCATTCCGGGCTCGGCGGTGGACGCGATCCTCATGGCCTCTCTGATGGTGCATGGCATTTCCGTGGGCCCGCGGTTGATCATGGATCATGCCGATCTGGTCTACGGCATGTTCATCGCCATGGCCGTCGCCTCGCTGATGATGCTGCTGGTCTCGGTGCTGTCGATGCGCCTGTTCCTGCGCGTCGCCGAGGTGCCGAAATGGCTGATCGTGCCGGTGGTCATGGTCTGCTGCGTCGTCGGCTCCTTTGCGCTGAACAACCGGGTGACCGATCTCTACCTGCTCGGTTTCATCGGTGTGGCGGGCTACGCTCTGCGCGCGCTCGGTTATTCTCTGGCGCCGTTGGTGCTGGGTGTCATCCTCGGACCGATCGCCGAGACCAACCTGCGCCGGGCGCTGATGACCGATGCCGATCCGTCGCTCTTCTTCACCCGCCCGATCAGCCTCATCTTCCTTATCGCGGCTGTGCTCTCGATCGCCTGGGCGATCCGCAGCCACCTGAAACACCGCAAGACTTCCGGGAGGAGTACCGATGCGCCTGCGTCATGATCCCGTCTACCCGTCGCGCCGTTCGCCTGTTCTGGCGGAAAACGTCGTGGCAACCTCGCAGCCGCTGGCCACGCAGGCCGGGCTGACCATCCTGCAGCAGGGCGGCAACGCGGTGGATGCCGCGATTGCCACCGCCGCGGCGCTGACCGTGGTCGAGCCCACCGGCAACGGGCTTGGCTCGGATGCCTTCTGCATCCTGTGGGATGGCAAGCAGCTGCATGGGCTCAACGCCTCGGGCCGCGCGCCCGCGGCCTGGTCGCCCGAACGCTTCCCCGATGGGATGCCGCAGCACGGCTGGGACAGCGTGACCGTGCCGGGCGCCGTCAGCGCCTGGGTCGAGCTGTCGGAGCGCTTCGGCAAGCTGGGGCTGGCGACGGTGCTGGCGCCCGCCATCCGCTACGCGGAAGAGGGGTTCATCGTCTCGCCGGTGATCGCCACGCTCTGGGCCAAAGGGGCCGAGACTTTGGGCAAACAGCCGGGCTTTGCCGAGACCTTCCTGCCCGGTGGACGCGCGCCCAAGGCGGGCGAGCGCTTCCGCAACCCCGGCGCGGCGCGCACCCTGCGGGCGATTGCCGACACCAAGGGCCGCGCCTTTTACGAGGGTGAGATCGCCGAGGAAATCATCGCCTTCTCGCAGGCCAACGGCGGCGCGATGACGATGGAAGATCTAAAGGCGCAGAAGCCCGACTGGTGCGGCACCGTGAGCCAGTCCTTCGACGACGTCGAACTGCACGAGATCCCGCCGAACGGGCAGGGGATTGCGGCGCTCATGGCGCTCGGAATGCTGCAGCACACGTCCATTCGCGACCATGGCCCGGACGATTTGACCGCGGTGCATTTGCAGATCGAGGCGATCAAGCTGGCCTATGCGGACCTTCACGCCTTTGTTGCCGACCGCGCTCACATGACCGAGGTCGACGAGACCGCGCTGCTTGACCCCGAGTACCTCGAGTCCCGCGCGGCGCTCATTGCCGAGGACAAGGCGCAGGACTTCGGCCCCGGCGCGCCCAAGCGCGGCGGCACGGTGCTGCTGAACGTGGGCGATGCCTCGGGAATGATGGTGAGCTTCATCCAGTCGAACTACGCGGGCTTCGGCTCGGGCGTGGCTGTGCCCGGCACCGGCGTGTCGATGCAGAACCGCGGTTTCGGCTTCACCACCAAAGAGGGGCACCCGAACCGCGTGGCGGGGGGCAAGCGCCCCTTCCACACGATCATTCCGGGCTTTGCCATGAAGAACGGTCAGCCGCTCATGGCCTTCGGCATGATGGGCGGGCCGATCCAGGCACAGGGCCACATGCAGCTTCTGCTGCGCACCGAGCTTTGGGATCAGGACGTGCAGACCGCCGCCGACGCGCCGCGCTGGCGAATGATCAAGGGGCTCGACGTGGCCTGCGAGCCGAGCATGGCGCCCGAGCTGCTGGACGGTCTGAAAGCGCTCGGTCACCAGGTGCAGGTCGAGGCGCCGGACAATGCCTTTGGCTTCGGTGGCGCGCAGCTTGTGCATCGCCTGCCGGAAGGCGGGTTTGCGGCAGGCTCGGATCCGCGTAAGGATGGGCAGGCCGCGGGGTTCTGAAGCCCGCCCACACCACGGGGGAGCGGCGCGCGCGCCGGACAGGAAAGAGCAGGAGACGAGATGAAGTATCTCAAACGTATCGGCATCGACACTTACATGCTGTTGCTCATCGCCACGGTCTGCCTTGGCCTGTTGCTGCCCGCACAAGGCATCGCGGCGGCAGGGTTGAAGCACGTCACCTTCTGGGCCGTCGCGCTGCTGTTCTTCCTCTACGGGGCAAAGCTCGACCCGTCGTCGGTGCGGGCGGGGCTGCTGAACTGGCGGCTGCAGGGCCTGACGTTTGCCGCCACCTACGCGATGTTTCCGCTGGTCGGCCTGTTGCTGGCGTGGGTGTTTTCGCCGGCCCTGGGCGCCACGGTCACCCTGGGGCTGCTGTTCCTGGCGGTGCTGCCCTCGACGGTGCAATCCTCGATCGCCTTCACCTCGATCGCCGGGGGCAACGTGCCCGCGGCGATCTGCGCCGCCTCGCTGTCGAACATCGTCGGGGTGGCGCTGACCCCCGCCCTCGTGGCGCTGATGCTGCACCAGGGCGACGGCGGGGTGAGCTTCGATTCAATCGTCAAGATCGGCACGCAGATCCTGTTGCCCTTCGTCGTCGGCCAGCTGGTCCGGCCCTGGGTCGGGGATTTCGTGAAGCGGCACAAGTTGCTGACCATGGTGGTCGACCGCGGCTCGATCCTGCTCATCGTCTACTCGGCCTTCAGCGCGGGCACGGTCTCGGGCCTGTGGCAGAGGATTCCCACGGCGAGCCTGATCATGCTGGTGCTGGTGGTGCTGGTCTTCCTCGCCATCGCCATGCTGCTGATGGTGGGGGCCGGCAAGCTCTTCGGCCTGCCGTACCCGGACCGGGCGGTGCTGTTCTACTGCGGCTCGACCAAGAGTCTCGCCTCGGGTCTGCCGATCGCGACGGCGCTCTTTGCCGCCGATCAGGTCGGGGCGATCGTGCTGCCGGTTATGATCTACCACATGAGCCAGCTTCTGGTCTGCGCCTTCGTCTCGCAGAAGGCGGCGCGGCGCGAACAGGCCGAGGCGGTGCCGGCGAGCTGAGCGCGCTGTCAGAAGACTCCGGCGGAAAACAAGAGGGCCGCGTCCGCCGGGGACGCGGCCCTTTTCATCTGGCCAGTCGGCTTCAGCCGACGATGAGCTGCTTTAGCTTCAGCGCCTCGTATTCCAGCGCGGTCAACCGGTAGTTCACAACGTCACCGATCGAAATCATGCCGATCAGATCATCGCCATCGAGCACGGGCATGTGGCGGAAACGCCCGTCGGTCATCCGGCGCAGGATCCGCACCAGCGTCTCGTCGGGGGTACATGTCTCGAGCTCGGTGGTCATCAGTTCGGCAACAGTCTGCGGCAGGGTGCGACCCGGGGTATCGGCGAGGCGGCGCACGATGTCGCGCTCCGAGAGGATCCCGACCAGCTCGCCCTGCGGACTTTTTACCAGCAGCGCGCCGATGCGCTGGTCGCGCAGCACCTCGACAGCCGTGCCGATGGTTTGCTGAGGCTGGATCCAGTACAGCTCGCTGTTTTTGCTGTTCAGCACGTGCTGAACCGTTGCCTCGGCGGCAGACAGGTTGGTCTCGACGGTCTGGCTGTGGCTGCGTGCGTGCTCGTCGTCTTCGCGGGTATGAGGTTTGTATGAAGCTGGCATGGCGTTACCTTCCCTTGAACCTCTTTCAGGTTAGTGCAATCAGCGCACGAGTAAACGAAATCCAGCCGAGAGGTCTGAATCTTGCCCGAGCTTACGCTGACCCCCGCCAGCGCCACGGTGCTCTTCGTGATCGCCTGCCTTGCCGGCTATCGCTACCGCAGCGTGTGGAAGGCCGAGGGCCCGCGCTGGCAGCTCTGGGTGTTCGGACTGATCGCCGGGGCGGCTCTGTTGGTGCTGGGGCTGACGCCGCTGACCGGGGGCTGACGCCCCAGATTTCCTTGTGGCCGAGCGATGCGGCGCGGGTCCTAAAGAAAACGCCGGCCCTAGGGCCGGCGTTTTCTGTTTCGAAGGTGCTTGCTGCTCAGGTCGCCGCGCGTTCCTCGTGCTCCATCTCCTCGAGCATCTTGCGTGCCTTGGGGCAGTGCAGACGGTCGCGAAGCGGGCTGTCTGGATCGATCTCTTGCTTGCAGACCACACAGTGATCGGCCCCGGCGATTGCGTTGAGCCCGCCGCAGCTGCCCTTGATCGTGCGACCGTTGAGAATGACGCCGAGCGCCATGCCCAGCATCACGATCATCAGAAGTCCGAAAGCAAGAATGAAGGTCGACATGGCGTCCCCCTTTCAGCGGGTGCGGCGGTGGGCGATCAGGCCTGCAGCGCGGTGAAGCGGTCGCTGGCGGTGATCTCGAAGCCCTTGTCACCCGCCTTGCCCGAGCGATCAATGAACAGGGCGGCCATATCACGCTGATTTGCGATCTCGAGACCGCGCTCGCGGCCCATCACCAGCAGGGCGGTCGCCCAGGCGTCGGCCAGCATGGCGTTGTCGGTCATCACGGTCACCGAGGCGGTGTTGTGGGTGACCGGACGGCCGGTGGTGGCGTCGATGATGTGCGAGTAGCGCTTGCCTTCGTAGTCGAAGAAGTTGCGATAGTCGCCCGAGGTCGCCATGCCCATATCCGACACCGCCACGACCTGCTGGACGCCGCGGTTGAAGGCTTCGGGCGTCTCGATGCCGATGTGCCAGGGCTGGCCATCGGGGTTCTTGCCCGCGGTGTAGAGATCGCCGCCGACCTCGACCATGTAGTCGGTGATGCCGAAGCTGGCGAGCGTGCGGGCCACCTGGTCGATGCCGAAGCCCTTGCCGATGGCCGAGAGGTACACCTCTGCCTCGGGGCGCATCTTCTGCAGCGCGCGGTCACTGACGCCGACCGACTGCGACTGGCCGCAGCAGGCCAACGCCTGCGCGATCTCGGCCTCGGAAGGCATGTCGCTGCGGGTCTTGCCGGCGCCGAAGCCCCAGAGGTCGATCAGCGGGCCCACGGTGACATCGAAGCGGCCGTCGGTGGCTGCGTTGATCTCATGCGCGGCGGCCATCACATGCGCAACCTCGGGCGAGACGGTGAAGTGATCGGTGGCACCGGCGGCGTTGAAGCGCGAGATCTCCGAGCTGGCATCCCAGTTCGACATCTGCGCGTTCACCTGTGCTAGGCTGGTGTCCACGGCCTTCTGCAGGTCGGCCTTGTCGATCTTGTTGGTGTGATCGACGGCGGCAATCGAGTAGCTCGTGCCCATGGTCAGCCCGGTGAGCTCCAGGACGGACCACCCTTTCTTGCAAGCTGCCAGTGCAAAGGGCATCACGAGGAAGCTACGGCGAGAAAAGGTAAGAGGGTTCATCCGGTATCTCCGCAAGAGCTGTAGGGTCGACGATGAGACAAAGGGCTTCTGAGCCGTTTTGGCGGGTGATTCAACATTAAATTGGAAACTTTCTCGTCGAACCCTTCCAAACTGCGGCGTTGCGGCGCATAAGGCTGCCGGAAAATGGACAGGACGAAGCGACGTGCAGCAATATACGTTGAGAAAAGGTCTCGATGTCCCGGTGCTGGGGACACCCGAAGGCGGAATCGAAGACGGTGCAGCGGTCCGGACCGTTGCAGTTCTGGGGCAGGATTACATCGGCTTGAAGCCGAGACTGGCGGTTCAGGAGGGCGATGTGATCGCCGCCGGCGCGCCGATTCTGGCCCATAAGGACACGCCCGAGGTGCAGGTGACCGCACCGGTTTCAGGCCGAATCAAGGCGATCAACCGTGGCGCCCGCCGGGTGCTGATCTCGGTCGAGATCGAGGTCGATCCCAGTGCTGCGGACCCGGTGGACTTCTCTGCCGTCGGCGACGCCACCACCGGCGAAGGTCTGGCCGAGAAGCTCTGCGCCGCCGGTCTCTGGACCTCGTTCCGAACCCGTCCCTACTCGAAGGTGCCCGCCGCCGACGCCCGTCCCGCGGCCATCTTTGTCACCGCAATGGACAGCGAGCCGCTCAGCGCTGATGCCGCGACGATCATCGCCGAGGATGCCGATGCCTTTGCCCGTGGCCTGCAGGCGCTGCCGCTGCTGACCGAGGGCAATGTCTACCTGTGCCAGGAAATCGGCGCGAATGTCCCCGGCGCGGACCTGCCCGGCATCACCGCCGCGGGCTTCTCCGGCCCGCATCCGGCGGGACTTGCCGGCACGCACATGCATTTCCTCGAGCCGCCCTCGTCCTCCAAGACCGTGTGGAGCATCGGCTACCACGACGTGATCGCCATCGGGAAGCTGCTCGAGACCGGCCGTGTCGACGGGTCGCGCATCATCGCCCTGTCCGGCCCGATGTGCAGCCGTCCGCGACTGGTGCGCACGCTCGCAGGGGCCTCGATGCTGGAGCTTTGCGCCGAGGACTTGAACGGTTCGGTCCCGGTGCGGGTGATCTCCGGCTCGATCCTCAGCGGCCGTATGGGCGCGGGACCGGATGCCTTCCTTGGCCGCTACGCGCGGCAGATCACGCTGATCGAGGAAGATCACAAGCAGATCCCGATGGGCTGGATCCGCCCGATGCCCGGCAAGTTCGCCGTGCAGCCGGTGCTCGGCTCGGCCTTCACCAAGAAGCTCTATGCGCTGACCTCGAACCTCAACGGCGGTCGCCGCGCCATGGTGCCGATCGGCACGTTCGAACAGCTGATGCCGCAGGATTTCCTGCCGACGCAGCTGCTGCGCGCGCTGCTGGTGATGGACACCGACACGGCGCAGGCACTGGGTGCGCTGGAGCTGGACGAGGAAGACCTCGGTCTCGTGGGCTTTGCTTGCCCCGCCAAATACGAATACGGCATCGCCCTTCGCGACAGCCTCAGCAAGATCGAAAAGGAGGGCTAAGACCTTGGGTCTGCGCAGTTTCTTCGATCGGATCGAGCCCCAATTCCTGAAGGGCGGTAGGTTCGAGAAATATTTCCCCGTCTACGAGATGGTGGAGAGCTTCATCTACACGCCCAAGACGGTGACCACCGTCGCGCCGCACGCCCGCTCGTACATCGATATGAAGCGGATCATGACCTATGTGGTCATCGCGACGATCCCCTGCATCCTCTTCGGCATGTACAACACCGGCCTGCAGACCAATATGGCGATCGCCGAATATGGTGCCTCGGGCTGGCGCGCGGCGATCATCGACGCGCTCGGCATCGGGTTCAACCCGGCCAACCCTCTGGCGAACATCCTGCACGGGCTGCTCTATTTCCTGCCGATCTACATCGTGACGCTGATCGCGGGCGGCATCTTCGAGGTGATCTTTGCCGTGGTCCGGGGCCACGAGGTGAACGAGGGCTTCCTCGTGACCTCGATGCTCTACACGCTGATCATGCCCGCCTCGGCGCCGCTGTGGCAGGTCGCGCTCGGCATCATCTTCGGCGTGGTGATCGGCAAGGAAGTCTTTGGCGGCACCGGCAAGAACTTCCTCAACCCGGCTCTGGTCGGGCGGGCGTTCCTCTACTTCGCCTATCCGGCGCAGATGTCCGGTGACCGCGTCTGGACGCCGGTCGACGGCTTCTCCGGCGCGACCGCGCTGTCGGTCAGCGCCAGCGACGGCGTCACCTCGCTGCCCGCGCATGGCATCAGCTGGATGGACGCCTTCGTCGGAACGATCCAGGGCTCCTTCGGCGAGACCTCGACCATCGCGTGTCTCATCGGCCTCGCCTTCCTGCTCGCCACGAAGATCGCCAACTGGCGCCTGATTGTCGGCTGTCTTGCAGGGATGATCGCCTTTTCGTCGCTGCTGAACGTGATCGGTTCCGACAGCAACCCGATGTTCGCCATGCCCTGGTACTGGCATCTGGTGGTCGGCGGCTACGCTTTTGGCCTCGTGTTCATGGTCACCGAGCCGGTGTCTGCCTCGCACACCAACATGGGCCGCTACATCTACGGCGCGCTGATCGGTTTCATGGTCGTGATGATCCGTGTCATCAACCCGGCCTTCCCCGAGGGCATGATGCTTGCGATCCTCTTCGGCAACGTCTTCGCGCCGCTGATCGACTATTTCGTCGTCCAGGCCAACATCAAGCGGAGGGCCAAGCGCAATGTCTGACACCAACGCAAGCAAGGGCGTCATCCGCCGCTTCCTCGACATGCCGCCGGATTCCACCGCCAAGACGGTGACAGTGGCGGTGGTGCTCTGCCTCGTCGCCTCGATGGTGGTGTCGGCGGCGGCCGTGTCGCTGCGCCCGGTTCAGGACCTGAACCGCCTGCGCGACAAGCAGCGCAACGTCCTGGAGGTCGCTGGCGTCTACGAGCCGGGTATGAACATCGCTGAGGCCTTCAGCGATTTCGAGCCGCACGTGCTGGAACTGGCCACCGGCGAGTTCACCGACCAGTATGAGATCGACACCTTCGAGGAACTCGCGACCTCGGGCGATCCGGCGCTGGTGCGCGCGCTCGACGAGGATCCTGCGGGCCTTGGCGGCAAGCAGCAGATCTTCCAGATGGTCTACATCCTGCGCGACGATGCGGGCGCCATTGACAAGGTGGTGCTGCCGATCGAGGGCTACGGCCTGTGGTCGACGCTCTACGGGTTCATCGCGCTGGAAGAGAACGGCAACGACATCTATGGCCTGCAGTTCTACCAGCAGGGCGAGACCCCCGGCCTCGGCGCCGAGGTCGACAACCCGCGGTGGAAGGCGCTCTGGAACGGCAAGAAGCTGCGTGACGAAGATGGCACGTTGCAGATCACCGTTGCCAAGCAGCCGCCGGCTGCCGGCCAGGACTACTATATTGACGCGCTGGCCGGGGCGACCCTGACCTCGCGCGGTGTCGACAACCTTGTCCGCTTCTGGATGGGGGAGCAGGGCTACGGCCCGTTCCTCGAGCGGCTTAAGGCAGGAGAGATCTGATGGCCCAGACCCGCAAATCGCAGCTCGTCGATCCGCTGATCGACAACAACCCGATCACCCTGCAGGTGCTGGGCATCTGTTCGGCCCTCGCGGTGACCTCCTCGCTGAAGGTGGCGCTGGTGATGGCCATCGCGGTGACCTTCGTGACCGCCTTCTCGTCGATGTTCATCTCGATGCTGCGCAATCAGATCCCCAGCTCGATCCGGATCATCGTGCAGATGGTCATCATCGCCTCGCTGGTGATCGTGGTGGACCAGCTGCTCAAAGCCTATGCCTACGAGACCTCCAAGACCCTGTCGGTCTTCGTCGGCCTGATCATCACCAATTGCATCGTGATGGGCCGCGCCGAGGCCTTCGCCATGAGCAACCCGCCGGTGGCGAGCTTCGTCGACGGCATCGGCAACGGCGCGGGCTACGGTCTGATCCTGATGGTCGTCGGCGTGATCCGTGAGCTTTTCGGCTCGGGCTCGCTCTTCGGCATCACCATCCTGCCGACGGTGAACAACGGCGGATGGTACGTGCCGAACGGCCTGCTGCTGCTGCCGCCCTCGGCTTTCTTCGTCATCGGCCTGCTGATCTGGGCGATCCGCACCTGGAAGCCGGGTCAAGTCGAAGAGCGTGACTACAAGATCCAGAGCGTGGAGGCGCACTGATGGAAGGTCTCATCTCTCTCGCGGTCAAGGCGGTCTTCGTCGAGAACCTCGCCCTGTCCTTCTTCCTGGGGATGTGTACGTTCATCGCCGTGTCGAAGAAGATCTCGACCGCCATTGGTCTCGGCGTTTCGGTGATGGTCGTGCAGGCGATCACCGTTCCGGCGAACAACCTGATCCTGAGCTACCTGCTGGCGCCCGGCGCGCTGGCCTGGGCAGGCTTTCCGGACATCGACCTGACCTTCCTTGGCCTGATCTCCTATATCGGGGTGATCGCCGCGCTGGTGCAGATCCTCGAGATGGTGCTCGATAAGTACTTCCCGCCGCTCTACAACGCGCTCGGCGTTTACCTGCCGCTGATCACCGTGAACTGCGCCATCCTCGGTGGCTCGCTGTTCATGGTGGAACGGAACTACGACTTTGCCGAAAGCCTCACCTACGGCGTGTCGTCCGGCTTTGGCTGGGCGCTGGCGATCACCGCGATGGCCGGTGTGCGCGAGAAGCTGAAGTACTCGGACATTCCCGACGGGCTTCAGGGTCTCGGCATCACCTTCATCACCGCGGGCCTGATGGCCATGGCCTTCATGTCCTTCAGCGGCGTGAAACTCTGAGGCAGGAGGACTAGGAACACATGGAAACTTTCAGCCTCGGCGTCATCCTCTTCACCCTGATCGTGATCGCGCTGGTGACCGTCATCCTGCTCGCGCGCTCGCGGCTGGTGTCGACGGGCAACGTCAACATCACCCTCAACGGCGAGAAGACCATCTCGGTCCCTGCGGGCGGCAAGCTGCTGCAGACCCTCGCCGGCCAGAAGCTCTTCGTCCCCTCCGCCTGCGGTGGCGGCGGTACCTGCGCGCAGTGCCGGGTGCGGGTGCATTCGGGTGGTGGGTCGATCCTGCCCACCGAAGAGAGCCACATCACCAAGCGCGAAGCCGCCTGCGGCGACCGCCTGTCCTGTCAGGTCGCGGTCAAGCAGGACATGGAGATCGAGGTCCCCGAAGAGGTCTTCGGCGTCAAGAAGTGGGAATGCACCGTGCGTTCCAACGAGAACGTCGCGACCTTCATCAAGAACCTCGTGCTGGAACTGCCCGAAGGCGAGGACGTCAACTTCCGCGCTGGTGGCTACATCCAGATCGAGGCGCCGGCGCACAAGCTGTCCTACAAGGACTTCGACATCGCCGAGGAGTATCGCCCGGATTGGGACAAGTTTAACCTCTGGCAGTACGAGTCCACCGTCGACGAGCCGATCGAGCGGGCCTATTCGATGGCCAACTACCCCGATGAAAAAGGGGTGATCATGCTCAACGTCCGCGTCGCCTCGCCGCCGCCGGGCTCCACCGGCATTCCGGCCGGGAAGATGTCTTCCTACATCTTCAACCTCAAACCCGGCGACAAGGTCACCATTTCCGGTCCGTTCGGCGAGTTCTTCGCCCGCGACACCAAGAAGGAAATGGTCTTCATCGGCGGCGGCGCGGGCATGGCCCCGATGCGCTCGCACATCTTCGACCAGCTCAAGCGGCTCGAGAACCGCGACCGGAAGATCACCTTCTGGTACGGCGCGCGCTCCAAGCGCGAGATGTTCTTCGTCGAGGACTTCGACGAGCTGGCCAAGGAGTTCGACAACTTCGAATGGCACGTCGCCCTGTCGGACGCGCTGCCCGAGGACGAGTGGAAGGGCTACACCGGCTTCATCCACAACGTGCTCTACGAAGAGTATCTGAAGAACCACCCGAACCCCGAGGACTGCGAGTTCTACATGTGCGGCCCGCCCATCATGAACCAGTCGGTGATCAACATGCTGCTGGATCTGGGCGTCGACCGCGAGGACATCATGCTCGACGACTTCGGCGGTTGAGCCGGACGGCAGGATTGGAAAAGGGGGGCTTCGGCCCCCCTTTTTTTGCGTTTCGGGGGGATGACCGCCGCAGCGCCCCTTGGGTGTCGCGGTGGGTTTCGCGGTGCGCAGCTTGCGGGCTGCGCTCCTCCGGCGCTCTCAGCTCTCGTAGAGCTCCAGCGGCAACCCGTCGGGATCAGCGAAGAAGGTGAAGCGCTTGCCGGTCAGCGTGTCGACCCGCACCGGCTCGACCGCGATGCCCTCGTCCTCCAGCCAGCGCACGGCCTCGTCCATGTCCGCGACGCGAAACGCCAGATGGCGGAGCCCCTTGGCCTCGGGCCGCGAGGGGCGGTCGGGCGGCTCGGGGAAGCTGAACAGTTCCAGCTGACCGCCGCCCGGCACGGCAAGGTCGAGCTTCCAACTGCCGCGCTCGGCGCGGTGGGTCTCGGCGATCACGGTGAGTCCCAGAAGATCGACGTAGAAAGCGCGGCTGCGGGCATAGTCGCCGCAGATCAGCGCCACGTGGTGCAAGCCTTGCAGCATGGGCGGTCTCCTGATGATCCAGCTTTTCTTATGCCGCGGCGGGCAGGTTGGTCCAATGCGAAACATCCCGGTGAGAGAGGTTTACCTTCCGTTCAGTTTCGCGGCGCAGCCTCTTGCGCAAAGGAGGTCCGCCATGACCGTGTCGAGCCCATCCCGCCCGCCACAGAGCCTGCCGGCGCCGTTCGGCAATCTCACGCTGTCGGCCTTGCGCGTAGCCTGAGCAATGTCGCCACCGGCACGGGGGATGACGCCCAGCGGTTGGCCGGGGGTCGAACAGCTGCACGCGCAGGTGCCACTGGACGGCCTGGCCTGAGCGGCTCGCCCTCCTAGACGAACTGCTCGCGGATCAGCCGTTCTTCCAGCCCGTGGCCGGGGTCGAACATCACCCGGTGGGCCACATCGGGGGCCGAGCGGATGTCGACACGCACCACATCGCGCACCGACTCGCTGTCCGCCTCTGCCATCACCGGGCGCTTCTCGTGTTCGAGCACTTCGAAGCTGACTTCTGCCGCCTTGGGCAGCAGCGCCCCGCGCCAGCGCCGCGGGCGGAAGGCGGCCACGGCGGTCAGCGCAAGCACCTCGGAGCCGATGGGCAGGATCGGCCCGTGCGCCGAGTAGTTGTAGGCGGTCGAACCGGCGGGGGTGGCCAGCAGCGCGCCGTCGCAGACCAGCTCGGGGAGGCGCAGCTTTCCGTCCACGTGGATCGCCAGCCGGGCCGCCTGCGGTCCGGTGCGGAGCAGCGAGACCTCGTTGATTGCCAGTGCCTCATGGACCGCGCCGTCCACGGTTGTGGCCGACATCGCCAGCGGCGTGATCACGGCCTCCTCGGCCTCTTCCAGCCGTTCCTCGAGCCGGTGCTCGGAATAGGCGTTCATCAGGAAGCCGACGGTGCCCCGGTTCATGCCGTAGACAGGCACGTTCAGCTCCTGCGTGCGGTGCAGGGTCTGCAGCATGAAGCCGTCCCCCCCGAGCGCCACGATCACGTCGGCGCCGCGCTCGGCATGGTCGCCGTAGCGGCGCGACAGCGCGGCATGGGCCGCCTGGGCGATCGGCGCGCGCGAGGCGCAAAAGGCAATTCTCAGTGACATGCGGTCGTGGTGGTCCTGCGGTTTCCTGTCCCGTCCGGGATGTTCCGAAACAACCACAAGTTTTCCTCCGCCGCCAGAGACGCCGGTGGAGAAACGCAAGCTGTCGCTTTGACATCTTTGCGTTACGCGCGCTTTCAAGTACTCAGGCGCCGGAACTCGAATCCTTGACCCCCGGAGACTGCCCATGACCGCCGCGCCCAGCGACACCGGCTTTTTCACCGAAGAGCTTTCCTCCCGCGATCCCGAACTCTTCGCGTCCATCACCGGCGAGCTTGGCCGCCAGCGCGACGAGATCGAGCTGATCGCCTCCGAGAACATCGTCTCGCGCGCCGTCATGCAGGCGCAGGGCTCGGTGATGACCAACAAATATGCCGAAGGCTACCCGGGCAAGCGCTACTACGGCGGCTGTGACTGGGTCGACGTGGCCGAGAACCTCGCCATCGACCGCGCCAAGCAGCTCTTCGGCTGCGAGTTTGCCAACGTGCAGCCGAACTCCGGCTCCCAGGCCAACCAGGGTGTCTATCAGGCGCTGATCCAGCCCGGTGACACGATCCTCGGCATGAGCCTCGACGCGGGTGGTCACCTGACCCATGGCGCCAAGCCCAACCAGTCGGGCAAATGGTTCAACGCCGTGCAATACGGCGTGCGCAAGCAGGACAACCTGCTGGACTACGACCAGGTTCAGGAGCTGGCCAACGAGCACAAGCCCAAGCTGATCGTCGCTGGCGGCTCGGCCATTCCGCGCCAGATCGATTTCGCCAAGATGCGCGAGATCGCCGACAGCGTCGGCGCCTACCTGATGGTCGACATGGCGCATTTCGCGGGCCTTGTGGCCGGCGGTGAGCACCCCTCGCCCTTCCCGCACGCGCATGTGGCCACCACCACCACCCACAAGACCCTGCGCGGCCCGCGCGGCGGCATGATCCTGACCAATGACGAGACCATCGCCAAGAAGGTCAACTCGGCGATCTTCCCCGGCATCCAGGGCGGCCCGCTGATGCATGTCATCGCCGGCAAAGCCGTGGCCTTCGGCGAGGCGCTGCGCCCCGAGTTCAAGGATTACGCCAAGCAGGTCATCGCCAACGCTCAGGCGCTGTCGGACCAGCTGATCAAGGGCGGGCTCGACACCGTGACCCATGGCACCGACACCCACGTGGTGCTGGTCGACCTACGCCCCAAGGGTGTGAAGGGCAACGCCACCGAGAAAGCCCTCGGCCGCGCGCATATCACCTGCAACAAGAACGGCGTGCCGTTCGACCCGGAAAAGCCGACCGTGACCTCGGGCATCCGCCTCGGCTCGCCCGCCGGCACCACGCGCGGCTTCAAGGAAGCCGAGTTCCGCAAGATCGCCGACTGGATCATCGAGGTCGTCGACGGGCTGGCGGCCAACGGTGAGGACGGCAATGCCGAGGTCGAGGCCAAGGTGAAGGCCGAGGTCGAGGCGTTCCTCAAGGACTTCCCCATCTACCCGACGCTCTGAGCTTCGGTTCGGCGAAAGACCGAGGGGCGGGCCAAAGGCCCGCCCTTTTCTTTTGTTCGACTCCCCGGGACCGTCCGGCGGGTCCCTTCGGCAAATACATGCGCCCGGCATCTATTTTTCCGCCGCCCCCTTGGCGACGCAGCGAAAACCGGCTCTACCTTGGCTGCAGGCCCTTTCGCTTCCGTCGCTTCCACGGGCCGGCGACCAGCCCCCGAGCCAAATGCCCACCAAATCCGCGTCGCCCCTCACCGTCCTGCGCATCCCCGCCTTCCGGGCACGCTGGACCGCCTCCATGGCCTCGAACCTTGGCACGCTGGTGCAGTCGGTCGGCGCAGGCTGGATGATGACGCAGATCTCGGACAGCGATGCCATGGTCGCGCTGGTGCAGGCGGGGGTGACGGTGCCGACCATGCTCTTTGCCGTCTTTGCCGGGACGCTCGCGGACAATTTCGACCGCCGCCGGGTGATGATCGGGGCGCAGCTCTTCATGATGGCCTCGGCCTCGCTGCTCTGCGCGCTGGCCTGGCTCGATATGCTGACGCCCTGGTTGCTGCTGGTGCTGACCTTCCTGATCGGCACCGGATCGACCTTCTTCAACCCGTCGTGGCAGGCCTCGCTTGGGGATATCGTGCCGCGCAATGACCTGCCCTCTGCGGTGACGCTCAATTCGATGGCGTTCAACGCCATGCGCTCGATCGGCCCGGCGATCGGCGGCATCATCGTCGCGGCCGCAGGGGCCGCCGCGGCCTTCGCGCTCAACGCCGTCAGCTACCTGCCGATGATCGCCGTGCTCTGGCGGTGGAAGTCGCCACCGCCCGACAGCAAGCTGCCACCCGAACCCATGCGCTTCGCGGTTGGCTCGGGGCTGCGCTATGTTGCCATGTCGCCAAACCTGATGAACGTCATGGGCCGCGCCTTCGGCTTCGGCTTCGGCTCGGTGGCGGTGCTCTCGCTGCTGCCACTGGTGGCGCACGAAAGGCTGGGCGGAGACGCCTCGACCTTCGGCATCATGCTGGGCTGCTTCGGCGTCGGCGCGGTGATCGGGGCGCTCAACAATGCCCGGCTGCGGGACCATTTCGACAACGAGCACCTGGTGCGCTTCGCCGCCGTCGCCGCGATGGTCGGCACGGCGATCCTGGCGGTGGCGCCGACGCTCTGGGCCTGCCTTCCGGCGCTGCTGCTCAACGGCATGGCCTGGACGGTGGCGCTCTCGCTGCTCAACGTGACGGTGCAGCTCTCGACCCCGCGCTGGGTGGTGGGCCGGGCCATCGCGCTCTACCAGTCGGCCAGCTTCGGCGGCATGGCGGCGGGCAGCTGGGTCTGGGGCTCGGTCTCCGATGGCTGGGGCCTCGGCGTGGCGCTCGGGGGCGCGGCCTGCCTGCTGGCGGTGGCGGCGCTGGTCGGGCTCAAGATGCCGCTGCCCGAGTACAGCGACCTCGACCTCTCGCCGCTCGACCTGTTCAAGGAGCCCGCGCTGCAGCTCGACCTGAAGCTGCGCAGCGGTCCCATCGTCGCCGTGACGCAGTTCGAGATCGACCCGGACGACGTGCCGCAGTTCCTCGCCATCATGGCCGAGCGGCGGCGGGTGCGGATCCGCGACGGCGCGCAGAACTGGGTTCTGATGCGCGACCTCGAGGACCCGCGGATCTGGGAAGAGACCTATCACGTGCCGACCTGGGTCGAATACATCCGCCACAACACTCGCCGCACCAAGGCTGACGGCGGCACTTTCGAACGGCTGATGGCGCTGCACCGGGGGGCCGAGCGCCCGCACACCCGTCGGATGATAGAGCGCCAGTCGATCCCGCGCCGCCGGGGCGGGGTCTACGACTTCAACCTCTGATCGCTCAAGTGTCGGTCTCTTCGTCGTGCCCCTCGTCGCCGGCACGGAACGAGGTCACCCGGTCCTCGCGGGCGTAATAGGGCTCGCCTTCGTCTGGGGCTTTGTCGGGGGCCTTGTCGGCGGGCTTGCCCGCTGTCGCCTTGCCCGCGTCGCCGAAGGGCAGGGCGGCGGGCGCGGCCATATGGACGTGCATGTCGGCCTGCGGGAAGGGGATCGAGATCCCCTCGCGGTCGAAGGCCTCTTTCACCTGCCTTGTGAGATCCCAGTAGACCGTCCAGTAGTCGTCGACCTTGGTCCAGGGACGGCAGACGAAATCCACCGAGCTTGCCCCCAGCGCGTTGACCCGGATCACCGGCGCCGGATCGTCGAGGATCAGCGGGTGCTCGGCGACCACCTGCTCGAGCACCTCCTGGGCCTTTTCGATCGAGTCGCCATAGCCGATGCCGAAGGTCAGATCGACGCGGCGGGTGTCACTGGCGGTTGTGTTGGTGATGACATCGCCCCAGACCTTCGAGTTCGGGATGACGATGACCTGATTGTCGGGGGTGACCACGGTGGTCGAGACGATCGAAACGGATTTCACCGTGCCGCCGGTGCCGGCGACGGTGACGTAGTCGCCCTCGTCGAAGGGGCGGTTGATCATGATCATCAGCCCCGCGGCGAGGTTGCCCAGCGTGTCCTGCATGGCAAAGGCGATGATGAAGGAGGCACCGCCGACCAACGCGAAGAGCGGCGTCACGTCGATTCCAAGGGCGCTGAGCACGATCATCAGCCCGAAGGCGATGGTCAGCCAATAGATCCCCATGACGATGAAAGCCTGCAGCAGCTTCGACAGGTCCGGCACCCGTGACAGTCCGCGCCGCGCCACGCCGCGAACCGTTCGGGCGATGATCATCAAAGCCAGCAGCGCGCCGATGATCACCGCGGCGCGTAGCGCCAGCTTGATGCCGCCATCCTCGTCCGTCGCCCAGTTCACCGCCTGTGCCAACAGGGTGCGCCAATCGGCGCGCTGTGTTTCGTCGACGTGGATCGCAGCGCGGTAGGCGCGGAACTTCGCGACCTCGGCGGCGTCGCCACCCTTGGCTTCGAAACCGTCGACCACGGTCGAGAGGTTTTCGAAGGCGTTGTTGCGCAGCTCCACCAACTGCGTCAGCCGCTCGCGCGGCACCTCCGTCTCGCCCGCGCTTTCCTTGGCGACCACGGCGAGCTGCTCTTCGACCACCGCCTTGGTCATGCCCTTGGCCATGTTCTGCCACGCCAGCGCAAGCTGTCCCATCTCCTCGGCGGTCAGGGGCAACGCGCGGATGGCAAGCTCTTCCGAAGGGATGGAAGGGTCGGTCAGCGCGGAGATCAGCTCCGCATCGCTTTGGGCTGCCAGCGGAGCGTCTGCCGCACCCTTCGCGCCGATCACCTGCTGGCTCGACGTGATCGCCTGTCGGGCGCGTTCCTCGGCGCTGTCGATGGCCTCTTCGGCGGGGGAGGGTGGGCTCTCGGCCTGGCTGCTCTCGGCGGGCGCCGGAGCATCGGCGGTTTCTTGCGCGGCCAGGGCTGTGGCGGCGTGACCCATCAGCAAGACAAGGAGAATACGGAGAAACGGCAGGATCGCGCGCGGCATGCGGACCTCGTAATAATATGTTTTTCAAAGGGCTAAAAGTCTTCGGATCGCTATGCCGCGAGTTTAGCAGGTTGCCCCCGCGAAAGGCACTCCCGGCGGCAAGCCTCGGTCACCGGATATGCGTTCGGCGTTGGTTGCCCGCGGGCCGCAGGGCTCCCGAAACGAAGACACCCGCCGGAGGTCCGGCGGGTGTCGGTCATTTGCAACGGCGGCCGCGTCGGGCCGCGCGCCGGATCACTCCGGGTTTTTGGCGAAGCGCAGGTAGGGCAGCTTGATGTCGAGCGCGCCGTATTTCTCGGAGGCCTGCTCGTCGTTCAGCGACAGGGCGACGATCACGTCCTGGCCGACCTCCCAGTTGGCGGGGGTGGCGAGCGGCTGCTCGTAGGTGCGCTGCAGGCCATCGAGTGCGCGCAGCACCTCGGCGAAGTTGCGGCCCACCGACATCGGGTAGGTCATCATCAACTGCACCTTCTTGTTCGGCGCGATGATGAAGACCGAGCGCACAGTGGCGCTGTCGGCCGGGGTGCGGCCGTCGGGCAGGTAGGCGTCGGCGGGCAGCATGTCGAGCGCCTTGGCGACCTCGAGCCCATCGTCGGCGATGATCGGGAACCCGGCCTCGGCCCCGGCAACTGCCTCGATGTCGCCCTTCCACTTCTTGTGCTCGGCAACGCCGTCAACCGAGATGCCCATCACCTTTGTGCCACGCTTGGCCCATTCGTCCGAGAGCTGCGCCACGGCGCCGAACTCGGTGGTGCAGACCGGGGTGAAGTCCTTGGGGTGCGAGAAGAGGATCGCCCAGCTGTCGCCGATCCAGTCGTGCAGGTCATATTCGCCCTGATCGGTGGTCACGTGAAGGTTCGGAATGGTGTCGTTGATGCGCAGAGCCATGGGAATATCCTTTCCTGTCCGACTGATCGGCTTGGGGTCTCGCGAAATAGATACGGGCCGGACCCACGATGTAAAGAGCCCGCTTGCGGAGGTCGCGGCGCGGTGACACTCTGCCGCCAGAAATAATTTGATCAAATTCCGACTCAAAGACAGACCAACGGAGACCAATATGATCGAGAAGCGCCAGTTCTACATCGACGGCCAATGGGTGGACCCGGCCAAGCCGCGCGATCACGCGGTGATCAACCCTGCCACCGAAGAGCCCTGCGCGATCATCTCGCTGGGAGATCAGGCCGACACGGACGCCGCCGTCGCCGCCGCCAAGGCGGCGCTGCCGGGCTGGATGGCGACCCCGGTCGCCGAGCGCATCGGCTACGTCGAGAAGCTGCTCGAGGTCTACAATGCGCGCGCCGAGGAAATGGCGCAGGCGATGACGCTCGAGATGGGCGCGCCGATCTCGCTTTCGCGCGCGGACCAGGTCGGGGCCGGCACCTTCCACCTCACCAACTTCATCCGCGCCGCCAAGGAATTCCCCTTTGAGCATTCCCTGCGCGAAGACCTTCCCGAGCACCGGATCATCCACGAGGCAGTCGGCGTTGCGGCGCTGATCACCCCGTGGAACTGGCCGATGAACCAGGTCACGCTGAAGGTCGGCGCCGCTGCAGTGGCCGGCTGCACCATGGTGCTGAAACCCTCCGAGGAAAGCCCGCTCGACGCCATCCTCTTTGCCGAGATGATGCATGAAGCCGGCTTCCCCAAGGGCGTCTTCAATCTCGTCAACGGCGACGGGACCGGTGTCGGCTCGCAGCTGTCGTCGCATGTGGACGTGGACATGGTCAGCTTCACCGGCTCGACCCGCGCCGGCCGGGCAATCTCGAAGGCCGCCGCCGACACGCTGAAGCGCGTGCACCTCGAGCTCGGTGGCAAGGGCGCGAACCTCGTCTTCGCGGACGCCGACCCCGAGGCGGTGAAGCGCGGCGTTCTGCACATGATGGAAAACTCCGGCCAGAGCTGCAACGCGCCGTCGCGGATGATCGTCGAGGCGCCCTTCTATGACACGGCGGTCGAGCAGGCGGCGCAGGCCGCAGAGGCGGTGAAGGTTGCCGATCCGCAGCAGGAGGGCGATCATATCGGCCCGGTGGTCAACCAGACCCAGTGGAGCAAGATCCAGGACCTCATCCAGAAGGGCATCGACGAGGGTGCGCGGCTGGTGGCCGGAGGACTTGGCCGTCCTGAAGGGCTCAACAAGGGGTTTTACGTGCGCCCGACGGTTTTTGCCGACGTGACCCCGGAGATGACCATCGCCCGCGAGGAGATTTTCGGCCCGGTGCTTTCGGTGATGAAGTTCGAGACCGAGGAAGAAGCGGTGCGCGTCGCCAATGACACGCCTTACGGGCTGACCAACTACGTCCAGAGCTCCGATGCGGCGCGGGTCAACCGTTTGAGCCGTCTGCTGCGCTCGGGCATGGTGCAAAACAACGGCACCGGCCGCGCTGCGGGCGCGCCCTTCGGCGGCATGAAGCAGTCGGGCAATGGCCGCGAGGGCGGATCCTTCGGCATCCTCGACTTCCTCGAGGTGAAGTCGGTCAGCGGCTGGGCCGCCGAGTAAGCCGCTTCTCTACTCGCAGACACGGATGACGCGGCGCTCTTCACGGGCGCCGCGTTCGTGTTTGCCGCCGGACGCCACGGGCGGGAGTAACTGCAGAACGATGAACGGCCTCATAGCCCGAGGGTTGCCAGCGCGGTGTCCAGCGGCGCGGGTTCCCTGAACCGCAGGCGTACCGGCAGGCTCAGCACCTTGGGGCGGAAGGACTCGGGCAGGCGCGCGGCGTCCTTCTCGGTGGTGACGAGCTGCGCGCCCAGCATCTGCGCCTCGCGCTCCAGCCGGGTCAGCAGCGCGGTGGTGAAGGGCTGGTGATCGTCCAGCGCCTCGGCCCGGACGATATTCGCGCCAAGGCCCCTCAGCGTGGCAAAGAACTTCTCGGGATGACCGATCCCGGCAAATGCCAGCGCCGGAAGATCCTGCCAGTCCATGCCGGTCTGCAGCGGCTCCAGCGCGCCGCGCAGGCGAGGCAGGGAGATCGCGCTGCCCCATTGGGCGTCGAAGCCGCGCTGTGCCTCTTCCCCGCCGATCGACAGCAGAAGGTCGGCGCGCTTCAGCCCCGCGCTCACCGGCTCGCGCAGCGGCCCGGCGGGCAGGCAGCGGCCGTTGCCGAAGCCGTATCGGGCATCCACCACGACGATAGAGAGATCCTTGGCCAGTGCCGGGTTCTGCAGCCCGTCGTCGAGGATGATGACCTTGGCCCCCGCGGCAACGGCGGCGCGCGCCCCGGCGGCGCGGTCGCGCGCCACCCAGACCGGGCCGAAGGCGGCAAGCAGCAACGGTTCGTCGCCGACCTCTGCCGCGCTGTGCCGGCGCGGGTCCACCTGCACCGGGCCGGTCAGGCTGCCGCCATGCCCGCGCGAGACCACATGTGCCCCGACCTCGCGCAGCCTCTCCAGCAGTGCGATCACCGTGGGGGTCTTGCCGGTGCCCCCGGCGTTGATATTGCCGACGCAGATCACCGGCACGGGAACCCTCTCGCCCGGTCCCGAGGCGACGCGCCGCGCCGTGGCGCGGGCGGTGAGCGCACCGAGCGGGGCGAGCAGGCGGGCCTGCCAGGCGGGGGCGCCCGGGGGCGTCTGCCAGAAGCTAGGAGCGCGCATCAGGCGACCTCGTCTTCGTCGAGCCAGCCGCAGGCCAGAGCGATCATCTCGTCGGTCAGCTCTGCGCCCTGGGTGATCACGTCCCAGCCCGCATGCGCCATGGCGGCGGCGCGGTCGGGGGCCACAAGCTGGCTGAGCGCCCCGGCGAGCGAGTCGAAATCGCGTACGATCCGCGCCGCACCGGCCTCGGCCAGCAGTGAATAGGCGGGCAGGTGGCGCCCAACGTTGGGCCCGTAGAGCAGCGCGATGCCATGGGCGGCGGCTTCCATAGGGTCCTCGCCGCCGTGGCCGTTGACCAGCGAACCGCCAAGGAAGGCCACCGGCGCAAGCCGGTACCAGAGTCCGAGCTCAGAGGCGTCCTCGGTGACCAGCACCTGGGTGTTCTCATCGGGCATCTCCCCCGCCTCCCAGGCGCAGAGGCGCAGGCCCGACTCCCGGGCAACCTCGGCCACTGCGGGCGCCAGGTCGTGGGTGGCGGGCACGAGAACCAGCATCAGCCGGTGCGCGAGGCGCACGGCGCGCTTGTGGGCGTGGAGCACCTCCTCGGCCTCCTGGGCGCTGCGCAGCTTCGCCGCGAGCCAGATTGGCCGGCCGGTGAGCACCCCGGCCATTTCCTCGTAGAGCTTCTCGTTGCAGTCGAGCGGCGGGGCGCTGTCGGTGAGCGGACCGAGCGTCGGCATGACGCTCTCCTCGACCCCAGCGCGGCGGAGGCGGCGACGGGCCGGCTCGTCCACCGGGCAGATGCGATCAAAAAAATGCAGCGTCGCGGCGGTGGGATCGGGCACCCAGCTGGGCGCGGGGCTGGTCCAAGGCGCGTCGCGCGCGTCGAGCAGCACCAGCCGAGTGCCGATCTGTTGCAGCCTCTGCAGCAGCGCCGGGCGCAACTCCTGCCCGGTCCAGAAGCCGAGCTGCGGGCGCCAATGCGCGACGAAGGCGGCGATCTCGGACGGACTCTCGCCGGGCAGATCGGCATGCAAAGCGCCCTCGGGCGCGTGGTCGGGCTCGCCGGTGATCAGCAGCCCCAACTCGGGACGCTGGATTTTCATCCGGGTTGCCAGCGCCGAGAGGGCCCGGGCCGAGCCCGGGCCTCCGGCGTGCAACCAGAGCAGCGTCCCGTCGGGCCGGGCGCGGGGCGCCGAGCCCGGCGTCGCCCCGCGGCCACGCGCATAGGCCATGTAGGCCGACAGGGAGAACGGCCTGCGCGCCATGGGTGTCAGCCGAGTTCTTCGGTCGCGGAGACCTCGGTTTCCTCGTCCCGCAGGCGGTGGATGTGGGCGATGAAGTAGCGCATGTGGGCGTTGTCCACGGTGCGCTGCGCCTCGGCCTTCCAAGCGTCGTAGGCAGAGGCGTAATCGGGGAACATGCCGACGATGTGGATGTCGTTCACGTCCTTGAAGACGGACTTCTCGGGGGTGACGAGCTCGCCGCCGAAGACGAGGTGGAGACGTTGGGGCATGGGGGGTCCTTTCCCGTACAGACGCGCGCAACCTACTTTCTGCACCCGCAGCGTCAAGATTCTACCGCAGGTCAGCGTTACGCCGCTGGTTCACATGTCTATGGAAGGCTCGGAACGATCAAAGCGCCAGCGTCAGCCGCCCCATGATGTCGGCGTGCAGCGCCGGGTTGGCGGCGACCACTCCGGGATGCTGCGGATGGCGGGCGTTGAACCTTAGCGGGCGCCCGAGCCGGTCCGTGACCCTGGCCCCGGCTTCCTGCAGCAGCAGCGTTCCGGCAGCGATGTCCCACTCCCAAGTCGGGCGAAAGGTCAGCATGGCATCAAAGCGCCCCTCGGCCACCAGCCCCAGCCGATAGGCGAGCGAGGGACGATGCGCGCGGCGGATCGGCGGCAGCGGAACGCGCCAGTAGGGGCTGTCCATCACCGGTCGCGGGGCCAGGACTTCGGCGTCGTCCAGCGTGCCGGTCAGGGTGGTGCGCAGCGGTACGCCATTCAGCACCGCGCCCTGTCCGAGCGCGGCGCTATAGAGCAGGTCCCGCTTCGGAAGATAGATGGCGGCTGCGGTGATCACGCCGTTTTCGGCCACCGCCAGCGAATGCGCCCAGGTGTCCTCTCCGGCGATGAACGAGCGGGTGCCGTCAATGGGATCGACGATGAACACCCGCTCGGCGGCGCGGCGCGCGGCATTGTCGACGCTTTCCTCCGACAGCCAGCCGTAATCCGGCTGGGCGCTGCGCAGCAGCTCTTCGAGCCGGGCGTTGACCGCGAGATCGGCGGCGGTCACGGGGCTGCCGTCGGCGGCCTTGTACCGGACATCAAGCGCGTCCCCGGTGAAGGAGAGCGCAATCTCGCCCGCCGCGCGGGCCGCGCGCTCGAGCAGCGCGCGATCGGCGGCGTGACCCGGAGCGGGATCACTCGCCGGCAAGCGTCAGCCCCTCGACCAGCAGCGAGGGCACGACCCGCGACAGCCAGGGCCGGGCGTCGTTCGACGGCACCAGCGCGCGCAGCATCTGCCGCAGGTTGCCAGCGATGGTGACCCCCGAGACGGGATAGGCGATCTCGCCGTTTTCCACCCACCAGCCCGCGGCGCCGCGCGAGTAGTCGCCGGTGTTGGGGTTGATCGTCGCGCCGATCATCGACGTCACCACCAAGCCGCGGCCCATCTCGGCGATGAGCTGCTCGGGCGATTTGTCGCCCTGCGTCAGCTCGAGGTTCCAGGCGGTCGGCGAGGGCCCCGACGAGGTGCCGCGCGCGGCGTTGCCGGTGGGTGCCATGCCCAGCTTGCGGGCGGTGGCGAGATCGAGCGACCATCCCGTAAGCACGCCATCCTTGACCAGCGCGCGGCGCTGCGTCGGCAGCCCCTCGGCATCGAAGGGGCGCGAGCCCGAGATGCGCGGGCGGTGCGGGTCCTCGATCAGCGAGATGCCGTCCGGCAGCACCGCCTCGCCGAGCGCGTCGCGCAGCCAGGACCCGCCCCGCGCCACCGAAGCGCCGTTGGCGGCGGCCACCAGGTGACCGATCAGCGAAGACGCAATGCGCTCGTCAAAGAGCACCGGGTAGGCCCCGGTCTTCGGCTTGCGCGGGTTCAGCCGGTCGAGCGCCCGGGTCGCGGCGCGGTGACCGATTTCGGCGGGGCTGCGCAGGTCGGACTGGAACGTGCGGCTGTCGCCGTCGTAGTCGCGCTCCATTCCCAGCCCGCTCCCGGCGATGGCAACGCAGGAGGTCGAGCGGGCGGTGCGCGCATAGCCTCCGGCAAAGCCGTTGCTGGCCGCGAGGAACACCCGCTGCGCGTCGTAGGAGGCCGAGGCCGACTGCACCTGGCTCACGCCCTCGACCGCCAGCGCCGCCGCCTCGGCTTCGAGGGCATCGCGCTGCAGCGCATCGGGCGCGGGGTCGGCGGACGGATCCGCCAGCTCGAGTGCATCCAGATCCCAGCCGGTCGCCAGCTGCGATGGATCGGCAAGCCCGGCGAAGGGATCCTCGGGCGCCTCGCGCGCCATCGCCACGGCGCGTTCGGCCAGGGCCGCCAGCGTCGCGGGCTTCACATCCGAAGTCGAGACCACCGCGCTGCGCTGGCCAAGCAGCACGCGCAGGCCGACGTCGACGCCCTCGGAGCGCTCGGCGTGCTCCAGAGCGCCGGCGCGCACGTCGATGCTGAGCGAGGTGCCGTCGATGGCAATGGCGTCCGCCGAGTCTGCGCCGGCCTTGCGCGCGGCCTCGAGCAGCTGCGCGGTCAGACCCTGCAGGTCCCGGGCCGCCGGGTGGTTGCGCTCTGTGCCGTCCATGTCGCCTCCGGTATGTCGTCAAGTTGATTTGGTAGGCCGCGGAGCTTGCTCCAACCGCCTTACTCGGCCGGAACCACCACGCCGATGAGCGGCCCAAGCGTCCGGCCAATGTCTGTCCTGCCGGCCTCCGGCGCGAAGAGCCGCGAGACGTTGCCATCGAAGAACAGCGCGTTGGGCATCTTCAGCCCGTCCCGGAACAGCGTGCCGAACTCGTAGAAGCTCACCGGCTCCTCGGAAATGGCAAAGACCAGCGTCTTGCCGTCGGCCGTGGTGCCGACCCCGTTGCGGATGTAGCGCGAGTTGCTGTCGGGCAGGAAGCGCGGGTGCAGCTCGCCGTCGATCACCAGCATCGGCCCCGACTGCGTGGCATAGCGGCAGTCGGGCTTGCGGGTGAGAAAATCGCGGGTCTCATACACCTGTGCCTCGCCCGCGCCGATGCAGAGCACGCCGTTCGGCAGCATGCCGAAATTGCCGGGCCCGGGGCTGGAGATGACGCGCATCTCCTCCTGGCCGTTCTCGACGTAATGGCCGACCGGCGCGCGGTCCTCGTGGTACATGCCGGCGTTCATCGCAAAGGCCAGCCTCTCGCCCTTTTGGCGCAGCGCGGCGTCGAGGGTCGAAAAATGTCCCCAGACCGTGCCGTCGGGCGCGCGCAGGAAGGTGCGCAGGTCCTCGTCGGCGCCCACGGTGCAGAGCGTGTAGCGCTTGCCCTCGTGGCTGGCACCCTCGCAGCTGACGGCCCCCGCTTGCGACGGCAGCAGCGAGGGGAGCAGCGCCGCAGCCGCAAGCGCCAGCGCAGTGAAGCCCGCGCGAAGCCTCACGCGTCGTCGTCCCCGTCCGCGTCCTGTCCCTCGACGTCGCGGCGCACGGCCTCCTGCGAGAACAGGCGGCGGGTCTCGTCGAGCCGGTCGAAGGTCTCATCGTGGCGGAAGCGCAGCTCCGGCGCGTATTTCAGCGTCAGCTCCTTCGAGACGAGGCGGCGCAACTCGGATTTGTTGCGCTCGAGCAGCTCGAACATATTGCCTTCCTGCTTGCCGCCGAGCGGCACGACATAGGCGGTTGCAACCTTGAGATCGGTAGAGACCCGAACCTCGCCGACGGTGATCGAAAGCCGGTTCAGCTCGGGGTCGTGCACCTCGCCGCGGTTGAGCACGTCCGCCAAGGTGCGGCGAATGAGTTCGCCGACACGAAGCTGTCTCTGGCTGGGGCCGGAGCCCTCGTGGAATCTGTTCTTTGCCATGGCGCAGACATAGGCGCCTTGCGCGGATTTGCCAAGAACGCGAACGCATAGCGGTGCCGGCGCAGGGAGGCGGCGCGCCGACATCGCCTTTGCCATCGGCAGCGCAGCAGAGTATGCCCTGCGGGAAACTCAGGATCGGAGAGCAAGATGTCGGAACTGCCGGGGGTTGTCGTCACGGGCGTGTCGGGACGGATGGGCCAGATGCTGGTGCGCGAGGTGCTGGCCAGCGACAAGCTGAAACTCGTCGGCGCCGTCGAGCGGAGCGGCAACGACTGGGTGGGCCGCGACCTCGGCACCTGCATGGGCGGCACCGAGCTTGGGCTTTCTGTCAGCGACGATCCGCTCGAGACCTTCGCCAAGGCGCAGGCGGTGCTCGACTTCACCGCTCCCGCGGCCACCGTGCAGTTCGCCGAGCTGGCGGCGCAGGCCCGTGCCGTGCACGTGATCGGCACCACCGGCCTCGAAGAGAGCCATCTCGAGAAAATCCGCGCTGCGGCCCGCCATGCAGTGATCGTGCGCGCCGGCAACATGAGCCTCGGCGTCAATCTGCTGACCAAGCTGACCAAGCAGGTCGCGGCGGCGCTCGACGCGGATTGGGACATCGAGATCGTCGAGATGCACCATAACCGCAAGGTCGATGCCCCGTCGGGCACTGCGCTGATGCTTGGCGAGGCGGCGGCCGAGGGCCGGGGCGTGAGTCTCGCCGAGGCTTCGGACCGCGGTCGTGACGGCATCACCGGGGCGCGCGAGCGCGGCGCAATCGGCTTTGCTGCGCTGCGCGGCGGCGACGTGGTTGGCGAGCACGAGGTGATTTTCGCTGCCGCCGGCGAGCGCATCACCCTCAAGCACATCGCATCGGACCGCGCGCTCTTTGCCCGCGGCGCGCTGAAGGCGGCCCTCTGGGGGCAGGACAAGGCGCCGGGCGAATATGACATGCTCGACGTGCTCGGCCTCGGCGACTGACGCCGCACCCGGCCGAGAGCGCGGGAGCGCCTCCGGCGGACGTATGCAATAAAGAGAAGAAAGGGGGGCCGTTGCCCCCCCCAACGCGCGTCAGTGTGTTCTCGAGCTGACCGGCGATCAGAAATCGATCGCGATGCCCTTTTTCTCCCAATCGCCGTAGCGCGCCGGGTCGAGTCCGTCGCGGCCGCCATACTCCTTGGCGCGGGGATCCTTGGCCAGCGCCTCCTCGGCGGCCTTGCGGCGCTCGGCGGCCTCGGCCAGCGCCCGCTGCGCGGCAGCGGGAAGCTCCGTGGGAAGCTCGGCGGGGTTCTCGGTGTGATCGGGGCTGGTGTCGTCGCTCATGGCCATGCCCTCCTCGGGCGTGCTTTCCTTGCGTGGGTCGGCTTGATATAGGCCCGTGGATCATGCGCGGGCAAGACCCGCAGGTTTGCGGAGTGGTCCCATGGCAGCCAACGGCGCGGAAAAAACGGAAGCAGCGAGCCCGGCACGGGCGGCGGCGGTGGCGCTGCTCGGGCAGGTGCTGGGGCAGGGGCGGCTGCTCAGCGAGGCAATGCAGGGCGGGCCCTTCGTCAAGCTCGAGGCTTCGGAGCGCGCGGCGGCGCAACGGCTGGCCACCGGCGTGCTGCGCAACCTGGCGCGCTGCGACCAGATGCTGAAGTCGCGCCTGCGCAAAGCGCCGCCGCTCTTCGTGCGCAACGTGCTGCGGCTCGGCACCTATGAGCTCTGCACCGGTGGCGCGGCGCATGGCGTGGTGAACGATTGTGTCAGCCTGATTTCGGCGGACCGCAAGACCAAGACCATGTCGGGGTTGGTCAACGCCATCCTGCGCCGCCTGTCGGAAGAGGGACCGGAGCAATGGGCGAAGCTGCGCGCGCCGCGGCTGCCGCGCTGGCTGCGCGAGCCGCTGGCCGCGGCCTGGGGCGGCAAGGCGGTATCGGCCATGGAACGCGCCCACGCCGCTGGCGCGCCGCTTGACATCACCGTGACGTCGGATGCCGAAGGCTGGGCCGCGAAGCTGGGCGCCGAGCTCTTGCCCACCGGCTCGTTGCGGCTGGCCGAGCCGGGTCAGGTTTCGGCGCTTCCGGGTTTCGACGAAGGCGCCTGGTGGGTGCAAGACGCTGCCGCGGCGATGCCCGCCAAGCTGCTTGGCGACGTGGCGGGGCTGGCGGTGCTCGACATGTGCGCGGCGCCGGGTGGCAAGACCCTGCAGCTGGCGGCTGCAGGGGCCGAGGTCACCGCGCTCGATCTGTCGGAGAGCCGCATGGCGCGGATCACGGAGAACCTGCTGCGCACCGGGCTAAAGGCCGCGACGGTTGTCGGCGACGCGCTGAAGGCGGAGGGCAGCTTCGACGCAATCCTGCTCGACGCGCCCTGTTCGGCCACCGGCACCATACGCCGCCACCCCGACCTGCCGCATGCCAAGCAGGGCGAGGGCATCTCCGAGCTCATCGGCTTGCAGGCGGCGATGATCGACCACGCGCTGCGGCTGCTGAAGCCGGGCGGCCGGCTGGTCTTCTGCACCTGCTCGCTGCTGCCGGACGAGGGCGAATGCCAGGTCGAAGAGGCGCTGTCGCGCCATGACGGGCTGACCGTGGCACCGCTCGAGGCCGAGTGGATCGAGCCGGCGTGGCGTTCCGAAGAGGGCGGGCTGCGGCTGCGCCCCGACTACTGGCCCGAGCGTGGCGGCATGGACGGCTTCTACGTCGCCGTGCTGCAGGCGCCCGCGGGCTGACGCCGCGCTGCGGCCCGTTGGCTTCGGGCCGCGGGCCGCGCCAGCCGTTGCGCGCAGGCCGCAAACCCGGCGCGACGGGATCGCGTTTGCGCGATTCCGGGCGCTTGCCCGGTGACTTGCGCCGCCGCGAGGTCTACCCTTGCCGCAAAAGCCCCGAGGCGGGCGGAAGGGCAGGGCATGGTAGATATGGCGAGCTGGTCGGTCACCGCCACGCAGTTTCTCAACCGCGTGCATTCGCGGCTCGCCGCGCGCGCGGGCAGCGCCACTGCCTTTGTCTCGCAGCCCGAGCCGCGCACCACCGGGCAACTCGCCCGGGGCCGCCAGCTTTGCGCCGGCAACCTGATGTTCGCCGGCTACCTTGCCGAGGGCAAGGGCGCGATGATCTGGGACATCGAGCTCGAGGACCGCGCCTGGCAAGAAGAGATCCATGCCTTCCGTTGGCTGGACGATCTCGCCGCACTGGGTGATGCGGAGGCGCGCAAGCTGGCGCAGGACTGGCTGATGGGCTGGATCGCGCGCTACGGGCGCGGCAGCGGTCCGGGCTGGGTGCCCGAGCTTGCCGGGCGGCGGCTGATCCGCTGGATCCACCATGCGCTTTTCCTGCTGCGCGGCATGAGCGCCGAGGACTCGGCGGCCTTTTACCGGGCACTGGCGGCGCAAACGCGCTTTCTTGCCAAGCGGCGCGGCGCGGCCCTGCCGGGGCTGCCGCGCTTCGAGGCGCTCACCGGGCTGATCTACGCCGCGCTCTCGCTCGAGGGGATGCGGGCCTATCTCGATCCGGCGCGGCAGGCGCTGGATTCGGAATGCAGCCGGCAGATCGACGTGGCGGGCGGCCTGCCGACACGCAACCCCGAGGAATTGCTGGAGGTCTTCACCCTGCTCACCTGGGCGCGGGCGGCGCTGGAGGAGGCCGACCTCGAACCCGGCGGCGCGCATCTCAACGCCATCACCCGCATCGCGCCGACGCTGCGCGCGCTGCGCCATGCCGACGGCGGGCTGGCGCGCTTTCACGGCGGCGGGCGCGGGGCCGAGGGGCGGCTCGACCAGGCGCTGGCGGCCTCGGGG